>CACORY010000035.1 GCA_902629695.1 uncultured Pelagibacteraceae bacterium | reverse complement strand
CTAAACTCTTATCAAGACTCATTTTTAGGTTCAATATTTGTAAGAGTCTCTAAAATTTTTTTATTTTCATCACATAAATTTTTACAAATTTTTGTAAAAGTTTTTGATAAATCTTTAACTTTTGAATAATTTGATTTTTCTAAACCAATTTTCATTAACATTAATACAGCTTCTTCATTTTTAGGTTCAATTAATAATGTCGTATCTAAATTTTTTTCCTCCAGTCTTTTATCATCTTGGTGATTGTAAATTTTAGCTAGATATAAATAAGAATTAGAATTTTTTGGATCAAAAACAATACTTCTTTCAAACATAAATTTTGCGTCTTCATACTTTTTATTATTAAACAACTCAACGCCCTTTTTAAAATACTCGCTACAATAGGCTGTGTTAAAAAAATTAATTAAAAAGAAAAAAAATAATAAGTGTTTCAATATTCTATTCATTAGTATTTATTATCATTTTTAATAATATCAACATTATGGACCATGCTCTCATAAAATCCAGCTTTAGTAATTTTAACAAATTTTGGTTTATCTCTTAAAAATTTTATTTGTTTAGATCCAAGATAACCCATGGATGATCTTAATCCTCCAACTAATTTAAAGATAATATTTGAAACTTTTCCTTTATATTTAGCAAGTCCTTCTACACCCTCTGGAACATACTTCGATGCATCTTTTTGTTTTGATTGAAAATATCTATCTGCTGAACCTTTGTTCATTGCTCCAACTGAGCCCATTCCTCTAAAAGTTTTATATAATTTTCCATTTTTCTTTATCAACTTTCCTGGAGTTTCATCCGTCCCAGAAAACAAAGATCCGATCATCACTGCATCTGCACCAGCTGCAAAAGCTTTTGCTAAATCTCCAGAATATTTAATTCCCCCATCAGATATTATTTTCAAATTTTTATTTTTTATTCCATTTCTTACTTCCAAAATTGCACTTAATTGAGGTACACCAATACCTGCAACTAATCTCGTTGTACAAATTGAGCCTGGTCCTATTCCGACTTTAATTATATCGACACCAAGTTTATTTAAAAATTTTGCAGCCTCAGCAGTCGCAATATTACCTGCACATAAAGCTGTTTTTTTACTTTTATTTTTTTTAATCAAACGAATTATTTCAGATACTTTTTTTGTATGTCCATGAGCGGTATCAACTACTATCATATCAACATTTTCTTTCAAAATAGCCAAAGCCCTTTTAAATTCATTTGGTCCAGCCCCTACTGCAGCTCCTACTGGTAGTTTTTGTTTTTTCACTTTCTTAATTTCCAAAACTTGTTTTTTTATATCTAAATTTCTATGAATGACACCCAAACCACCAGCTTTACCTATTGCAATTGCCATTTTACTTTCTGTTACAGTGTCCATTGCTGATGAAAGTAGTGGAATTTTTAATTTTAAAAATTTTGTTAATATTATACTAGTGTCAACTTCAGATGGTAAGATTTCTGAATACTTTGGTGTAAGTGTAACATCATCAAAGGTAAGTGCTTCTTTTATAGGAACCATAATCATTTATATATGATTCCTTAAAATTTAAAAGAGACTATCTTAAATTTTTACAAACTATAAAGCTTTCCTTTGACTCTTTCCTACTTGATTGAGGTTTAAAAACCTTTACTTCTTTAAAAATTTTTTTTCCAAGTGCGACAATTTCATTAAATGAACTTCCCATAAATATCTTTGATATAAAAAAACCATCAGGAGATATTACATCTTTTGAAAATATCATTGCTTCTTTACACAATTCACCTGTTTGAATGGAGTCTAAATTTTTAACTCCTGTTGTATTAACTGCCATATCAGACATAACGACTTCGGCTTTACTTGTTAATTTGTTCTTAATTTGATCTTGGATAATTAGATTTGTAAAATCTCCAATTATTTGAATTGTATTATTTATTTTTTCCATTTTCTTCAAATCAACTGAAATAATTTTACCATTAGTAATAATTTTACTCACATATTGAGACCAGCTTCCTGGTGCCGCACCTATATCTAAAATTGTCATTTTGTTTTTAAAAATTTTAAATTTTTTATCAATTTCTATTAATTTATATGCAGACCTTGCCCGATAACCGTCAACTTTAGATT
>CACORY010000034.1 GCA_902629695.1 uncultured Pelagibacteraceae bacterium | reverse complement strand
TGCTCGTAAAATAAAAAATACTACAAACTAATCAAGCAAAGATTCTACAAATTCCCAATTTATTAAGTTTTCAATAAATTTATCTAAATATTCAGGTCTTCTATTTCTAAAATCTATATAATAAGAATGTTCCCACACATCACATCCTAAAATAGGTTTCATATTTTCAATAATTGGATTGACAGCATTAGGTGTTTTTGTAACAACAAGTTTGCCATTACTAATTGATAGCCAGCACCATCCTGAACCAAATTGAGTTATTCCAGCTTGTTTAAAATCATTTTTGAATTTATCAACACTTCCAAAATCTGAAATTATTCTTTTTTCAAGTTTAGGTGGAATTTTTCCCCCACCATTTGGTTTCATACATTTCCAGAAAAGATTGTGATTCCAGTGCTGGCTTGAATTATTAAAAATTCCAGCCATCGATTTATCTTTTGAGCTTTTTATAACAATTTCCTCTAGTGACATTTTGGCCATATTGGTATCTTTAATAAAATTATTCAAATTAGTAATATAAGTTTGATGATGTTTACCGTGATGTAAATCTAAAGTTTCCTCTGACATAATTGGTGATAATGCATCCTTGTTGTAGTCAAGTTTTGGTAAAGTAAAGTTCATAATAATAAGTTTAATTTTTAATTTAAGAGAAAATTATATTATATTAATTTCTTTTTTGATATATAAATTTAATATATGTACAAAATATTATCGTCTCTTTCAAAAACAGTTCATGCTTCTTTCTCCGTAACAATATTATTATTTTTAGTATTATTCTTTTTAAATGGAGGTTTTGCTTTTGATAATCTATTTTGGAGTTGGCTGTGTAGATTTGTACATGTAACCGTTGCAATAATGTGGATTGGTTTATTGTGGTATTTTAATTTTATACAAATACCAAATATGTCAAAAATACCAGATGATCTAAAACCTGCAATTGGTAAAGTTATTGCACCAGCTGCATTGTTTTATTTTAGATGGGCAGCCTTGTTCACAATAATATCAGGATTAATTTTAGCTTTACTAAATGGATATTTATATGATGCTATCACATTAAGTGTTGGTTCAGGTATACCAAAACATACAGCTATTGGTATAGGTATGTGGCTAGGATTAATTATGGCATTTAATGTTTGGTTTGTAATTTGGCCTAATCAAAAAAGAGCTTTAGGTATTAAAGATTGTGAACCAGAGCAAAAAATTAAATCTGCTAGAACAGCTATGATTATTTCCAGAGTGAATACTATTTTATCATTACCTATGATATTTACAATGATAGCAGCGCAAAACTTGTATTAGTTTAATTATAAAGCCTTATCAATGTTGGAGTTTTAAATATATTTTTATTTCTCTTAAAAATAGATAAACAATTTCTCACATTTATTTCTGTTGTTTTATGGGTGATTACTACAATTGTTGCACTTTTACTTTTTTTATCTGGAGTTTGAATTATCCTTTTTACAGAAATTTTATATTTAGATAAACGATTTGTTATATAAGATAGTACACCTTGTTTGTCTTTAACTTCAAATCTTATATACAAAGAATTTGAGTAGACATCGTTATTAAAAGGTTTAATTGATTTTCTATTTTTAAAAGCAATACCAAAAGGATATTTTATATTTCCTCTTAAAATAGATAATAAATCTGATAGTAATGAAGAAGATGTTGGACCCGGACCAGCACCTTCTCCTTGCAAAACACTGTTTCCTACAGGTTTACCTTCAGTAATTACAGCATTCATTACACCGTTAACATTTCCAATGTATGTATTTTTACTTACTAAACAAGGATGGACAGTTTCGAATAATTTATTATCTATTATTTCAGAAATACCTAATAATTTAATTCTTAAATTTAATTGATTAGCAATTTTGATATCTTTCAATTCAATATTTTGAATTCCTTCCATTATACATTTATTTTTTGAGATTCTATTGTTGAAAGCTAAAGCTGATAAGATTCTTACTTTCGCAAACGCATCAAAACCATTTAAATCTAATTTAGGATTACCAGGTTCAGCATATCCAAGTTTTTGAGCTTTTGCTAAAACTTTACTAAATGACTCTTGACTATTTTCCATTTCGGATAAAATATAGTTTGTTGTACCGTTTAATATTCCATAAATTTTATTAATCTTATTTGTAGCTAACCCCTCTTTAATTGTTCGAAGAATTGGAATGCCACCAGCAACAGATGCCTCGAATTCAAGGTTAACTTTATTTTTTTCAGCTAATTTAGATAGATTATCACCATGTTTAGCTATTAATGCTTTATTTGGGGTAATCACATTAATTTTTTTTTTTAAAGCTATTTCAACTATTTT
>CACORY010000033.1 GCA_902629695.1 uncultured Pelagibacteraceae bacterium | reverse complement strand
AAATTATTTAAATCTATAAAAAAGAAAAAAATAAAATGTTCTCATTTATTTAAGATTAAAGATAAAAATTTAGATTATTTTGAAAGTTTTAAAGAAAAAATAAATCGTCATAGTAGAAAATTTGAAAAAAAAAAAATTAATAGTTTTAAAAGTCCTTCACTCTTTTCATACCCATTATGGAAAAAGATAAATAATTCTAATTACGACATAATCCATTTAACATGGATAAATGAATTATTATCAATTGAAGACATTAGTAAAATAAATAAGCCTATAGTATGGACACTTTGTGATATGTGGCCTATCACTGGACTTAATCATTACGATAACTACAACAAAGACGCTCTTTGGAAAAAGAAAAATTTTTACAAAACTAAATCATTTAGTATTGATAAATGGTTAATAAATCGAAAAATCAGATCTTGGAAAAATATCAATATCGTTTGTCCTAGCAAATGGCTTCTAAATTGCAGTAAAGAAAGCGTGATTACACATAAATTTAACAAATACCATATACCATGGCCAATCAATAGGGATATTTTTAGAAAAAAAAATAAAAAAAAACTTAGAAAAAAATTTAATTTACCAGTTAATAAAAGATATATAATTTATAATGCATATAACGGTATAAGTGATCCTAGAAAAGGATGGGATTTTTTATTAGAAGCCATAAAAATTTCAAAGCAGAATTTTGATTTAATCATTATCGGTGAAAATAAAAATATTAAATTAAAAGAAATAAAAGATAGAAAAATTTTTTCCTTAGGAAAATTAAATAATGATATCAAAATATCTGACATTTTGAATTGTGCTGATCTTATTGTGATTCCTTCAAAGATAGATAACCTTCCTCAAGTAGGTCTTGAAGCACAGTCGTGCGGTTTGCCAGTTGTGACATTCAATTGTAATGGATTAAAAGATTTAGTTGATCATAAAAATAATGGTTACTTGGCAAAACCATATAGTCCTAAATCTCTTTCTAAAGGTATTGATTGGATACTAAATAAAAAGAGCCAAAAAAATCTCATTAAAAATTCTATAAATAAAACAAAGGAGAATTGGGATAGTAATATAGTTAGTAAAAAATATATTAATTTATATAAAAAAATATTAAAAAATAGACCTTCTTAGAAGTGTTAGTCATAGAAATTCCAGAACTAAACATTAATACCATCCTATCAATCGTATTTATAATTCAAAAGAGATTTTTAATTTGCTACCTGTCTACGACTTCAATTTTTTTCTTTTTTACAAAATCTAAAATTTGAGAATTGCAAGCATCTATTTTTGATTGATTTTCTGATCTTATAACTATTGAAACACCAAGTTTTCCTGCCTGAAAAAAAGGATAACTGCCTATTTCAACATCTTTATTATCTTTTTGTACTTTAGTTAAAGAATTTGCAATCTCACTTTCAATAGTTCTTAGACTTATAGTGGAACTTAATATTGGTTCACCGCCCACAATTTTATTTTTTAAGCCACCTAACATTGATTTTAAAATTGAGGGAACACCAGGTAAACAAAATACATTTTCTAAACTAAATCCTGGTGCCCCACTTGTTGGATTTAATATTAATTCAGCATCACTTGGCATCCATACCATTTTTTGCCTACCTTCATTAAATTCTCCAGGCTTATAGTAAGACTCGAGAATTTTAAATGCCTCTTTATGTATCTCGTATTTTTTACCAAAAGCTTTAGAAACTGACTGAGCTGTAATATCATCATGAGTTGGCCCTATACCACCAGTAGTAAAAACATAATCGTAAGTTTTTCTTAAAAAATTAAGAGTTTCAACTATCATATTTTCCTCATCTGGTACCACTCTTACCTCATCCACTTTGATACCAATAGAATTTAACCATGTGGCTAAAGTACTAGTATTTGTATCTTGAGTTCTGCCAGAGAGAATCTCATTCCCGATTATTAATATTGCTGCATTTACTTTTATGTTTTTACTCATTTTGTATGTATAATTTCATTATGGAATTTACCAAGTCTTTATTAAAAGGCAAATTAATCAAAAGATATAAACGTTTTTTTGTTGATATTAAATTAAATAAATCAATTATCACAGCTCATTGTCCTAACACAGGTTCTATGAAGGGCCTTCTTGAAGAAGGCAATGACGTATATATTATTAAACACGATGATCCTAAGAGAAAATTAAAATACAGTCTTGAAATTATTAAAGCTCAAAATAATCTAGTTGGAGTAAACACACATTTAGCAAATAAAATAGTAAATCATGGATTAACAAATAACTTAATTAAAGAACTTAAAAATAATGATTCGATTAAACCTGAGGTTTTTTTTGGTAAAGAAACAAGATTTGACTTTTTAATTGAAAGAAATAAGCAAAAAAG
>CACORY010000032.1 GCA_902629695.1 uncultured Pelagibacteraceae bacterium | reverse complement strand
ATGTGGTTGTTGTGGTTTTATACTTAACTCTTGTACAAGTGCTCCCATTACTGAAAGAAAACAACTTAAACTCGTATCTGAAGCCAAGCTTAATGCTAAAGCAGCTGAAATATTTGAAAAAGTAAAACAAAAAGAAAAAATGAGTTCTGATCTAAAAACTTTAGATGAAATTAAAGATATTGGAAAAAAAATGGAAAATTCAATCAGTGAATATTTTTATAAATCAAATTTAAATGATCCAACTGTAAATTTTGATTGGGAATACATACTTATTGAAAATAAAAATGTTAGAAATGCATGGTGTATGCCTGGGGGTAAGATTGCTGTTTATACTGGTATGCTAGAAGTAACAAAAAATAAAGATGGACTTGCTGCTGTGATGGGGCATGAAATAGCTCATGCAGTTGCTAAACACTCTATTGAAAGAGCAAGTCGTGGTGTTCTAGTAAACACAGGTACTCAATTGATTGATATCTTTAGTGGCGGTAAATTATCACAAATTAACAGAACTACTGGTATGAACACTGTAGGATTGTTATCTCAATTAGGAATAATGAATCCTTTTAATAGAAAACAGGAGAGTGAAGCCGATTATCTGGGTATGATTTTTTCATCTTTATCAGGATATGATATTAGAGAAACTGTAAATATATGGAAAAGAATGAGTAAATTTAATAAAGGAAAAGCACCCCCTGAATTTATGAGTACTCATCCATCAGCTGAAAATAGAATTAAAAAAATCAATGGATGGACAAATGAAATAATCTTTAAGTATCCACCAATCAAAGTATAACATTGTTTGGTGAGCCGTGATGGACTCGAACCATCGACCCATTCCTTAAAAGGGAATTGCTCTACCAACTGAGCTAACGGCCCAAAATTTACAAGAATGAAAATCTATATATAGAATTATTTTAATAATTCAAATAAGAATTAATGAGACAAATAGTTTCTAATTTACAACTTATCTATGTATTTATCATGAAATTCATCAAAAGTTCCATCAGAGATCTTCATTCTAATTGTTGACATTAATTCTTGATAAAAATTGATATTATGAAGGGATAACAACATCGAGCCAAGTATCTCATTTGTATTAAATAAATGATTCAAATAATTCTTAGAATATTTATTTAGATTTAAATTTTTGCAATTTTCATCTAGTGGGGTATCATCATTTTGATATTTATTATTTTTAATATTAATTCTACCATTCCAAGTAAAAGCTAATCCAGTCCTGCCTGACCTTGTGGGTAAAACACAATCAAACATATCAACTCCTCTTTTAACTGCACCTATTATATCTGATGGAGTGCCAACTCCCATTAAATAATGTGGTTTATTATTTGGTAAAAGATCTTTGATATAATCTAAAACCTTAAACATCTGACTCTGTGTCTCTCCAACAGCTAGACCGCCAATTGCATACCCGTCAAAATCTATTTTCATTAGTGAATTTAAAGAATCAATTCTTAAATCTTTAAATAATCCTCCTTGAACAATTCCAAATAATGCTTTTCGTGAATTATATCCAAAAGCTTCTTTTGATCTTTTTGCCCAATACAAAGATAGTTCCATTGATCTTTTTATCAATTCATAATCATCAGTATTTTTTGGACATTCATCCATTATCATAACAATATCTGAATTTAGACCTAACTGAACTCGAATACTCTCTTCTGGACTGAGAATATATTTTTTTCCATCAACATGTGAATTGAATATTGCTCCTTTTTCACGATCTATTTTATTAAGTTTTGATAGAGACATTACCTGAAAGCCTCCAGAGTCTGTTAAAATAGGTAAATCACAATTCATAAATTTATGTAATCCTCCAACTCTCTGAATTCTCTCTACACCTGGTCTTATCATTAAATGATAAGTGTTTCCTAAAATTATTTCAGATCCAGTTTTTTTTATATCTTCAATAGTACACGCCTTAACTGTGGCTTGTGTACCAACAGGCATGAAAGCTGGTGTATTGATATTTCCTCTTTGAGTTTCTATTAGTCCCGTTCTTGCATACTTATCTTTACTTAAAACATTAAAAGCAAAATTTTTTAATGCCATTAAAAATTATTGAGACTTAAAACTAATGATCTTATCTGGTTCCGAAACTGCTCCGTTATTATTTTGATCGCCTCTTTTAATTTTATCAACAAATTCCATACCTTCGATTACTTTACCAAATACTGTATATTGTCTATCTAAAAATGGAGCAGGTTTAAAACAAATAAAAAATTGACTATTAGCACTATTTGGATCAGAAGATCTTGCCATAGATAATGTTCCTCTTTCATGAGGGAGACTATTAAATTCTTGATTTAAATCTGGTAAGTCTGAACCTCCCATACCAGCCATTTTTAAATTAAAATCACTTGAACTTGAATTTCCAAATTTTATATCCCCAGTTTGAGCCATAAAGCCATCTATAACTCTATGAAA
>CACORY010000031.1 GCA_902629695.1 uncultured Pelagibacteraceae bacterium | reverse complement strand
AATTAAGCCACCAAAACTTAAACTTAAAGCTCCTAAAAAAATTAAGAATGGACCAGGCAAATTTCTTATAAATGTCATTGTATTTGTGAAATTAAATTTTGAGTTTCTAAGTCATACAGCTTAAATAAAGTTTCTGCACTAGATAATTCAACTTCTTTAAATTTTATTTTTGATCCAGGTGTCAATTGAACTAATTTGTCATAGTCAGCACTTATAACTACGGCTATTTTTGGATAACCTCCAATTGTCCCATGATCTGAAAGCATTATGATTGGCTTACCATCAGCTGGTACTTGTATGACACCTTTGATTAAACCTTCAGATTTAATATTGGTATCAATAATATTTTCTATTTTTGGCCCTTCTAATCTCATACCCATTCGATCAGATAACTTAGAAACAGAAAATTCCTTTTCAAAAAAATTTTTTCTTCCAATCTCTGAAAAATAATTGAAATTAGTTCCTTTAATTACTCTAATATTTTCTATTTTTGTATTTAAATAATTTAATTTCTTAATATTAAAATCTTGATTAATCTTTAAAATATTAAATATCTGATTAGTTTTTAATTTTTCACCATTATTCGCACCAATATTCGCTTTAGTATTTACAGAACAACTTGACCATTGATATTTAAGATCAAATTCACCACCAACAGCTAAATATCCGTAAACAGATTTATTGGTAGAAATAATATCCAATTGATCGCCATGCTCTAAAGTGAAAGCTTGATAACAAATTCCATTAAGTAAATTTTTATTCCTTTTAATTGTAAAATTAACGTCACCAGTAATTGCAATATTAATTTTTTCTCCAGAATATTCTAATAACGGTCCTTGGTATGCAAATTCCAATACTGGGTTTTCAATTTTATTTCCTACTAATTTGTTAGACAATAAATAGTTTCTGTTATCCATCGCTCCACTAAATGGAATACCTATATGATAAAGATTTTTTCTTCCTTCATCTTGAAAAGTTGAATTAATTCCCGCTCTTAAAATCTTAAAAAAATTTTTACTCATTGTAATTTTGATATTGATTTTTAGTAATTCTCTCAAAAGTTATTGTGTCCCCAGGATTTATTAAATTTGGATCTTTTTCTTTTGAGCTATCAAAAATATTAAGAGGAGTATTACCAATAATATTCCAGCCTCCTGGACTTTCAAACGTATAAATATTTGCAAATTGCTCCGTTAATCCAACTGAACCTTTGGGTACTTTGACTCTGGGTGTTTCTAGACGTTTTGCCTGGAGTTCATTTTCTAAATCACCTAAAAATGGCATCCCGGCAATAAATCCTGTCATATAACAAAAAAATTCTTTACCAAAAAACTTTTCATAGATTTTATCACGATTAATTCTCAACTTTTCCTCTAATCTTTTTATATCTAATGAGAAATTTTCATCACAACATACAGGTATTTGAATCTTATTACTTTCTAAATTATCTTCACTAACAACACTTAAATTTTCAATAATTTTTTTTATAGCTCTAAAATTTTTTTTTCGAAGATCGAATGAAATTATTAATTTATTATATGACGGAGTTAAATTATCTATCCCATCTATATTTTCTTTTTTAATACTTTTAAAGTATCTTATTACTTTACTATTTATTTCTTTATTTACTTCACTTCCAAAATCGCAATACAAAGCTGCGTCACCAAGATTTGATATATTTTTTATCATGCCATGTTATACTTACAAATTATGAGTATTGAAATTAATATAAATTGTGATTTAGGTGAAAAATCAAAACACCATTCCAACAAATATGATCCAGATTTATTAAAAATTGTCAATTCAGCTAATGTAGCGTGTGGTTATCATGCTGGTGACGAAGAAACAATGAATAAAGTAGTAGAGATTTCAAAAAAAAATGGTGTGAGTATTGGTGCACACCCGTCTTTTAATGATCCAGAAAATTTTGGAAGAGAAAGAATGAATCTTTCTGAAAAAGAAATTAAAAAACTTATCATTGATCAATATAAAATTTTACAAAATATTGCTTCATCTCATGGAGAAAAGGTCTCTCATATAAAACCTCACGGAGCATTAAATAATATGGCGTGTGAGGATATAGAATTAGCTACTATATTAGCAAAAACTATTAAAGAAATTAACAAAGACTTAATTTACCTGGTTCCAACTGGATCAAAGATGCAAGAGGCAGCAAAAAAATTAGATATGAAGATTGCTTGTGAGATATTTGCTGACAGAAATTATGAAGATGATGGCAACCTTGTGTCTAGAAAAAAATCACATGCTTTAATAACAGACCCTGAACAGGCAAAAAAACATGTCTTAAAAATGGTTAAAACTCAGTCGCTTAATTGTCACAGTGGTAAGCAAATCTCTTGTGAAATTGATTCTGTTTGTATACATGGAGATAACTTAAGTTCATTAGCAACCGCTAAATTAATAAGAGATAATTTAGTAGAAAATA
>CACORY010000030.1 GCA_902629695.1 uncultured Pelagibacteraceae bacterium | reverse complement strand
TTTGGTAGAGAAAATAAAGATAGATTTAAAATTTATGACGAACCCTCCACATCAGTTGTTTATGATGGAAAAAGTAAAGTAAGTGGAAGTACTTTTTGGAGTGCATATAAAAAAATAAAAAAAATTTATTCCGAGGGCGGCATAGACGAACCACTGATGAACAAAATCCCAGAAAAATTAAAAAAAAATCCTTGGTTTGACACAGCTCATGCAGCAATTACCGCAAGAGACTTTGATAATCTTTCTATTGCTGATGACAGTCTGAATTATGAAGATAATTATTGGGAAAGTGGAAATGCACTTTGCAGAGAAGGATATGGAACATTGTTAGCTTACTATAGAAAAGATGTGCCTGTAAAATTAAATACAATCGTCAGTGAAATAAAATGGGGTGGAACAGGAGTGCAAATTGAAACTAATAAAGGGACTATAAAAGCAAAAGCATGTATTGTAACCACATCTGTTGGTGTTTTAAGAGCAGAAAAAATAAAATTTTCACCAAAATTACCTCCAAGAAAATATGAAGCTTTCGAGGGAATTACTATGGGACCATCTAATCGAGTAATAATAGAATTAAAAAAAAAATTCGTAAGTAAATTTAAAAAAGATACCAATTTTTATTCCAAAATTAATAGCAACGGTGCAAAATCACCAGAAGGGATTGGTTATGGTTTGCTAAAAATGGGTGGAACAAATTTATGTCTTTTTGCTCTTAATGGAGAATTTTCAAAAAGTTTAGAAAATGAAGGCAGTGAGGCAATGATAGATTTTGTCATTAATCAACTCAAATCGAATTTTGGTTCAAAGTTTTATGATAAATATTTTGTTAAAGCCATAGCTACAGGGTGGAATAAAAATCCATTCACTTTAGGTGCTTACTCTGGCGCAATACCAGGTAAAGCAAATTTAAGACCTAGATTAAAAAGACCTGTTGGAGAAAGAATTTTTTTTGCTGGTGAGGCTACTGCTAGTGCCTATGGAACTGTTCACGGCGCTAATAGGAGTGGGATAAGAGCCGCTACTGATGTTTTTATTTCAGATGCATTAGATTAGATTAAGAAACTAACCAAGCATTTTATAATACTTTCTCAAAGCCCTCAAAATTTGGGTGGCCAATATATAGATCACTGTGCTTTCCTGCATCTTTATGCGCAAGTCTGAAAGCTTCTGATTTCGTCCAATTCCAAAAGTCATCTTTAGTTTCCCAAATACTATGTGAAGCGTATAAAGTGTGATCATCTTTTGTTTCACTTTTTACTAAATTGAAATTTTTAAATCCTGGTACCTTATCTAAATGAGTTTCTCTATTTTTCCAGACATTTTCAAACTCAGTCTCTTTTCCTTTTACAATCTTAAATCTATTCATTGCGATAAACATTTTTCCTCCTATATTTTACCTATTCCGAAAAAAGCACCCGCAATAATTAATAACCAAATTATTCCTTTTATTAAAAAAAAAGAAAAACTACCTATTAATAAATACTTTTTAACTTTATTTTTCACATTCGCAAATTATCATTAAAAAATTTTTCTATCGATGCGATATTTAGACTTATAAATTGTCTTAATTGTAGGCTTTTTATTTTAGGGAACCAACCAAAAATTTTTATTTGCTTCTATATCAAACTTTGCTCTTCGATGTCCTTTGGCCGCAAGATATAGCCATTCAATGGATTTAATCTTACATTTTATTACAGTAAAGTTTTTATAACCATCTTCACTTTGTTCCATTGTATAATCAAAATCTTCTAATTTGGATATCATTCCAGAAGTTGGGTTTTTTGATGTGGTTCCTGGAGGGCTATCAGTTAAATAACAACGTCTACTTATATGTTGAGTTTTTTTCCATGATTCTTCTGTTATAGAATTTTGATTATTTACTTCACATTCTACTTTTATTCTTAATTGTATCTTTTCTTCTTTATCGTAGAAAACTAGAGAGGCATTCTTATTTTTTTTAAGAATATCCACTTTTGGAGATCTTAAATCAGTATGAAATTGTAATAGATTGTTAGCTCTATCTGATTTACGTAAAACAACAATTCTGCCATCTACTTCATTTTGGTGAGCACATATAAAAACAGGAATTCTAAACGGTGAACCTCTGTTAGTTACAGCATCATCTAACATGGACCAATACTTATTTTGAATTTCTTCTAAGTTCTCGTAGTATGCTGGCTGCATACATTACTTTCTAAATCTTTTAATTAAACTTGATGTATCCCAACGATTTCCACCTAACCCTTGAACTTCACCATAAAATTTATCAACAAGCTCCGTGACAGGTAATAATGACCCATTATTTTTAGCTTCATCCATTGCAATCTTTAAATCTTTTCTCATCCAATCAACTGCAAAACCAAAATCAAATTTATCATCAATCATAGTTTTATATCTATTTTCCATTTGCCAAGATTGTGCAGCACCTTTTGAAATTACTTCAATAACATCTTCCATATTTAACCCAGCTTTCATTCCAAAGTTTATTCCT
>CACORY010000029.1 GCA_902629695.1 uncultured Pelagibacteraceae bacterium | reverse complement strand
ATATTATAATTTTTTAAAATTTGATTCTGTATTTTATTTCTTACTTCATTTTTATTATAAAAAGTTGGAATTAAAAAATAAGATAATATCAAAATAACTGAAATACCTAAAAATAAAATTGCTTTACTATTGTTAGTAAACTTGATTTTTTTAATATTTGATTTTAATGACCTGAGACCATTAAAGAAGTTTTCTAATGTGTTATTTACTGCTAAAAACTTTGACTGTAGTTTTTTAATAAATTGATTATGTTTAGGCATAATATTTAAAGGAAGTTATAATAAATAATTTTAAATGGTAAACTCTGATTTTCTAAAAAATCTTAATAAATCACAAAAAGATGCTGTAAATTATCTTGATGGACCATTATTAATCGTCGCCGGTGCAGGTTCAGGCAAAACTAAAGTTCTGACAAGTCGAATTGCAAACATTATTAAACAAAAAAAAGCATTTCCAAACCAAATACTCGCTGTGACTTTTACAAATAAAGCAGCGAAAGAAATGCAAAATAGAGTTAGTAAGATTCTTGGATCTAGTGCGATTGGACTATCTTGGCTAGGGACTTTTCACTCTATTTGTGCGAAACTTTTAAGAAAACATGCTTCAGCTGCAGGACTAAATTCTAATTTTACTATTATTGATACAGACGATCAAATGAGGCTAATTAAGAATATTTGTAAATCTGAAAATATTGATGTTAAAAAAATATCACCAAAATATATCATTGCTATAATTGATAAATGGAAAAATCGAGGCTTCTACCCTAATGAAGTTGTTATTAATTATAAAGATATATATGAAAAAGTTATACTTCCTGTTTATAAAATTTATCAACAAAAATTAGTTGAGTTAAATAGCTGTGACTTTGGAGATCTCATTTTACACACAGTTAAAATTTTAGAGAAAAATTCTGATATTCAGGAGTTATATAAGAAAAATTTTAAATACATCTTAGTCGATGAATATCAAGATACAAATTTTATACAGAGTAAATGGTTAAATCTCCTGACGAATAAAAATCAAAATATTTGTTGTGTTGGTGATGATGATCAATCAATTTATAGTTGGAGAGGTGCAGAAATTAAAAATTTTTTAGAATTTGACCAAACTTACAAAAACACAAAAGTAATAAGGCTCGAACAAAATTATAGATCAACTCAAAATATTTTATCTGTTGCATCAAATCTTATTTCAAATAATCAAAATAGAGTAGGCAAAACACTTAAAACTGTGATGGAAGGTGGTGATCTAGTAAAACTAAATTGTTTTAAAAATGGTAAAGATGAAGCGATTGGAGCATCAGATGAAATAGAAAAAATTAAAAAAAAATTTTCATTTAATAATATTGCAATTCTTGTAAGAGCAATTTTTCAAACAAGAGAATTTGAAGAAAGATTCCTTAAAGTAGGAATTCCTTACAGAATATTAGGTGGTACAAAGTTTTATGAAAGAGCTGAAATTAAAGATTGTATAGCTTATTTAAGATTAATCTATCAAGAAAAAGATGATCTGGCCTTTGAAAGAATAGTAAATAATCCTAAACGTGCAATTGGTGAAAGTACTATTAAATCTATACATGAATATTCAAAAATAAATAATTTAAATTTAGAGTCGTCTTCAAAAAAAATGATTCAAGAAAACTTAATTAAACCAAAAGCAAAAATCGGGCTGAGCTCCTTTTTAAATCTGATCTCTAAATGGAGAAACCAAATTAAAGTTGATAAGATTAATCATGTCAAATTACTACAAATAATATTAGACGAGTCAGGATATTCTTCAATGCTTAAAAATAAAAAAGACTTAGAAAATGAAAATAGACTAGAAAATATTAAAGAGCTTTTAAGTGCTATGAAAGAATTTGATAATTTAGAGAGTTTTTTGGAACACGTCTCACTTGCTACATCTGTAGATCAAGATTGGGATGGAGAAAAAATAAATATGATGACAATTCATGCTTCAAAGGGTTTGGAGTTTGATGTAATTTTTTTACCAGGTTGGGAGGAAGGCCTCTTCCCTAATCAAAAGTCTATTGAGGAAAAAGGTCAAAGTGGTTTAGAGGAAGAAAGAAGATTAGCTTATGTAGGAATTACTAGAGCAAAAAAAAAAGCGATAATATCATTTTCCATGAATAGATTTTATCAAGGAGACTGGATAGATAGTATGGCATCGAGATTTATTGACGAATTGCCTGAGGAATTTTTAGAAAAGAATTCTTTTTTTGATGAGGTGGCTGATGATGCAAACGATTTTGAATTTAATCAAGACTTTGAAAGTGATGAAGATTACAGAAGTCCAGGTTGGATACGTTATCAAAAGAGAATTAAATGATTAAAGAAAAAATCAAAAAATTAAGAGAAAAATTCGACAATTTAGATATTGATGGATATGTCGTACCAAAAAATGATGAATTTTTCTCTGAGTATGCTGGAATAGACAGACTTAAATTTATATCAAATTTTAGTGGTTCTGCTGGTTATGCAATTATTTTAAAAAACAAAAATTATTTATTTGTTGATGGAAGATATACAATTCAAGCAAAAATTGAGTCAGGTAAATACTTCAAAATAATTGATTATCATAAAATTTTTAATTGTAATTTATTTAAAAAGCTTACGATTGGTTTAAATCCAAAACTTTTTACTTCAGATCAAATCAAAAAATTTTTT
>CACORY010000028.1 GCA_902629695.1 uncultured Pelagibacteraceae bacterium | reverse complement strand
GCACATCTCCATATATTGTAAAAAAACATTTTGATAAAGTTAATGTTGATCCTTATGGATTAGAGTCACCAGAATATCAAACTACAGATTCATTTAGTGAAATGTGGTGTTCTGCATTAGCACACTGCCAAAAAAGATTTGAGGGAAAATCAGATTTATATAGAAAAGGTCCTTCAGGTGGTCTTGGATGTATGACTCCAGACTCTTTTCCAATATTCGATAGATTTTTTGAAAATGTTTATATGATCGCTGATGCTAATCACGGATATAAAATGATTGGTGTTGGAGAACTTGTTGCAAAAGAAATTCTTGGTACTGAAAGTGATTTATTAAAACCATTTAGATTCAACCGTTACGAGAAGGGCGAACTTCACCCTACTTCGAACAGTCCGTTTCCTTGGAGCTAAACTCTAAGCCTAGACACTAATAAATTTTTCAGCTACGCTTGAAAAAATATAATTCATTGAGGGGAAAATGACGGATCTAGAAAAACACGTAAACCGACCAGGTAGAGATAAACAAGTTAAAAAAGTAAGAGAAAAAATTAATGAGTTAGGAATAACTTATATTTACTATCAATTTATTTCTGTAACAGGAAGAGTTGTTGGTAAAGGAATACCTGCTGATCATTGGGAAAGAACAGCTGAAAAAGGATTTCAATTAGTATATGGAGCAACAGCTAATTTATTTTTAGATCGTCATAATAACTATATTGGCTACGGACCAGAAGCAATGGAATTGGTTGGTATCCCCGATCCTGAAACTTTCTGTCAATTACCTTGGGATAAAAGAGTTGGGAGAGTTTTCGTAACATGTTTTAGAAACAGAGAAGAAAGAAACAACCCAGGTGGTCATTTAACTTCTGATTGCAGAGGAAATTTAAGAATTTTTATGGAGGAATTTGAAAAAAAACATGGTCTTGAATTAAGAGTTGGTACTGAACCTGAAATGATGTGGCTTACAAAAAACGAAGACGGCACTCCAACAGGTAAAGGATTTTCAAAACCATTTTGCTACCATATAGATCAATTTGAGTCTTTAAGACCTGTATTCATGAAGGTTATAGAGTATGCAAAAGCAATGGGTTTAGATATGATTCAAGGAGATCATGAAGATGCCCCAGGTCAATTAGAATTAAATTGGACTTATGACAACGTGCTTAGAAATGCTGATAGATTATCAACTTATAGACAAATTTGTGCACAAGTTGCAAGAGAACATAATCTAATTGCGTGCTTTATGACAAAACCTTTTATGGGAGTTTCTGCAAGTGGTTGTCATACTAATATGTCTTTGTGGAAGGGTGGAAAAGTTAAAACAAATAAACTTGGACACAAATCTTTACCAGCAGTTGAAGAAGTTTTTGGTTATGTTGAAGGTGGAACAAATACCTTTATGCCAGATACTAAAGATATGCAATTACCTGGTAAAATAGGTTTACAATCAATCGCTGGTATAATGGAACATCTTCCAGCTTTAACTGCATTAGGTTCATCAACAGTAAATTCTTATCGGAGACTATGGGACCAAGGTTTTTGGGCACCTGTATATGCTGATTGGGGATACCAAAATAGAACTTGTGGGCTAAGAGTTTCTGCACCAGGAAGATTTGAATACAGATCTGTTGACTCTATGCACAATCCTTATTTGTTGGGAGCTGCTTTATTAAAAGCTTGCGATCATGGAATAAGTAATAAGATGAAACCTGCTGATCCAGAATCTAGAAACATTTATGAAGCTCAAAAAGCTGGAAAAGATGTTAAGAAACTTCCTTTAAGCCTTGGTGAAGCTTTAGAAAGATTGTCAGAAGATGAAGTTATTAAATCAGCTATGCCAGATGAAATGTATAAAGTTTTTCATTGGTATAAAAATGATGAGTGGGAAAGATTTTTAGGAGCAACAACTCAATGGGATCTAGATACTTATTTAGATTGTTTGCCATAAAAAATATTTGTAGACGAGGAAAAAATATATGTGCGGAATAGCGGGATTAATTCATAGAGGAAAATCTTCAAAAGTTGGTCATGAGTTACAAGGTATGTTGCAAGCCTTAAAGCATAGAGGTGAAGACTCTACAGGCTATGCTTTATATGGAGACACTGATGGAAAAAATTTCATTATGCGGTTTAAAGTTGGTGAAAACGTTGGTGAGGGAAGTACATCTGTCGCTGAAGATATCTCTGTATATGATGAAAGAAAAAAAATTGTAGATAATTATCTTTCAGAAATGGGGGCTAAAATTGTTAAAGAGGAAAGAATTCTTCCTTACTCTTTAAGGTATGAAATTGAATATAATAAAAAAGATTTACTAGAATTTTCACAAAAAATTGAAAGCATCCCTGGCGTTGAAATTCTTTCAATGGGTAAATCTTTGGAGGTAATTAAAGATCTTGGTAATGCCAAAATGGTATGTGATAGATACAATTTAGATAAACTTGTTGGAACTCATGCTATTGGTCACGCAAGAATGGCTACTGAGTCTGGAGTAGATATTAAATCGGCTCACCCTTTTTGGGGCTACCCTTTTAGTGATGTATCAGTAGTTCACAATGGTCAATTAACTAATTATTGGAACAACAGACGTGCTTTAGAAAATAAAGGAATGAGATTTATGTCTGAGTGTGACTCAGAACTTATAGCTGTTTATATTGCTCAAAAAATGAGAGAGGGTGCATCTCTAGAAGAAGGTATGAAGGAGT
>CACORY010000027.1 GCA_902629695.1 uncultured Pelagibacteraceae bacterium | reverse complement strand
GGTCATGATAATCCAAATAGTCCAATACCTAATTGTCATCTATTGTTAGATGATAAAAAAAAGATTTATCTAATAGCTGACAAAACTAAAACTAAAAAACTTATTCTCGAAAAAAAATTAACTCAGAAACAGATAATTGATTTTAAAGAGTTGGACTCATTAATAGAAAAATATCCATACAAAAAGATGATTATAGACAGAAAAACTTGTTCTTTTTTCTATGAAAATTTTTTTAAAAAAAAATTAAAAATTCATAAAAAAGATGATCCAATTTACATGTTTAAAGCAATTAAAAATAAGATAGAAATTAATAATATGATTAAAGCTCATATTTCTGATGGAGCTGCTTTAACAAAGTTTCTTTTTTGGATTAAAAATGTCAATAAAAAAAAAATTACCGAATACGATGCGCAAAATAAACTTGAAAGTTTTAGGAAAAAAAACAAGGATTATCTATATCCAAGTTTTAATACAATTGCTGGCACGGGTAGCAATGGAGCGATAGTTCATTATAGAGCTACAAAAAAGAATACTAAAACTATTTCAAAAAAACAAATATTTTTATGTGACTCTGGTGGTCAATATAAATTTGGAACAACAGATGTTACAAGGACAATATGTTTTTCTAAACCAAAAAAATTTATAAAAAGTGTTTTTACAAAAGTTTTAAAAGGTCACATCGCTGTTGCTACTACAAATCTTAATAAGATTAAAACTGGAAATCTAATTGACAAAAGAGCAAGAAAATTTTTAAATTTAAGTAATTTAGATTATTCACATGGCACAGGGCATGGCGTTGGTTTTTTTTCTAATGTCCATGAGGGTCCGCAGGCAATATCAAAATTTAACAAAATATTAATTTCGGAAGGGATGATTTTGAGTAATGAACCTGGATATTATAAAAAAGGCTTTTTCGGTATTCGTATTGAAAATTTAGTTTATGTAAAAAAATCTTTAGGGAAAATTTTTTTTGAAAACCTTACATTGGCACCTATTGATAAAGACCTTATTGATTTTACAAAACTTACGAAATTTGAAAAAGATTATTTATCGAATTACAATTTAAATGTTTACTTTAAACTCTATAAATTTTTATCTATTAATGAGAGAAATTGGTTAGCTACTTTTATTTAATATTTTCGACCACTCTTGTTGATTTAAAATTTTTATTTTAAGCTCCTTGGCACTTTCAACTTTTCTTTTAGTAGGTTTTTCACCAACAATAAGGTAATCAAGTTTTTTTGAAACATTGCTTACTATTGACCCAGAATTTTCTTCTATGAGAGATTTAGCTTCAGCTCTACTTATACCATTTAATTTTCCAGTTAACATGAAAGTTTTATTTGCTAGGAGGCCATCTTTTTTGATTGCCTGAGCTTCTTTAATATTTAGTATATTTATTAATTCACTTATAATTTTCAAATTTGTTTTATTAGAAAAAAAATTTTTAATCGAATTGATTTGTGTTTCACCGATGCCATCTATATTGAGTAATTCTTCAAAATTTTTATCTTTTGATAAATTCAAAAAATTTGAAGATTTTTTTAAATTTTTTGAAATAAGTTTTGCATTTTCTAAACCAATGTGGCGAATACCCAATGAATAAATAAATCTTTCGAAGGAAATATTTGTTCGTTCTTGAATTGAATATTTAAGATTAGAAATTGATAATTTTCCCCATCCATCTAATTTTTCAATTTTATCATAATCTAAAGAGAAAATATCTTGTGGTAACTTAATCAATTTTAATGCCCAAAAATTTTCAACAATTTTTTTTCCTAATCCATCAATATTAAAAGCCTCTTTTGATACAAAATGCTTTAATTTTTCTATAGAAACTTTTTCACACTCAAAACCTTCACTTGAACATCTTCGGACTGAGTCCTCTTTTTTTGTTAAATTATTAAATTCTTTTACAGTCTTTGATCCACACGAAGGACATTTAACTGGAAAATTAAATTTTTTAGAATTCTTTTCTCTTTTGTCTATATTAACAGATATAATATGTGGGATAACATCACCAGCTCTTTCAACTATTGCAATATCATTTATCCTAATATCTTTTCTTAGAATTTCATCTTCATTATGCAACGTAGCATTAGAAACTACTACACCACCAATATTTATTGGCTTAATTTTTGCGACAGGTGTAAGAGCTCCCGTTCTACCTACTTGTATATCGATATCTAAAATTTTCGATACACCTTTATTAGCTGAAAATTTGTGAGCGATCGCCCACCTTGGTGCATTTGCAACATTACCTAATCTCTTTTGAATTTTAAAATCATTAATTTTATAGACAATACCATCAATATCAAAATCAATTTCATTTCTTATCTTTTCAATTGAATTATAGTTTTTCATTAACTCTTCGATCCCAATTAAAGTTTTATTAAAAGGATTTGTTTTAAACCCCCATTTATCTAAATAATTTAAAAACTCCGACTGGTTCTCTATTTTCATCCCTTTTTCAAAACCATAGGTATAGGCAATAAACTTTAGAGGAATTTTTTTTGTATCTTCAGGGTTTTTTTGTCGTAATGTACCTGATGCAGCATTTCTTGGATTTGCAAATTTTTCTTTTATAGTTTCAAAATCACTATTTTGAATGAATACTTCACCTCTAATATCTATTTCTTCTGGAAAATTTTTAGAGTTAATTTTCTTTGGTATGTCTTTAATAGTTTTTAAATTTGCGGTGATATCCTCTCCTTCTTTTCCATCTCCTCTGGACA
>CACORY010000026.1 GCA_902629695.1 uncultured Pelagibacteraceae bacterium | reverse complement strand
GGAGAATAAATCTGAGGAGACTTATGAATTTGAGCCTGATGAAGATGAAATTTTAAATAATTTGTTGCCAAAAAATATCTCAACACAAATTTTTAAGGCAATGTTAGAGAATTCAGCTAGCGAACAAGGAGCAAGAATGAGTGCGATGGATAATGCTACTAGAAACGCGGGTGAAATGGTTGATAAACTTACTATTGAATATAATAGAAGTCGTCAAGCAGCAATTACAAAAGAACTAATAGAAATTATATCAGGAGCGGAGAGTTTATAATTATGAGCAAAGGAATAATAACACAAGTTATTGGTGCAGTTGTGGATGTAAAATTTGATGGGGATTTACCAGAAATTTTAACAGCTTTAGAATGCAAAAATAGTGGCAATAGACTTGTATTAGAAGTAGCTCAGCACTTAGGTGAGTCTACAGCAAGAACAATTGCAATGGATGCTACAGAAGGATTAAAAAGAGGTGATGAGGTAATTAATACCAATGCACCAATTAAAGTGCCAGTAGGGCCAGAAACTCTAGGAAGAATAATAAATGTAGTAGGAGAGCCAATTGATGAAAGAGGAGTTGTAAAAACTAAAGAAAGTTGGCCAATCCACAGACCTGCTCCTGAATTTAATGATCAATCGACTGAAACAGAAATATTAGTTACAGGTATTAAAGTAATTGATTTATTAGCTCCTTATGCAAAAGGAGGAAAAATCGGATTATTTGGAGGAGCTGGAGTCGGTAAAACAGTTTTAATTATGGAATTAATTAATAACGTTGCAAAAGCACATGGTGGTTTTTCCGTTTTTGCCGGAGTCGGAGAAAGAACAAGAGAAGGAAATGATTTGTATCATGAAATGATGGAGTCAGGTGTAATAAAACCAGAAGGTCCTGGTTCAAAAGCAGCTTTGGTATATGGTCAAATGAATGAACCTCCAGGTGCAAGAGCAAGAGTAGCCTTAACAGGTTTAACTGTTGCAGAATATTTTAGAGATCAAGAAGGACAAGATGTTTTGTTCTTTGTTGATAATATCTTTAGATTTACTCAAGCAGGTTCGGAAGTTTCAGCACTTTTGGGAAGAATTCCGTCAGCGGTTGGATATCAACCAACTTTGGCAACCGATATGGGGAATTTGCAAGAAAGAATAACAACTACTAATAAGGGATCTATTACCTCTGTTCAAGCAATTTATGTTCCTGCAGATGACTTAACAGATCCAGCGCCAGCCACATCTTTTGCTCACTTAGATGCTACAACAGTTCTTTCAAGACAAATTGCTGAGATTGGTATTTATCCAGCTGTAGATCCTCTAGATTCCACATCTAGAATTCTTGATCCCAGAATAGTTGGGGATGAACATTACAGAGTTGCTCGTGAGGTACAAAAAATTTTACAAACTTACAAATCTCTTCAAGATATTATCGCAATTCTAGGAATGGATGAATTATCAGAAGAAGATAAATTAGTGGTTGCAAGAGCAAGAAAGATTCAAAGATTTTTATCTCAACCTTTCTTTGTTGCAGAAGTTTTTACGGGTTCTCCTGGAAAACTAGTAGATTTAGAGTCTACCATCAAAGGGTTTGATGCAATTTGCAAAGGTGAATATGATCATCTTCCAGAAGCTGCATTTTATATGGTAGGAACAATCGAAGAGGCTATTGAAAAAGCTGAAAAAATTAAAAAAGATGCTGCTTAATGGGTGAAGAATTTAATTTAGATATTATTAATCCAGATAAGTCTTTTTTGAATAAAAAAGATGTTACCGAAGTTGTAGTTCCAGCATTAGAGGGTGAAATGGGTATTTTGAAAGATCATATCTCAATTATTTCGTTCTTAAAACCAGGTATAATTAAAGTTTACTCAAATTCTGGTGAGGATCAGTATTATATAGAGGATGGGATTTTAGAGTTTAAAAATAATAACTTATCTGTTCTAACTAGTTCAATAATAAATGTTAAGGATTTAGAAAAAAGTAAAATACAAGAATTAATGAAATTAGCTGAAGAAGAGGTTGGAAAACCAGATCTAAATGATCAATCAAGATATCTTGTGGATCAAAAAATCGAAGTTTTAAAATCTATCAATTAATTATTTCTTTTATTTGAGACTTTAATTTTTTATAAACTTCAAGTTTAAAATCTACTACAACTTCTGTGATCATTTCTAAATCTATCCATTTCCATTCTAAAAACTCAGGTTTCTTCGTATTAATATTTATTTTATCATCAGTTCCTAAATATCTCATAATGAACCATTTTTGTTTTTGACCTTTATATTTTCCTTTCCATATTATACCAAGTAAATGTTTTGGTAATTCATAGGTAAGTATTTCATCTATTTCTTTAATCAATTCTACCTCTTTAATACTTGTCTCTTCTTCTAGTTCCCTGTAAGCAGCTGACAGAAAGTCTTCATCTTTATTGACGCCACCTTGGGGCATTTGCCAAAAGTTTTTTGGATTATCAATTCTTTTTGCAACAAAAATTTTGTTTTCTTTATTCAAAATTACAATTCCAACACCACTTCTTAGTGGTAAATTCTGAAATTTTTCATCCATTTTAACCGTTAATAAGTTTTATAGCGTAATTTAATTGATTATCAGTTTCAGTTTTTATTAGAAAGTCATCAGAGTCTTCATCAACTTCTATATCTGGTGAAACACCAACCTGTGATATTGATTTTCCTGAAGGCAAATAGTATTTTGCAACAGTGATTCTTATTGCACCTTTATTTTTAAGTGGAATTATTGATTGAACTGAACCTTTTCCAAAACTATTTTCACCTATAAGAATTGCTCTTTTATGGTCTTTTAAAGCACCAGCTACAATTTCAGACGCAGATGCTGAACCATAGTTAATTAAGACTACTAAAGTTTTTCCATTTGTGAGATCACCTTTTTT
>CACORY010000025.1 GCA_902629695.1 uncultured Pelagibacteraceae bacterium | reverse complement strand
ATTGTAGGTGGTTTAACAAGGCTTACTGACTCTGGTCTCTCAATAACCGAGTGGGAATTGTTTACTGGTTTTTTTCCACCTCTAAATCAAAATGATTGGATTGTTTATTTTAATCTTTATAAAGAAATTCCCGAATTTAAATTACAAAATTTCAATATGACTTTGAATGAGTTTAAAATTATTTTTTGGTGGGAATGGGCTCATAGATTTCTTGGTAGATTGATTGGTCTTGGATTTTTGATACCATTAATTTATTTTTCTTTTAAAATAAAGATTACTAAATTGTTAAATCTATATTTCATTTTTTTACTCATATGTTTTCAAGGCTTTATTGGTTGGTATATGGTCAGCAGTGGATTAATTGATAGAGTAGACGTAAGTCACTTTAGGTTATCTTTGCATCTGGTTGTTGCTTTTTTGATTTTATCTTTGGTATATTGGAATTATTTAAAAATCAACATATCAAGAAACATTACAAATAAACTCAATTCATTTTTTCCTTTTTTGTTCTTAATTCTAATTTTTTTACAAATTTCAATTGGTGCTTTTGTTTCTGGTATGGATGCTGGAAAAATATATAATTCTTGGCCTCTGATGGGTAATTCATATTTTCCTGACGATAATAATGTTTATAATTTATTTGAAGTTTCAGCTTTAAGTGATCCATCTTTAGTACAATTTATACATCGTAATTTAGCTTACTTGATAGGAATTTTTTATATATTAATTTTCTACAAAATTTATAGAAACAGGATGTATGATTTATACAAATCTATTAACTATTTAGGGATTATTATAATTCTTCAAATTATATTAGGTATTTTTACAGTATTATATGGCGCACAGATTTTTGTAGCATCTATGCACCAAATTAGTTCAATCTTTTTAGTTAGTTCGAGTATTTATTTTTTTTATTTAAATACAAAAATTAACTAACAGCTTTCAAACTTCCTTTCGATGATTTGTTTAAGGCTTGATCCAAATCATCAATAATATCATTAATATGCTCAATACCTATGCAAAGTCTTACATAACTTTGGGTCACACCTGATGCTGCTAATTCTTTTTCATTTAATTGACTATGAGTAGTACTAGCAGGATGTATAGCGAGGCTTCGCGCATCACCTATGTTTGCAACATGGTAAAACATCTTCAATGACTCAATAAATTTTTTTCCAGCTTCAATGCCACCTTTAAGTTCAATACCAACCATTGGCCCATTTCCACCTCTAAGATATTGTTTAGCTCTATCAGCAATTTTCTTTTCATGTTCTGTTGAATAAATAACTTTAGTAACTTCTTTATGTTTTTTTAAGAAATTAACTACTTTTTCAGAATTTTCACAATGTTGTTTCATTCTAAGTGCTACTGTTTCAAGACCTTGGATTATTGCAAAGGCATTATCTGGTGATAAAGCTGAACCTAAATCTCTAAGTAAACAAACTCTTGCTCTGACTGCAAAAGGTACATTAGCTCCTGTTAATTCTGGTACAGCTTTTCCCCAAATCACACCTCCATAACTAGCATCAGGTTCATTAAATAATGGCTGTCTCTTAGGATCTGCAGTCCAATCAAAGTTACCACTATCAACTATGCTTCCAGCAACAGCAGTTCCGTGCCCACCAATATATTTTGTTAATGAATGTATAACAACGGCTGCTCCATGTTCTATTGGTTTACATATTACCGGCGCAGCGGTATTATCCATTATTAGTGGAATATTGTATTTCCTTCCAATATCAGAAACTTCTTTGATAGGGAACACTCTCAAATATGGATTAGGTAGCGTTTCACCGTAAAAAGCTCTGGTCTTACTGTCTATCAATTTTTCAAAATTTTTAGGATCACTTGGATCAGCATACCTTATTTCTATTCCAAGTTTACTTAACGTGTGTGTAAATAATGAAACTGTACCTCCGTAAAGATCTGTAGAACTTACTATATTGTCACCTGATTGAGCAACATTTAGAATTGCAAAACTTGAAGCTGTTTGTCCAGATGAAACTGTTAAACATGATAATCCACCTTCCAATGCAGCAATCCTTTTTTCTAAAACATCATTGGTAGGATTCATAATCCTAGTGTAGATATTTCCAAATTCCTTTAATGCGAACAAATTTGCTGCATGCTCAGTGCTATGAAATTGATATGATGTTGTTCTATATATTGGAACAGCAACAGCATTTGTTGCTGGGTCACTTCTGTAATCACCACCATGTATGGCAATAGTTTCAGGATTATTTCTTTTTTTTCTCATTTTACTCCTTTTTTAGTACTTTAGCTTTTTGCAAGGCGCACAATATAGTTCAAATGCCTACCGAATTTGTGTGAAAGTTTCCTCTTTAGCTGTAAGCCCGCAATAGGATCAAATCGGCAAAATTAATATAACAAAAAAAAAGGCTTAAAACAATATAAATATCAATTTGACTTTGATTTTATTAATAGTATTAATCCTCGCACAATGACAAAATTTCTTAAAAAAGATCAATTAACTTCTAATTGGTATGAAATAGATGCTAAAAATGCTGTAGTAGGTAGACTAGCAACTATTATATCCAAAATTATTAGAGGTAAAAATAAAACAACTTTTACTCCACATATGGATGATGGGGATTTTGTAGTTGTTAAAAATATTGAACAAATCAAATTCACTGGAAGCAAATTTCAAAATAAAAAATATTATAGACACACAGGTCATCCTGGAGGAATAAAAGAAACTACTCCTGAAAAACTGTATGAAAAAAAACCAGGTGAAGTTCTAAAACTTGCAGTAAAAAGAATGCTTCCAGGCGGAGTGCTAGGAAAAAAACAACTTACTAAATTAAAAATATATGTAGGAAGTAATCATCCTCATTCAGCTCAAAATCCTCAGGTTATACAGTTAGATAAATTAAATTCCAAGAATATAGCGAAAAATTAAAATGGAAAATACTCAGACAACAAATAAAAATCAAAAAATAAAGTTGGATTTTAAAGATAGTAAGTATGCTACAGGAAGAAGAAAAACTTCTATTGCTAAAGTTTGGCTTAAAAAAGGTTCAGGTAAAATTTATGTAAATGGTAAATTATTCACTGATTATTTTGCAGACGATAATCATAAAATGCAAATTACAAGACCTTTTGAAATAATTAATCAACCAACTGAGTATGATGTTAGATGTAGTGTAAAGGGTGGAGGACCTACTGGACAAGCAGGTGCGATGGTTCATGGAATTTCTAAAGCTTTAGTTTTATTCGATGGAAATTTAAAAACGACACTTAGAACAGAAAAATTAACTACTAGGGACTCTAGAGCTGTTGAAAGAAAAAAAC
>CACORY010000024.1 GCA_902629695.1 uncultured Pelagibacteraceae bacterium | reverse complement strand
AGAGATATTTCTGATTTGGATGATAAAGATTTTGTAAGGTTAAGAAGAAAAAAAAATAAAATCGTGTTATTTATGTACTCAATTGTTTTAGTAATATTTATTGCTTCAATGGCTGTACTGAGTAAATTTTTGTTATTTTTTTTTAGTTAGTTTTTTTCAATTGTTTCTTATTTTTAAGATATAGAAAAAAAGCTATGATTTCATAAATAATTGAAAACAAACTAAATATAATTGGAAGTTTGAAAAAATTATAAAGAAATTTGTACTTTGGCATTTTTTTCCATAATGACAAAAAAGCAGCCGCACCTTGTAAAACTTCTTTACCGTCTTTTACATGTAGTCTTCGTAGAAGTTGCTTACTATCTTTAGAGGTTTCTTTTTCTGCCAATTCATTATTTGTAATATCAATCCAGTCTATCTCATCAATTTTTTCTTTTTTATATAAATCAATTTCGGCCTTACAAATTTTGCAAGAATTATTGAAATAAACTTTCATAATAATTGATTAATTACTAATTTATTTAATTAATGTACATGCGTAAAATACTCTAGTTGAAAATTCTTTTAAACAAACTATGTAATATATGAAATGAGCAATTTCTTTGAAAAATCTGATCTATCTAGAGGTGAGGCTGAAAATATTATTTCTGAGACATTACAAAAATGTGATGATGGTGAATTGTATTTAGAAAATTCTAAGTCCGAGTCAATTTTGTTAGATGATAATAAAATAAAAAATTCAAATTATACTTCTGACTTAGGTTTTGGATTTAGAGCTATTTCAGGTGAAATTGTTGCATATTCACATTCTAATGAAATTTCAAAAAATTCTTTAAAACAATCTTCAGACAATTTAAAATCAACTTTAAAATCTGCTAAAGGCACTTACAATCATGCAATTCCTAAATCTAATAAAAAATATTACGAAAATATAAATCCGATTGAACAAAAATCACTTAATGAAAAGATTAAAATACTTAATGATGTTAACGAATATATTCGATCAAAAAATAATGATGTAAAACAAGTTACTGCTAATTTTTTAGGTGAACAAAAATCTATTGAAATAATCCGATCGGGTGGTGAGACTTTGTCAGATGTGCGTCCTTTAATAAGATTTAATGTATCTGTAATGCTCGAGAAGAACGGAAGAAAAGAGACAGGTGTTTATGGGATTGGTGGAAGACAATCTTACGACTCATATTTGAAAGAAGATAATTGGAAAAATGTTTGTGATGAAGCTTTAAGAATTGCATCAGTGAATTTAGAAAGTAAACCCGCTCCAGCTGGTGAAATGAAAGTTGTACTTGGACCAGGTTGGCCAGCAATTTTAATCCACGAAGCTGTCGGTCACGGTTTAGAGGGTGATTTTAACAGAAAAAAAACTTCCGCATTTCACAATTTAATGGGTCAAAAAGTTGCAAGCGAGGGAGTAACAATTGTTGATGACGGCACTATAGATAACAGGAGAGGAAGTCTTACAATTGATGATGAGGGTACTCCTACAGAAAAAACTGTATTAATTGAGAATGGAGTCTTAAAAAATTTTATGCAAGACCGATTAAATGCTCGTTTGATGAATACAAGATCTACGGGTAGTGGAAGAAGAGAAAATTATAGACACGTTGTTTTACCAAGAATGAGAAATACAATGATGTTAAGTGGCAAACAAACTCAGGAAGAGATGATTAAGTCAGTAGACAAAGGAATTTTTGCAGTTAGTTTTGGTGGTGGACAAGTTGATATTACATCTGGAAAATTTGTTTTTAATTGCACTGAGGCTTATGAAATTATAAATGGTAAGATTGGGTCACCGATAAAGGGTGCAACCTTAATAGGAGATGGTCCATCAATCCTGAAAGAGGTATCTATGGTAGGAAATGATATGATGTTGGATCCTGGAATTGGAACATGTGGTAAAGCTGGCCAAGGGGTGCCTGTTGGGGTAGCACAACCATCAATACTGATAAATAAAATGACCGTTGGTGGCACAAAACTTTAAATGGTTAAAGATCAAGAATTTTTAGAAAAAAAAGCTTTGTACTGTCTAGGCTTAGCTAAAAAATTGGGTGCAACTCAGTCAAGTGTAGTTGTAAACAATTCTGTTTCAGAAACTGTTAATTTTAGAAACAAAAAATTAGACGAGTCTAACAGGTCAGATGATCTAGGCATAAATATCACTACTTATATTGGTAAAAAAAAATCATCTATATCTTCATCAAATTTGTTAAATGATAATCTAAATACTTTGATGGAAAAGTGTGTTGAGACTACAAAAAATACACCTGAAGATGAATTTAATTCTCTTCCAGATAAAGATTTATTAGCTAAAACAATTAAAGATCTAAATCTATTTGATGATACTCATGTAGAAAATGATCAAAAAATAGATTATTTAAAAAAATTGGAGGCTTCAGCTTCAGATGATAAAAGAATTATAAATACGGAATCTAGTTTTTCTGAAAATAAATCAAATTTTATTTTAGCTAATAGCGATGGTTTTTGTAACGGTTATAAAACATCATCATTCACAGCATCTAGTGTAACGGTTGCAAAAGATGAGAAAAGCATGGAAAGAGATTATGAATATACTAACAAATGTTTTCTAAAAGATCTAGATGATGCAGAAGAATTAGGAAAATTAGCTGCCACCCAAACTATAAGAAAATTAAGTCCTAAAAAAATTGGAAGTGAAAAAATTTCTGTAATTTTCGATAAAAGAATAGCTAAAGGGATGTTGAGTACTTTTGCTAGTGCTATTTCTGCATCAGCAGTTTCTAGAGGAACTTCTTTCTTGAAGGACAAAATTAATCAGAATATTTTTTCAAAGAGAATTAATATAATTGACAAACCAGACATACTAAAAGGTTTGGGTTCAAGATACTTTGATAGTGAGGGGGTAAAAACAGAAACCCTTAAACTAGTGGATCAAGGTACTTTAAAACATTATCTTATTGATACTTACAACGGAAAAAAATTAAATCTTAAATCTAATGGAAGATGTGGTGGAACTAGTAATCTTTATTTTGATAATGGAAATATCAGTTTTAAAGATTTATTAAATTTAAATTCGAAAAGTATTTATATAACTGAAACTATTGGTCATGGAAGCAACATTGTAACCGGTGATTACTCGGTAGGCGCAACTGGGTTTTTAGTTGAACAGGGAGAATTTAAGTATCCAATAAATGAAATTACTATAGCGGGTAATTTTAAGGACATGTTTAAAAATATTACTTTAGCAAATGACTTAGAATTCAAGTATGCAACTAATTCACCAACCATGATGATTGATGGAATGGTTGTAGCTGGCAAATGAGCAATATTTGCATAATTGGTTCTGGGATTTCTGGAGCGACTATTGCAAATCTCTTAAGTAAAAAACATTCAGT
>CACORY010000023.1 GCA_902629695.1 uncultured Pelagibacteraceae bacterium | reverse complement strand
CAAAAAAAACAAATTTTAAAAAAGATGTGGTTCAACTATGGAAAAATTTTTGCTGAATATATGTTTATAAAAGATTTTAGACATAATGAAAAATATTCAGCTAAAATATTTATTGAGAACAAAGATATTATTGAAAAGATAATAAAAGATAATGAACAAGTCATTTTTATTTCTGGACATTTTAATAATTTTGAGTTGATGGCGATGCAAATCGAAAAACTAGGTATAAAATTAACTGCACTTTACCGGCCTTTAAATAATCCTTACTTAAATCCAATCATGGAAAAGATTAGAAAAAAATATATTTGTAAAAAACAAGTTAAAAAAGGTATTTCAGGCACAAAAGATTTGTTATTAGATTTTAAAGATGGTTCGTCAATTGCTTTAATGATTGATCAAAGAGTATCTCAGGGTATTAGATCAAATCTATTTAATAAAGAAGCGCTAACTACAACTATACCAGCACAATTTATAAAAAAATTTAAAATAAGAATTGTCCCAGTTCATGTAGAAAGGCAAAGAGATAATGACTTTAAAATAAAGTTTTTTGAGCCAGTTAATTTTTCTAATGAAGAATCAATTGAAACTATAACTTTTAAATTAAATAAAATTCTTGAAGAAATGATTATAAAAAATCCAGAACAATGGATATGGACTCACAATAGATGGAAATAAATTAAGAATTTTCTCTTTTTTTCGATGCTTCAATATAGGAAAAATAAGCTTCTTGTAATTCAACATTCCAATAATTTAAATCTTTTAATGGAATTTTTTTACCAGAAATAGCACAAATGACATGATCACCATCTTGAATTACTTCAAAATTATTAGGTAAATATTTTAATTTTGCTAATTTTTTTAACATTTTTGGTTTATATATCTTTATATGAAAGTTGGCATAATAGGAAGTGGTGGTAGAGAACATGCTTTATGTGTTTCATTGGAAAAATCTGAGATAATCGAAAAAATTTATTGTGTTCCTGGAAATGCTGGAACAAATCAAATAGCTGAAAATGTCAATATTGATATTAGTGATTTTAAAAAATTAACCAGCTTTGTTAAAGAAAAAAAAATTGAGATTGTATTGGTTGGCCCTGAAAAACCACTAGTCGATGGTATAGTTGATCATCTAGAAAATGAAAATGTCAAAGTTTTTGGTCCAAATAAATTCGCATCTCAATTAGAGGGTTCTAAAATATTTACGAAAAAAATTTGCAAAAAATATGAAATACCAACAGCTAAATTTGAAATCTATAATGATAAAGAAAAGGCTCACAGTTTCTTTAAAAATTGTAATTTTCCAGTAGTTGTAAAAGCAGATGGTCTCGCAGCTGGTAAAGGAGTTTACATTTGCGAAAAAGAAGATCAAGCAAAACAAGCTGTTAATGAAATTTTTGGAGGAAAATTTGGTGTTTCAAAAGAAGTTTTGATTGAGGAATTTTTAGATGGTGAAGAGATGAGTTTTTTTATAATTTCTGATGGTGTATCTTTTAAAGAATTTGGCACTGCTCAAGATCATAAAAGAGTTTTTGAAGGTGACAAAGGTAAAAATACAGGAGGAATGGGAGCTTACAGTCCATCTAGACTGGAAAGTAACGATCTTAACAAAAAAATAATTAATAAAATTATTAATCCTACATTAAAAGCATTGAGAGAAAAAAATGAAAAATTTAAAGGGTTCCTTTACGCTGGATTAATGATTGTTAATAACGAACCTTTTTTGATCGAATACAACGTTAGAATGGGTGATCCTGAATGCCAAACTATTATGCCAAAATTAAAATCTGATTTTGGTAAAATCATAAGTGCCTGTGTAAATGATAAATTAGATACAATTGATATAGAATGGCATAATGATAAATCAATTTGTATTGTGTTATGTTCAAAGGGATACCCTGATACATATGAAAATTCAATTGAAATCCAAAATTTAGGTAAAATAAAATTAAGAGATAATGAATACATTTATCATGCTGGAACCACATTAAAAAATAAAAAAATTTTTTCTAATGGTGGAAGAGTTCTTAATTTTGTTAATAAATCCAAAAATTTTAAAGAAAGTAGAGACCAAATAATAAAACTAATTAATGAAATAAATTGGCAAAATGGTTTTTTTAGAAAAGATATTGGTTACAAAGTAATTGATTAATGAGAATAATTGCAGGTGAATTAAAAGGAAGAAAAATTATTTTTCCTGAAAAAAAAAATACTAGACCTCTTCGTGACTTTGTAAAAGAGTCAATTTTTAATATAATTGAAAATTCTAATAAATTTAAAATTCAAATAAAAGGCTCAAAAATTCTTGATCTTTTTTCAGGGTCTGGTTCATTTGGATTAGAATGTATTTCAAGAGGAGCAGATAAAGTTATATTTTTTGAAAATTACTCTTATACACTAAAAATTTTAGAAAAAAATATAAGTGAATTAGAAGTTTCAAATAAATGTGAAATTTTCGATCATGATAGTTTTGACATTTTTAGTAAAAAAAAAATTCTAGAAAAAAAATTTGATCTAATATTTATTGATCCTCCTTACCAAGAAAAAAACATAAATTTACTTATTGAAAATATTATCAAAAAAAAAATTTTGAATAAGAAAGGAGTGATAATCATTCATAGACACAAAAAAGATGAAATTAAGATTACTACAAAATTAAGGATATTAGATACCCGGTTTTATGGAATATCAAAAATAATAATTGGTCGTTAATTAAAAGTTTAATAAAGTTTTTTTTGTGCTTTTTTTTATTAATTCAACTGCTGGCTGATCATAAGGATTAATCTTCAGACATTTTCCAAGTAATATTGTTTCTAATATAAAAAAAGTGAATAATTCACCAAGTGTTTCCTCATTTCTCCTTTTAATTTCAAAACTTCTGAAGGGTATATTCATATTATTAAAAACTTTTTGAGTAGCAATACGTTGAGAGTCTAGTATTTGACTAAATTTTTTATTTTTGATGAAATTAAAGGTTTCTAAAATTGTACTATTGATAATTTTGTTTGATTTTTTTTCTGATACACCAAAGAAAGTAAAAAAATTCTTTTGCGGTCCATCTAAATAAAGTTGCATTAAGCTATGATTGTCTTTTGGCATTGTTGAAATAAAAGGAAAAATACCTTTTTGTTTTTTTCCTAGACTCTCTCCAACAAGTTGTTGATACCATTTAAATAAATCATCTGAGTTTTCATCATAATTTAAAATTATTGAATTATTTTTTTTCTTTTTTACGAAATATAAAATATTCGCAACATTAGAAACTAATGAGTCGATAAAACCATTTTTTTTGATCAATGAATTAAATTGCTTAAATTTATTACTTTTTAATCCTATTAAACTACATGGCAACATTCCTACTTCAGATAAAACTGAATATCTTCCTCCAATAAAATTGTTATGATCTACAATTTCAGCTTTGAGTTGATAGGCTAAGTTTCTCAAGTAATTATTGCTATTTTCTGTAATAAAAATATTTCTTTGATTCTTTTTTACAATGTTATTTGTATTTGAAATTGTCTCTAAAGTATTCCCAGATTTGGATATTATTATATTTAAGAAATTACTCTTTTTCTCTTTTTTTAACAATGGCAATAAATTATCAAAAAAAAAGATTTTTTTTTTTATTTGTGAATTAAGAAAACTATATATTGCTTTTGTGCCAAGAATGGATCCTCCCATCCCAATTAATCTTATTGAAGAAAATTTATTTTTAAATTTATTTAAAAATTTGTGTGAATATGAATATTTATAACTTAATTTAAGTGAGTTGATTACTTCATTTTCTTTATTACCTAAAATTAATTTCAATTCCTTTTTTATAATTGATGAACTAATTTTTTTTTTAAAATTAAAAAATTTTAAATTTTTTGTAGATATCATTTTTTGTTCAAAATATTAGAAATTGATTTTTCTAATTCACTTGATGAATTTGTTGGTTTTATCGTCTCTGATTCATTTAAAACTTTTGATAAATCTAAATCTTCATTTTTATCAACGCTATTTTCAGTGTTTTCATCTAGACTTTTTGGAACTGGTAATTTTGAAAACTCAGGTGGAACTACTAAAGGATTTTTCTTTTCTATAAGAAATTCATCAACACTTTTTTTCTTTTTTATAGATAAATTTTCTTTAATGCTTTGACAAGAAGAAAGTATAAAAATAAACAAAAAATATAGAAATATTTTT
>CACORY010000022.1 GCA_902629695.1 uncultured Pelagibacteraceae bacterium | reverse complement strand
ACCTCCAAGCCTTCCGATTATGGTATTCAACTACAAGCTAAACAGAAATTAAAAGCCTACTATGGTAATATTAATGAAAGACAATTTAGAAACATTTATAAAAAAGCAAGCATGCTAAAAGGTGATACTAGTGAAAATTTGATTGGATTACTTGAAAGAAGATTAGATGCAGTAATTTATCGAGCAAAGTTTGCTACAACAATATTTTCTGCGAGACAATTAATCAATCACGGGCATGTTAAGGTTAATGGAAAAAAAGTTAATATCTCAAGTTATTCTGTTAGAGAAGAAGACACAATTGAAATAAGAGATAAATCTAAACAGTTGGCAATAATCGATATTGCTCTTGCAAATAAAGAGCGAGAGACACCAGAGTATATTCAACTTGATGAGAAAAACAGAAGATTTAAATTTGTGCGAATTCCAAAATTTGAAGAAGTTCCGTACCCAATAGTAATGGAACCGAATCTTGTAATTGAATATTATTCTAGATAATTTATTTTTTGTAAGCGATATTTTTGTCTTCAAGCATCTTTTTTAGCTCACCACTCTCATACATTTCTTTAATTATATCACAACCTCCAACAAATTCTTTTTTGATATAGAGTTGTGGTATTGTTGGCCAATCACTAAAAACTTTGACACCTTCTCTTAATTCTTGATTTTCTAAAACATTTACACCTTTATAATTTACTTCTAAAATTTTAAGTATATTTGAAACTGCCATTGAAAATCCACATTGTGGTGCATCTGGAGTACCTTTCATAAATAAACATACTTCATTAGTATTAATATGATCTTGAATTAAATTTTTGGTTTGATCATCCATTTATTGTTCCTTTGTTTTAATTGCTAAAGCATGAAGCTCATTTCCCATTTTTCCTTTAAGAGAATTATAGACCATTTTATGTTGTTCAATTTTACTTTTTCCACTAAATTGAGCAGAAGTTATAGTTGCAGAATAATGATTTCCATCTCCAGCTAAATCTTGAATATCAATTGAAGCATCAGGTAAAGCTTCTTTTATATATTTCTCAATTTCTTTTAAATCCATTGCCATTATGAGCTCATAAAGTTTGTTAACCAATTTGTATTATATGATTTTAATTCGTCAATCGTAACTTTTGTCTTTTCGTTAATAATCATCTCTTTTTCAATGATAATACCTAGTTCTTCATGATGAACTGAATTTTTATTTAAAATTTTAGTTACCTCTTTTAAGTTTTTAGGATCTATTTCAATAATATATCTACCTTGATCCTCAGAAAATAAATATTCTATTTCACTGATTAAGGATTTAAATCTTTTTATTTTAATACCTTTATTTCCTTTGATGCACATTTTGCTAACTGCCGTTATAAGACCACCTAAAGATATATCATGTGCACTTTTAATGTAATCTCTTTCAATTAGACTTAGTAAAGATTGACCATTATTTTTTTCATTAAAAAGATTAATTTCAGGTGGTGGGCCATTTTTTTCATCTAAAATAGTTCTTGCAAATAAACTTTGGTCGATATGTCCCTCTGTTTTACCAATTATCAATACTAAATTATTTATTTCTTTAAAATCCATCGTTATCATTTTTTTGTAATTCTTTATTAAGCCAACACCGCCAATTGATGGGGTAGGTTTTATTCCTACTTCTTTAGTTTGATTATAAAAAGAGACATTTCCTGAAACGACTGGAAATTCTAAATATTTACTTGCTTCTCCAATTCCTTTTACACATTCAACAAATTCACCCATATTATCCTCTTTCTCTGGACTTCCAAAATTTAGACAATTGGTTATTGCAATAGGTGTTGCCCCTACAGAAATTAAATTTCTCCAACTTTCAGCAACAACTTGTTTTCCACCAGTTAGAGGATGTGCCCAACAATATACTGCTGACGAGTCTACGGTAGCTGCAACAGCTTTTTCTGTTCCATGAACTCTCACTACTCCAGAATCTCCTCCAGGTTTTTGAATAGTATCTCCCATTACTGTATGATCATATTGTTGCCAAATCCATTCTTTACTACAAATATTTTGATTTGATAAAACTTTTTGTAAAATATCTTTTATTTTAAGGTTACTAAAAACTTCTTTTTCAAATTTAATTTTTTTTGGTAATTTTGATTTTTTCCACTTACGATCATACATTGGTGAATTTTCAACTAATGTATTTACAGGTATTTTTGCTACTTGTTCATTGTCAAAAAATAATTCAATATTTTTTGTCTTGGTAGTTTTACCAATAACAGCAAAATCTAAATTCCATTTATCAAATATTTTTTTTGCAAGTTCTTCTTTACCGTTCTCTAATACAATCAACATTCTTTCTTGGCTCTCAGATAACATTATTTCATAAGGTGACATTTTTGTTTCTCTACAAGGAACTTTATTTAAATTAAGCTCAATCCCTAAATTTCCTTTAGATGCCATTTCTATACTTGAAGATGTAAGACCAGCTGCACCCATATCTTGAATTGCAATAATTGAATCCCCAGCCATTAATTCTAAACATGCTTCTAAAAGTAGTTTTTCTGTAAATGGATCTCCTACTTGAACTGTAGGTTTTTTTTCTTCAATTTTTTCATCAAAGCTTGCGGAAGCCATACTTGCACCATGAATTCCGTCTCTACCAGTCTTAGATCCTACATATATGACCGGTTTATTCAAACCTGCAGCTTTTGAATAAAAAATCTTATTTTTTTTTACAAGACCCAAGGTCATTGCATTTACTAAAATATTTCCATTATATGAACTATCAAATGATGTTTGACCAGCTATTGTTGGTACTCCCATACAGTTTCCATAGCCACCAATTCCATGAACAACGCCTCTTAACAAGTTTTTTGTTCTTTTATTTTGGGGAGATCCAAAATGAATTGAATTTAAGTTAGCAATAGGTCTAGCGCCCATTGTAAATACATCTCTCATAATTCCACCTACACCAGTAGCTGCACCTTGATAAGGTTCAATAAAAGACGGGTGATTATGACTTTCGATTTTAAATACAATTGCATCACCGTCCTCAATATCTATTACACCAGCATTTTCACCAGGTCCTTGAATTACTTTTTTTCCAGTGGTTGGTAATTTTTTTAAATGAAGTCTAGAGGATTTATAGGAGCAATGCTCATTCCACATTGCAGAAAAAATTCCTAGTTCAGTTAAATTAGGTATTCTTTTAAGTAGAGTACAGATTTTTTTGTATTCATCTTTTTTTAGACCGTGGTCTATCGCAACTTTTTCGTTAACTTCCATTATTTAATATTATTAATAAGATTTTTAAAAAACAAAGATCCATCTTCTCCCGATAAACTTTTATCTATCATTCTCTCTGGGTGAGGCATCATTCCTAAGACATTTTTTTCTTTATTAAAAATACCTGCAATATTTTTTAATGAGCCATTGGGATTAAATGTTTCATCTGTTTTGCCATTATCATTACAATAATAAATAGCTACCTGATTATTGTCTTCAATTTCCTTAAGTTGATCACCTGTACAAAAATAATTTCCTTCATTATGAGCAATGTGAAATTCAAATATATCTTTATCTAAATTTTTAAAATATGGGTTATTTTTATTTTTAATTTTTACAAAAACATTTTTACAAATAAATTCTAGATATTTATTTCTTAATAAAACACCTGGAACTAAGCCACTTTCAACTAATATTTGAAAACCATTACAAATACCCATAACTAAGCCACCTGATTTTGCAAAATTAATAACTGATTGCATTATCTTAGATTTTGAAGCCATACTCCCACATCTCAAGTAGTCACCATAAGAAAAACCTCCTGGCAAAACTACTAAATCACTTTTAGGCAATTCATTGTCGTTATGCCAAACCATCTTATTATTAAAACCAAATTTTTTGAGAGCTACATGCATATCTCTATCACAATTTGACCCAGGAAAAGTTATTACTGATGATTTCATAGATTAATTTATCCCAATAATTTTATAATCCTCTATGACAAGATTAGCTAAAAGTTTTTTACACATGTCCTCAACAATTTTGTGTGCTTTTTTTGGATCATTTTCTTTTACATCAATTTCAAAATATTTTCCTTGTCGAATTTCATTTATGTCTTTGAAACCCATTCCATCTAAAGCTTGTTGAATAATTTTACCTTGTGGATCAAGAACATCTTTCTTTAATGTGATAACTGCAGAAACTTTCATTTACTTCTTTTTTTTACAGAAGACAATTTAGTAATGTTTACCGCTGTTACGTTTGATTGTTCATGTAAAATACCTAGTCTTTTCGCTACTTCTGTATATGCAGGAATTAAATCACCTAAATCTTTTCTAAATCTATCTTTATCTAATTTTTTTTCAGTTATTGAGTCCCATAATCGACAAGTGTCAGGACTAATTTCATCTGCAAGAATTATCTCATTTTTTCCATTTAATTTAATTCTTCCAAATTCTAATTTGAAATCTATTAATTTAATTCCAACACCTCTAAACATACCAATCATAAAATCATTAATTCTTAAAATCATTTTTTTTA
>CACORY010000021.1 GCA_902629695.1 uncultured Pelagibacteraceae bacterium | reverse complement strand
AAACAAACTATGAAAAAGCTGTTGTTCACATAAAGACTGCAAAAAAACATGAAAAAAAAGGAAAGTTAGAAAAAGCAAAAAAAAGTTATGCAAAAGCACAAAAGCTTTTAATCAAATCTAATAAAAAAAAACCTAATAAACCTGATACTCTAAACTATTTAGGCTTTACAACTAGGAAATTGGGTGACTTCGAAAATGGTGAAAAGTATTACCTTCAAGGTTTAGCTTTAGATCCAAAACATATAGGTATTAATGAATATCTTGGTGAATTGTATGTAGCTACAAAAAGACATAACCTTGCTGTTGAAAGACTTGAAGTTTTAAAAGGTTGTAACTGTGAAGAATACGATCAGCTTAAAGCAGTAATAGCTGGAAAAAAATCAAAATATTAATTTAAGTTTTTAATCATTTGCTCTGGCATCCATAAAGCTATCTCAGGAAAAATTACAACTAATATAACTGCTAAGACCATTAATAAGAATAATGGAAATGCACTTTTTGCAATATATCCCATGTCTTTTTTTGCCATTCCTTGAAGCACGAACAAATTAAAACCTACAGGTGGAGTAATTTGAGCCATTTCAACAACAATTACCAGAAAAATACCAAACCAAATCATATCAAAGCCTGCTTGTCTTATCATTGGTTCAATTATTGCCATTGTTAAAACTACAGCCGAAATACCATCAAGGAACATTCCTAATATTATATAAAAGATCATTAGAACAAAGATTAAAACATATGGAGATAATTCCATATTTTGTATCCACAGAGCTAAATTTCTGGGTAATCCAGTAAACCCCATCGCTAAAGATAAAAATGTTGATCCAGCTAAAATAAATGCGATCATGCAAGAAGTTTTAGTTGCTCCAAGTAAAGAGGATTTAAATGTCTTTAAAGTCAAACTTTTTTGAAAATAAGACAATATTAATGCTCCAACAACTCCTAGAGATGCTGCTTCTGTAGCTGTTGCAATACCAGTATATATAGACCCGATAACAGCAGATATTAAAATAATCACTGGTAAAAGTTGTTTTGATCTTTTTATCTTTTCTAAAAATGAATACTTTTCAATAATTTTTGGCATCGACTCTTTATTGATTAATGACCAAATAATTACATAAGACATGAATATCAGTGCGATCATTATTCCAGGTATAATTCCAGCAATAAATAATTTTGCTATAGACTCTTGAACAGCTACCCCATAAATAATTAATATAATTGATGGTGGAATAAGCAAACCTAATGTTCCAGAACCAGCTAAACTACCAAGTAAAATTTTTTCTGGGTAATTTCTTTTTCTTAATTCTGGAATAGACATTTTTCCAACAGTTGCTACTGTAGCTGCTGAAGACCCTGATATCGCTGCAAATAAAGCACATCCAACAACATTAACATGTATTAAACCCCCTGGTAATCTTTGCATCCATGGTGATAAGCCCTTAAATAAATTTTCAGAAAGTTTCGTTCTGAATAAAATTTCACCCATCCAGACAAACAAAGGTAGTGCTGTTAAAGTCCAGGAAGATGAAGTACCCCAAATTGTTGTGGCCATCGCATCCCCAACAGGCCTTGAAGTAAACAACATCATTCCAATAGCTGAAACTCCTATCATGCTTAAAGCAACCCAAATTCCGGATCCCAAAAAAAATAATAAAACGCTGATAAAAAAAGTTGTTAAAAATATCTCAGTCATTCAGTTTTTTAATAATTAAGATAAATTGATGAAAAACACTTATAAAAAAAATTGTTGAGCCAACAGCAACACTGGTCTGTGGAATCCAAATTAAAATTTCATCTGCTCCCTCACTACGCTCTTGAAATTTGTAAGAAATTATTAACATCTTAATAAAATAAAATGCGAGATATCCTGAAAAAAAACTTGCAATACTTAAACACCAAGTTTCAATTATCTTTTTTTTTAATCCTGACAATTTTTCTAAAAAAAGAGTAATCCTAATATGTCCTCCCTCAACAAATGTATAAGCTAAAGCAAAAAAAGATGCTGCGGCCATGCAATAACCAGAATATTCAGCAAGACCTCTAATATAAAAGCCAAAAATTCTTGATGAAATACCTATTAAGATAAAAATAGCTACAAAAATTAAAAATATTGCAGCAACATATCCTGAAAATTTATACAGTTTATTTAAGTTTCTATCTAATGATTTAAACATAATGATTTAAGGCCACTAAAAATTTAGTGGCCTTAATTTAAAGATCGAATTTATTTATAAGCTGATAATACAGCTGCTCCTCTTGATCCAGCTTTTTGAGACCATTCTTTTGCCATCGTCTCTCCAACTTTTTCAAAATGAGCTTGTAAAGGAGCGTTCACTTTACCAACTACCATTCCAGCATCAGCCAAAGCTTTTTTATCCCCTACATTTCCTTGTTTAGATAATTGCCAACCTTTTCGCTCAGCTAAAGCTGCTTGACTCATAACTAAATCTTGAGTTGCCTTATCCAATTTATTCCAAGCATCTTTATTAACAATAATCATATTTTTTGGAAACCAAGCTGCAATATCATAGAAATATTTCACACCATTTTCCCAAATTTTAGAATTTTTTCCTGTAGTGGGTGATGTGATCATACTTTCAACAGCTCCTGTAGAAAATGCCTGACTTATTTCAGCAGCTTCTATTTTTGTTGGAGCCATTCCTGTTAATTCTGCAATTCTTATTGTTGCAGAATTGTAAGCTCTAAATTTTAATCCTTTTAGATCATTCACAGAATTTATTTCTTTTTTGCTATATAGTCCTTGAGCTGGCCAAGGCACTGCATATAAAAACACTAAACCTTTTTCGTCCAATCCCCTTATAATTTCAGCTTTTGAAGCCTTATATAATTTCATAGCATCAGAGTATGATGTTGCTAGGAATGGTTGTGAATCTACCTCAAGTAGCGGATCCTCTTTTCCTAGAGCTGACATAAATCTCTCACCGATCTGAGCTTGACCAGTTCTTACTGCTCTAAAAATCTCTCCACCCTTAAATAATGATCCTCCAGGGTGAGTAACAATTGTTAATTTTCCACCACTTTTTTCAGTTACATTTTTTGCAAATTCAGCTGCGTTTGCAGAGTGAAAGTTACCAGCACCATAAGCTAGTGCCATGTCCCATTTTTCTGCTACTGCAAGATTAATCGACAAAATTGATGAAACTAAAATAACTGATAAATATTTTATAAATTTCATTTGTCCTCCATTTTTTTTAAAAGCATTTCATTATGGATTAAAATAATTATCAATAAAAAAATAATACTACTTTTAATTGAATTATTGCTGATTTAGATTATAACTATCTTATTTTGTTAGAAGAAGCACTTATATTAGCACAAATTATTTTTATTACTATTATCTTAACAGCAGATAACGCAATAATTATTGGAGTAATTTCAGCTAACTTTGTTCCAAAAAATAAAAAACAAATAATTTTATGGGGTGTTTCTGGAGCCTTAATTTTTAAAATTATTTTTGCATTATTTGCAACTTATCTATTTAAATTTTATTTTATAAAAATTTTAGGAGGTCTACTTTTAATTTGGATAGTAAACGATCTGAGAAAAGATTTATTTGAAATTAAAAAGATTAAATCTCCTACTAAAAAATCAAAAGAACCATCATTTATACAAAGTGTTTATAAGGTTTTATTTGCGGACATAATGATTAGTTTTGATAACGTTATTGGAGTTGTTGGAGCTTCAAAAGGAAATTTTGGTTTTATGATTTTTGGGCTTATTCTTTCTGTCGTTTTAACAGGAGCATTAGCAACATATCTTGCAAATTATATTCAAAGACATTTATGGATCGCATATGTTGGTTTAGTTTTTATTTTATTGGTCGCACTTCAATTAGTAATTGGAGGTTTAGTTGATCTAGAGATTCTATCAATTAATCAACAATTTAAAAAATATTTTTAATAAGAGTATTTTTTTGAAGGATATTTTTTTAATTTTACTTCTGAGGAAAATTTTTTCAAACCTATATTAATATGTTTTTTTAAATTTAAAAATCTTTTAACAAATTTTATTTTTGTTTGATTTAATCCGAGCAGATCATCTGTCACCAGAACCTGGCCATCACAAAATATCGATGAGCCAATTCCAATTGTTGGTATATTCAAACTTTGAGTTATTTGTTTAGCTACTGATGATTTTACACATTCTAAAACAATAGCAAAAACTCCCTCTCTTTGAAGAAACAATGCATCACTAATTAATTGTTTTATTTCTCTAGAGGTTTTGCCTTTTGATTTAAATTTTCCTTTAGCAAACTGAGGCAATAGACCAAGGTGACCCATAACAGGAATTTTATTTTTTATTAAAAACTTCACTTGTTTAATAATTTTTTTTCCACCTTCTAATTTTACAGCATCGCATTTAGTTTCTTTGATAATTTTTTTAGCATTTTTTAATGCAGAAAAATTTGTATCGTAAGTTTTATACGGCATATCAACTACCATTAAACTTTTTTTTATTCCTAGTCGTACACTTTTTGAATGATTAATCATTTCAGTTAAAGTGACTTTTCTCGTGCTTGAATAATTATACAAAACTGACCCTAAAGAATCACCTACCAGAACTATGTCAGCATACTTATCAACCTCTTCTGCAATATTCTTTGAATAAGCTGTAAGACAAATAATTTTAGATCTATTCTTTTTGGCAAGAATTTTTTTAAATTTTTTCATTATTTATAATTTTACTCAAGCTCAATTGTACTTGGCGGCTTTGATGTAACATCATAAACTACTCTATTTATGCCTCTAATACTATTTACAATTTTGTTAGAAATCATTTGAATAAAAGTTTTCTTAAAATCATAAAAATCGGCAGTCATCCCATCTTCTGATGTTATAGCTCGCAATAAACATAAATACTCATATGTTCTATTATCACCCATGACTCCAACCGTTTTAACTGGTAGCAAAGCAGCATAGGCTTGCCAGATTTTATCATAAAGCTTATGCTCTTTAAGGGCCTTAATAAAATAATAATCTGCCTCTTTTAAAATATTAATCTTTTCTTTAGATATGATGCCCGGCATTCTAATTGCCAAACCTGGTCCTGGAAAAGGGTGTCTAGAAATGATTTCTTTACTTAAGTTTAACTCAATTCCTAGTTTTCTAACTTCATCCTTAAACAAAAATTTGAGAGGTTCAACTAATTTTAATTTCATTTTTTTTGGTAATCCACCTACGTTATGATGTGATTTAATCTTTGAAGTTTGACTGCCTGTTACGGATTTGCTCTCAATTAAATCTGGATAAAGAGTTCCTTGGGCTAAAAATTTTACATCTTTGATCTTTCTTGAATAACGCTCAAAAATTTTGATAAAAAGGTTTCCTATTATTTTTCTTTTTTTTTCAGGATCTGAAATATTTCTTAATTTTTCTAAAAATTCTTTTTCAGCATTTACATAAATTAAATTGATTTTTAATTTCTTCTTAAAAGTCTTTACAACTTGTTTTTCCTCATTTTTTCTAAGAAGACCAGTATTGACAAAAATGCA
>CACORY010000020.1 GCA_902629695.1 uncultured Pelagibacteraceae bacterium | reverse complement strand
GTATAGGTAAATAATAACATTTATTGAATTTTATTTAATAATTTCCAATTTCGTTGGAAATTTAACCACCTTAAATAGAGCAACTCAAATCTTGTAAATATTATAATCGAATATAGATTTAACTAATGAAAAAAGATTTATCATTTGATGTGGTTGTGATTGGTGGCGGTCACGCAGGATGTGAAGCTGCGGCAGCATCCGCAAGATTAGGCGTTAATACTGCATTGTTTACCCACAACAGTAAAACTATTGGTGAAATGTCTTGTAACCCGGCAATTGGAGGCTTGGGAAAAGGTCACCTTGTCAGAGAAATAGATGCTTTAGATGGAGTAATGGGTGAGGTTGCTGATAAGTCAGGTATTCAATTTAAGTTATTAAATAGAAGCAGAGGACCTGCTGTAAGAGGTCCCAGAACTCAATCTGATAGATCGCTTTATCGAAAATATATGCAAGAAAAACTTGTAAACTACTGTAATTTAAGCATTTTTTCTGATCCTGTAATTAAATTTATTTTTAAAGAAAATCAAATAAACGGCTTTATTACTTTAAAAGGTAATAAAATAAAATGTAATAAATTAATTTTAACAACGGGCACTTTTTTGAATGGTCTCATTCATATCGGTGAACAAAGAACTCCTGCTGGTCGATTTAATGAAAAACCAAGCACAGGTTTAAGTGAACAATTAAGAAAATATAAATTTAAAATGGGCAGATTAAAAACTGGAACACCCCCTAGATTAGATTCAAGGTCCATAAATTTTAAGAATTTGGAAAAACAATCTGCAGATGATGACCCATATTTTTTTTCTTTTTTAACAAAGAAAAATATTAATAAGCAAGTCACTTGCGCAATGACCTATACAAATGAAAGAGTTCACAAAATAATCGAAAAGAATTTATCTAAAAGTGCAATGTACTCAGGTAGCATTCAAGGTGTTGGCCCTAGGTATTGTCCATCAATTGAAGACAAAATAGTAAAATTTGCTGATAAGACTAGGCATCAGATATTTCTAGAGCCAGAAGGGCTTAATGACCATACAATTTACCCTAATGGTATATCTACTTCTCTACCTGAGGTAGTACAGTACGAAATACTCAACAATATCAACGGTTTAGAAAATGTTAAAGTTTTAAGACCCGGATATGCAATAGAATATGACTATATAGACCCAAGAGAACTTTTCCTGACCCTCGAAACAAAAAAAATAAAAAATTTATATTTGGCTGGTCAGATTAATGGAACTACAGGATATGAGGAAGCTGCTGCCCAAGGTCTAATAGCTGGAATTAATGCTGCTCTAGCTATGAAAAAAATGGAACCTTTCATTCTTGATAGATCAGATGCCTATATTGGAGTGATGATCGATGATTTGGTTACAAAGGGAGTTGCAGAGCCTTATAGAATGTTTACATCTAGAGCTGAATATAGACTCAGTTTGAGATCTGATAATGCGGATCTAAGGCTTACTCAAAAAGGAATAAAGATCGGTCTTGTTTCAAATCAGAGAAAAGAGCTATTTGAGGATAAATTTCAGAAATTGAGCAAAATTTCATTGCAAATGGCAAATTCCAACATTTCACCATCTAAAGCAGAAACTTATGGAGTAAAAATTGCAAAGGATGGTATTTTAAGGTCAGCTGAGGAAGTTTTAACACAACAAGATGTTAATATGAGAAAAATTAGAGAAATATGGCCAGAAATTCCATTTTTTGGAAGTGAAATTGATGAACAAATTGAAATTAATTCACATTATAGAGGATATTTAAAAAAACAAAGAGCTGATATTTTAGCATTTAAGAGAGATGAAAACCTATCGATTCCAGATGATATTAATTATGACCAATTTTCAGGATTATCTAACGAAGTTAAAGCTAAATTTAAGGAAATAAGGCCAAAAACTATGGGTCAAGCATTAAGAATTGATGGAATTACACCTGCTGCTGTATATATTTTGTTGTCACACGTTAAAAGAAAGTCTATTAAGCATATAGCTTAATGGATAATGTAATTTTAAATTATTACTCAAAAATCACTGGATTGAATGTTTCACGTGAAACTTGTAATGAGCTGGAAAGTTTAATCTCAATGATTTTAGAAAAAAACAAGCAAATTAACATAATAAGCAAAAAAACATGTGAAAAAGATGCAGTAAGAGAGCGTCATATAATTGATTCTGCACAAATTATTGATTTTGTTGATTTAAATAGCAATACAACCACAGATTTAGGAACTGGGGGTGGAATGCCAGGGTTAATAGTAGCTATTATTATGAAAAAATTAAAAAATAGCATGAAAATTAATCTTTATGAAAAAAGCTATCACAAATGCGTTTTTCTTAAAGAAGTCTCGAAAAAATTAAAACTTAATACAGAGGTAATTCAAAAAGATATTTTTAAATTAAATAATATTGAAACAGGAACAGTAATGTCAAGGGCGTTTAAACCAATGCCAATTATTTTAAACTTAGTGAGTCAAAATTTTAAAAAATATAAAAATGTAATTCTTTTCATGGGTGATAAAGGAAGAAAAATTTTTAATGATGCACTTCAAGAGTGGGAATTAGATTATGAAGAAAAAAAAAGTTTAACAAACAACGACTCGTTTATATTAAATATTAAAAATATAAAAAAAAAAAATTGATGAAAATTATTTCAATTATAAATCAAAAAGGTGGAGTTGGTAAAACGACAACAGTTATCAATTTAGCTTCTGCATTATCACAACAAGGTAAAAAAATTTTAGTTATAGATTTAGATCCACAAGGAAATGCCACTACTGGTTTAGGATTGTCTAATAACGAGCAATCAGATCAAACTATTTACGGAATTCTAAATGGGACAATGTCGATTTCAAACGTAATTAAAAAAACAAAATTTGAAAGTTTAGATTTAATTACATCAAATGTTGATCTCTCTGGACTAGAAGTCGAAACCGCAGGAGACAACGATAGAGCTTTTATTTTAAAGGCTAAATTAACCGCATATTTAAACGATTCTAGAGGAATATATGACTATATCTTAATTGACTGTCCGCCTTCCTTAAGTTTACTAACTGTAATGGCGTTAGTATCTTCAAATTCATTATTAGTACCTCTACAAACAGAATTTTTTGCTCTAGAGGGCTTAACTCAATTGATGAAAACTATTGAAAGAATAAAAGTTAACTTAAATCCTCAATTAGAAATTCAAGGAATACTTTTAACAATGTATGATCGAAGAAATAAGCTATCATCCCAAGTAGAACAAGAAGCTAGAGATTATTTTAAAGATAAAGTGTATCAAACTGTAATACCAAGAAATGTACGATTATCTGAAGCCCCATCCCATGGTGTACCAGTTTTAATATATGACAAAAATTGTCCAGGAAGTAAATCTTATTACAGTTTTACAGATGAATTTATTTCTCAAGAAAATAAAATCGGGAGTGCTGCGTAATGAATAAAATCAAAAAAGGCTTGGGTAGAGGACTGTCTTCTTTGATTGGTGAAACAAAAGTAGAAACTAAAACAAATAAATTATCTCTGAGCGAAATTACACCAAATAAATTTCAACCCAGAAAAAATTTTGATGAGGAAAGTTTAAATGATTTAACAAATTCAATCCGAGAAAGAGGAGTAATTCAGCCTATAATTGTCAGAAAAGCAGATGATAATTATGAGATAATTGCAGGTGAAAGAAGATGGTTAGCAGCAAGGAAAGCAGGACTTCATGATATTCCAGTAGTTGTTACAGATGCAGATGACTTAAAATCTTTAGAGTTTGCTATTGTTGAAAATGTTCAAAGACACGATCTTAATCCCTTAGAGGAAGCTTTAGGTTACAAAAGATTGATTGATGAGTTTTCTTATGACCAAGAAAAGGTATCAAAATTTATTGGTAAAAGTAGAAGTTATATTACTAATACATTGCGTTTGTTAAATTTGCCTTCTGATGTTCTAAAGTTTGTTGAAGAAAAAAAAATAACTGCTGGACATGCTAAAATTTTGGTTGGTTTGGATAATGCATCATTTATAGCTAGTAAAATTATTGAAAAAAAATTATCTGTTCGTCAAACAGAAAATTTTGTTAAAATTTTCAAAAAAAAGGCTTATAAAAAAACTATATCCAAAGATCCTAATATTATGCATTTAGAAGAGTCTTTAATAAATAAAATTGGTCTTAGTGTCTCTATAAAAAATGATAAAAGAAATAAAGGGACAATTACTTTTTCTTATCATGATATGGACCAACTTAATAAAATAATTGATATTATTAAGCTTAATTATTAACTGTTTCTGAATTTTCAAAAATAAAGTTTAAAAGTAGACTCTGAGAAATTTGACTATTTTTTTTTGAAAGTAGTTCAATTTCATTTATATCATTGATTAATTTTTTAAGTTTTGACTCCGACCAATTAATTAGCTGTTGTTTAACATAAGGCTTTTCTTTCCAGAATATTGGTGGTTTGAACTTAGCTATCGCTTCATCAAAATTTTTATCTGGTTTGGAATTTACAGCAAGATTTAGTAATCTTTTAGTTTTTATTAAAAAAATTCTTAAAATTAGTATTACATCCTCATTTGAAAAATGATTTTCATTCATGATTTTTAATAATTTATTTTGATTTTTTGCAAGGCACGTTTCTACCAATTCAGATATTTCATAGTTTTTGCCTAGATTGGTAAGTTTAATTATATCAACATCTTTAATCTCTTTTTTATTAAGTGCAAAATTATCAATTTTTTGTAATTCATTATTGAGATGCTGTCGACTTTGATTAGCTCTATCAATTATTAAGTTAATTGTTTGTTGAGAAATTTTAATATCTTTTTTTTTAAAAAAATTATTTGCAATTATATTCAAATTTTTGTGTTCATCTGGATAGAATGGAATACACATTACATTTTTTGTTTTTTCAAAAAAATTTCTTAGTTTCGATTTTTTATCTAACAAATCTGAAATCAAAATTACAGTTATATCTGGGTTTTGTAATTCATAGATGTCATGAACAATTTCCTTTAATTTATCTGTTGTATTTTTGATAACTATAATTTTTTCATTTTCAAAAAAAGATTTAGTTGAGATAGAGTTAAGGAAGTTTTCTATATTAGATAAAACTTCTTTTTCAAAAAATAATGTTTTTTTTAAATTTTTTTGTTTGCAAATATTTTCTACAATCTCGTCTTTAAAACCATCATTGTCACCATAAAATAGAAATAAATTGAAATTTTTAATATTTACTTTATTAAGTTCAAAAGTTTTAATTATCATTGATTATATTGCTCTAAGTTCTAGTATTAAATTTTCAAAGATTTTATTTACTAAATTAATTTCTGTGTTTTTTTTGTATTGATTTAATTCAAACTTATTAGATTGGTTATTAAAAGTGAAATTTTCTTTATAATTAAGCTTTTTTGTACCTTCCTTCATAATTATGTCGACATTAAGTTCAATTTTAATCTCATAACTAGCAGGATCACCTTTCGCATCTTTCATAATTACATTCTCTTGTTTATTTAAATCTAACTTTAGCGTGATGCTTTGTTTTCCATTCTCAACTGAATAAGGCTTTAGACTTTTGATTAGCTTTCTTACAAGTTTGCTATCATCTGATATCTCAATTTTCTCAATATAAAAATTAGTCTGATCAGAGGTAAATATTGGTTTATAACCTGTACAGTTACTTAAGAACAATAAAAGAGAAATTAAGATTA
>CACORY010000019.1 GCA_902629695.1 uncultured Pelagibacteraceae bacterium | reverse complement strand
AGGGAGACACAATTTTGAAATATGGTCATGATATTGGTAAAGTAGTTAAATCAATTAAAAAAGGTGAGCATGTTCATGTTCACAATGTCAAAACAAAGAAATGGTAAAGATATGGAAATTCCAAAAAGTTTTCTAGGTTATAAAAGAGAAAATGGGAGAGCGGGTACAAGAAATCATGTAATAATTCTCCCAGTAGATGATATTTCTAATGCTTGTGCAGAGGCAGTGGCTAATAACATTAAAGGTACTATTGCCTTGCCACACTCATATGGAAGACTTCAATTTGGAGCAGATCTTGAATTACATTTTAGAACGATGATTGGAACCGGCAGTAATCCAAACGTAGCTGCGGTGATTGTAATAGGTATTGAGCCTAAATGGACTAAAAAAATTGTAGATGGTATAGCTAAGACTGGTAAACCTGTTGAAGGTTTCCATATCGAACGTACTGGCGATATTGGTACTGTGATGAAAGCTTCAAAAAAAGCTCAAGAATTTGTAATGTGGGCATCAGAAAAACAAAGAGAAGAGTGTCCAATAAGTGATTTATGGATATCTGTAAAATGTGGTGAGTCTGATACGACATCAGGTTTAGCAGCTAATCCAACTGTTGGAAATTTAATGGATAAACTTGAGCCTTTAGGGGTTCATTTATGTTTTGGTGAAACATCAGAACTTACAGGAGCTGAAAAAGTTTGTGCAACAAGAGGAGCAACTAAAGAAGCATCTGACAAATTTATGAAGACATGGAGTGCTTATAATGATTTCATTTTGAAGGAAGCAACAGATGATCTTTCAGAAAGTCAGCCCACTGCAGGAAACATAGCTGGTGGATTAACTACGATTGAGGAAAAGGCATTTGGAAATTTTCAAAAGATTGGAAATTGTAAGTTTGTTGATGTGCTTGAACCTGCTGAAGAACCAAAAAAAGGTAAAGGACTTTATTTTATGGATACCTCATCTGCTGCTGCAGAATGTGTTACTCTTCAAGCTGCTGCAGGTTTCAATATCCATCTATTCCCAACGGGACAAGGTAATATTGTAGGAAATCCAATTGAGCCTGTTGTGAAATTGACTGCAAATCCTCTAACTGTAAAAGGAATGGGTGAACACATTGATTGTGATGTTTCTAAAATACTTTCAAGAGAAATGAATATGTCTGAAGCTGGTGATAAATTGATTGAGACGACACTTAGAGTTGCTAACGGAAGATTAACTTGTGCTGAGGCCTTAGGTCATAAAGAATTTGTTATGACTAAACTTTATCGAAGTGCGTAAAATTACTTTGTTGGTTTTATAAGATATTTCTTCCTCATTACAGACAAAAATCTTCTAATAAAAGCTGCACCTATTCCAAGTATAACTGCAAACAAAATTGAGAATAATCCATAAAAGAATGGCATATCTTTTGAAAAGTCTTTTATAAAACTAGAAAAGAAATTTAAATCTTGATTTGTCATTTTTATTGTCTCATTTTTAATTTCCTCTGCAAAAAAAGTATCATAAGCTATTGCTATACCAACGATTAGTAATAAAATTGCTAATAGAGCTTTTAATCCTGAGCTATCAATTTGTTCTCCAAGTTTTTGACCTACTTGAACACCTACAATTGATCCAACCACTAGCAAAACTACTAGCATCAAATCAATTGAGCCATAGTTAAAAGAGTGCAAAAATGTAACAATCACACTTACAAAAATAGTTACAAATAATGAGGTTCCTGGCACTAATTTAGTTGGCATCTTAATTAGGTAGATCATAGCTGGGACTAAAATAAATGCTCCACCTATCCCCATTATAGCAGCTATAAAACCAACTAATAATCCAATTACAATGGGGGTAAATATACTCTCATATAATTTAGATTTTGGAAATCGCATTCTAAAAGGAAGACCGTGTATCCAATAATGAACATGAAGTTTTTTTCTTTCAACAACATTCTTTTTTGCTTTATCGATCTCCCCTAAACTTTCGACTAACATTAATGTACCAATTATTGCAAGTATATACATATAAGCTAAAGAGATAACTGTATCTATTTTTCCAATGTCTTTAAAATATGTAAAAGTATAAATACCCAGAGCAGTACCTATTGATCCACCAATTACAATCATGAAACCCATCTTGTAATCAAGGGTATTTTTTAAATAATGTGTAGTAGATCCTGAAACTGAGGTAGCTAGAATATTATTTGCTTCATTAGCAACAGCATAAGCTGGTGGAACACCCATAAAAATTAAAAATGGTGTCATTAAAAAGCCTCCACCAACACCAAATAAACCTGATAGCACTCCAACTATTGCACTTAATAAAAGTATTTCAACTGGATTAATAAATACTTGAGCTATTGGTAAAAAAACTTCCATTCAAAATAAAACTTTTAATCTTTTATTATTTAAAAGTTAAAAACGTTCCAACTAAGATGACACTCCAACATGCTACTATTGCTGAAAAAATCCCTGTTTTAATAAAAGTTGTCTTTTTATTTAGAATTTTTTGTGGAATTTTTATATTTGAAAGGTGCATCTCTTATTCTTCAATACACCGAGTAGAAAAATTGTCAAACTATTATTGGGTATAATTGTTTTTTTTTGAGTTAGTAAATTGTTGCACCAAAGACCTTAATTTCTCCATCCTCAACTCCTAAGACCAATCTTCCTAAAAATTCTCCAGGAAACTTCTTATTAGTTTGCTTTATTAATATTGTAATATGCTCTCCTCGCCTTAAAGTTCCAAATGGCTCATAAGTCTCATTTAAATTAGTAATAAGTTCATTGTTAGCCCACTGTTTACCAAGTTCTACTTCATTCGCTCCAAACAGCATCTGAGTGGAGAAATCTCTTGTAAAACCTCCGTAATCTTTCATGTTTGATGACCTTACTAAATTTTCCCATAATGGTTTACCAATACTAAAGATCTCTTCATCAGTTTTAGATAATAAGTCCATGGATTAGAAAAAATTAGTTATTTTTTACGAGGCCTTTTTTTTCTCTTTTTCATCTACGATATGATAAACAGGCACTTTTTCCATAGAAAATTTTCCAGTCTTAGGATCTCTTCTTGAAACAGTCAAACAGTGCCAGTTTTCATCATCTAATTTCATGTGATCACCTCTGTAATAATATCCAGGCCAACGAGTTTCCTCTCTGAACAATGTGTGCTCAGTCACACATTGAGATGTTAATGCTCTATGTTTTAATTCCCAAGCTCTCATCAATTGGTGATAGTCTTCAGCCCCTACTTTTTCTAAGTCCTCTACCAACCATTCCAAAAGTTCTAAAGCTCTTTTAAGCATGTTACCATTGGTCATATAATTTGAAGTTATACCACCAACGTATTCATCCATAATTTTTTGAAGTCTTTGAAGTCCTTGAATTGGTGAAATGTAACTCGGTGAAACTGTTCCACCCGTAATTTCATTTTGAGCTATAGTAAAAGTATCTAAAGGTTTATAAACAGCTGTTTTAAAATCATCACATTGTTTATCGGAAACATTTATTCCCTCAGCTTTTTTATCTTCAATATATTTTACTGCCGCTTTAGCTGCTAACCTACCCTCAGTAAATGAACCTGATGAAAATTTATGTGCACTTCCACCAACTGTATCACCAGCTCCAAATAAACCATCAATCGTTAACATTCTATTGTAACCCCAGAAATATTCTGGAGGAGATAAATCTTCAGGACCACTTACCCACGCACCTGAGCAAGTTGCATGAGATCCCATTACATACGGTTCTGATGTTGTTAATTCAGGATTAGTATATTTTGGATCTATATTTTGAGATGCCCAAACTACTGCTTGTCCAACTGTCATTCCTAAAAAATTCTCCCACCCAACTGTTTCTAAATGAGGATCTTGAAAAGCTTCCTTTGTAACCATATGAATAGGTCCACCGCCTGCAGCAACTTCTTGTATAAACGCATGATTTCTTAAACATGTAGGAGTTGGATGATGATCTATATATTCGCCAACTAACTCTTTTGTTTGCTCATACCATTTCTTCTCGTAATTTTCACCATTTGCATTTTGTGTATATGTTTTTAAATGTAAGAAATAAGCACCGACCGGTCCATAACCATCTTTAAATCTACATAATACAATTCTATTTTCCATTTGTGTCATCTTTGCTCCGGCTGCAATAGGTAATGCATAAGCTGATCCATTACTCCAAGGAGCGTACCAAGTTCTACCCATACCTTCCCCAACTGCTCTAGGTTTAAATATGTGTGAAGCCCCTCCGGCAGCTACAATAACTGTTTTAGATCTAAAAACATGAAAATCTCCAGTTCGCATATTAAAACCAACTGCACCGCCAATTCTATTTTCTTGCTTCTCATCCATTAATAAGTGAGTAATCATTATCCTGTTATAAATTTTATCAGCAGATTTTTTTGCTGCTTCAGCAACTATTGGTTTATAACTTTCACCATGAATCATTATCTGCCATTTTCCTTCTCTTAAGTATCTTCCAGTCTTCTCATTTTTCATCATTGGAAGACCCCATTCATCAAACATATGTACTGTTGAATCTACGTGTCGAGCCATGTCGTATCCTAAGTCTTCTCTAACCATTCCCATTAAATCATTTCGAGCATATCTCACATGATCTTCTGGTTGATTTTCGTCCCATTGCATTCCCATGTAGCAGTTTATTGCATAGAGGCCCTGAGCTACAGCTCCACTTCTATCTATGTTTGCTTTTTCAACACAAATGATTTTTAAGTCTCTGCCCCAATGTCTAGCTTCGAATGTAGCACCTGTACCTGCCATTCCACCACCAACAACTAAAACATCACATTCCTCATAATGTGTTTTGTGTTTAGCCATTAATAGTAAACTCCTTTTTTGAAAGACTCTTTTGGAACTGAAGGAAGTTCTTGATTTGTATTTAAACCTTCAGGTTCGCTGTAAAGTCTTTGGGAGTTTATTTCTCCTTGATTAGGCTTATCACCTTCTGCAAGTTTGGGAATAAATTTACCCCATGGTTTTGTTGTGATTGGTGACACAAAGTTTTTTTCTGTTCCATTTCTAAACTTAATTTTCCACGAAATTGTTCCTTTTTCTTCTTCTCTTCTAACTCTCACACTATGTCCCATAGGTGCAAAGTCTGCATAACCTCTAACATCAATCGCATGATTTGGGCAAGCCTTCACACATGAATAGCATTCCCAACAAAAATTAGGCTCAATATTTTTTGCACGTCTTATATTTTCATCAATGTGCATTATATCTGATGGACAAATATCTACGCAGTGACCACATCCATCGCATCTGGTCATATATACAAAAGTTGACATAATTTTTAATTTTTTCCCTTATCTCTTAACATATTAATAGTGTTTTGGCTCTTCTCTTTTTATACCCAGGCCAAATTGTTCAGGTGCATCTGCTGGAGGTGGGAGATTATCTCTAGATCCATCAGCCTCTGCTAAGTTCTTTTGAATAGCTGCCCCAGGTTTATAAAACATATGTGCAAACTTAGACCAATAAACACCACCAAATAAAATTAAATTTGATACAACAAATAAAGAAAGGAATAAAAAAGATAAACCCGTCTGACTATTAAATTGTGTGTAAGACCATGCCAAACCAAAAGTTGAACAAGCCAATAATGCTAAAACAAATAGATCTGCTTTTATTATTCTGTACCAAGGGTGTGCTTCAGCTGATACATCGACTCTTAAAAAAAACCAAAACCAGTATCCACCTAGACAAGTTAATATTGCCCCAACATGCCAAAGTAATGACCATGTTTGAGAATCTGGTTTTCCTGCTCCTGTATAGCAGAAAACTAATACTGCTGAAGAAACCCAAAATAATATTGTTCCGTACATCCCTAGAACATGAGCTAATCTTCTTTTTCCAAAACCTAATTCAGATGTCGTACCGATGTCAACCACAGTTGTTTTTGAAATAATAGAAACCTTTTCGCCAATACTTAATTCTTTTGTTGCAGCTAATTTTGCTTTTCTGGCATTTCTAAAAAAATAAGTAAGATTTTTATGGTGTATCATTTGTATTATGGTTCCAATTGCAATTAAAATAACCATTGCAATTATAAAAGATTGCATAGCAATTGGTGATACTGTCTCGGCTAAAATTGAAAATGGATTATTATTTAACATGTCCGCTAATAGTTAATTAAATTTTTGTATTTTTATATATAGTTGAATTAATAGTTCAACCTCAAACTCAGGTCAATTTGTCTTTAATAACAGCTTACTTTTTTCTTTTATAGTGTTGTTTATGGGGAATGACAGATCTTACACCTCCCTGAGGATTCACTACATCCCTATCTCTTCTTGGAATTAAATGCATATGACAATGAAAAATTGATTGGCCTGAGACCTTTCCAATATTTGTTCCAAAATTAAAACCCTTAACAGTTCGGTCTTTACTTAAAATCTCGTCCTTAACAATATTTATAAGTTCTTTGCAGGCAATAAGCTCTTGGTCTGTCAAATCAAAATAATCTTTTACGTGTCTTTTTGGTATAATCAAACAGTGATATTTAGAAACTGGATAAGAATCATAACTAGCATAAGCAAATTCATTTTCATGAGCA
>CACORY010000018.1 GCA_902629695.1 uncultured Pelagibacteraceae bacterium | reverse complement strand
TTTAAATTTTAGCATTGTGTTAGAGTTTATCTAATTTGTGTTAGAGAAATTGATTTACTGATTTTTTTTAATGATTTTTTGAAAAATAAATAAATCATCTTAAATTCGCATAAAAATTGGTTTTTTTGTCTTTTTGACCTATAATGAGCATACAACTTTTAATTATGTGTTAGACTTTTTTAAAAATTGTGTTAGAGATTCGTATGTTTGTGTTAGAGAATTAAAAAAAAAATTATGAGTGAAGAAGATAAAGATAAAGAAAATAAAATTGATCAGGAAGATTCCGGCTCAGATCAGAATAATCAACCTGAGGATGTAGATAAAAAGCCAGATAACAAAGATCAATTACAATCTGGAAGCGAATCCTATATGAGTGTTGATGAGATTACTTCAATTTCAAAAAATGAGACGAATGAAAGCTCAAAAACTCCTGAAACTAAAAAAAATGAGACTACTCCTAGTTCAAACATCACAGAAACTACAGATATAAAAGATAATAAAGAAGAAGAAAAGAAAGAACACGAGGTTATCCATAAAAAAGACGGCAGACTTCACATATATATAAGACAAGACAAATATAAAGGGGAATTAAAATCAAAAAACTGGGTTGGAAGACTTTATATTGATGGCAAACAAAAGATTTCCTCTTCAGGAACACCAAATTTAGATGATGCAATACCAATTTTAGAAAAATGGTTTGATGATGTACACGCAAATAAAGATAAAGAGAAAAGCAAAGAGACAATAACCCCTGAAGAAACTCAAAATACACCTGAAACTGGAACAACATCATCCACTCCCCCAACAGCTGAGGGCACAACACCACCACCAAGTACCGTTACTGAGGTACCTAAACCGGTTACTAGCCCAATAGAAACTAAAAATATTACATCACAAGAGGTTAATGCAAATACTATCAATGAAAACCAGTCTACTGAAAACAAAAAATCTATTTCTGGTCTATTTGATAAATTAAAAAATATTAAATTAAAGAAACCATCATTTGTAAGTGGACTTAAAATGCCCAAACCATCAGCTAGTGGTAAAAATAGTTTTAAAGATAAATTAGATAATTTTTTTAAATCTAAATTAGGAAAATCTTCTGCTCAAGGTGAGGAAATACTTGGAGTAGAAATTACAAATAAAGAAATTAGATTAGCACAAATAACTTCCAATAAAGCCAATCAATGGGTGTTGGAAAGATTTTATACTCATAAAGTTGATTTACCTGATGATGCAGTTGTATTAGAAAATTCTGATAAACTTGGAGAAGAATTATCAATTGCAATTCAAAAATCTAAAATTAAAACTCCAAATGCTGCAATCGCTATCCCCGTAACAAGTGCAATTATCAGAGTTGTTACAGCTCCTTTAATGAAAGATGAAGAATTACAAAAAGCTATCGAAACTAATTCTCTTTGGGAAAACCTTGTGCAATTAACGGACAACTTAGATGACTATTCAATATTCCATCAAGTAATTAATAGAAATCAAAAAGAAAATACTATGGATATACTATTTGTTGCCTCGAAACTTTCTGACATAAATAGTTATACATCGATCATCAAATCAAGTGGACTTAACCCAGTAATCATTGATGTAAAATGTTTTGCTTTAAAATCTGCAGTAGATCAAATTAATCAAATTTCTCAAAAAACAGAAGACACTAATTTAACAGCAGTTTTAGAATTTGGTTTAGATGAAAATTATTTAATGATTTTATATGATAATAATCCAATTATTACTGATATATTTTTAAGAGGGCAAGATAGACAGATATTAAAATCATCACAAGTTCAAGAAGAAAAAGAAGGTTTAGTTAGAAGATTTGTTACACAAGTAAAACAAGCAGTTCAAGATTTTGAGACTAAATACGAAAAAAGAATTAGAAATATCAAAGTAGTTTCTGATTTAGAAAATATAGAAGATTATTTATCAATCTTCAGACAAAATTTAGTAAATATTGGCTTCAAAACTTTTGATCCAATAGATGGTCTACAAATACCACAACAACTTGAGCAATCAGTTAGTTTACAAAATAGATCTTACCTTTCAACTGTAATTGGTTTGGCTTTTAGAAAGTTGGATGTTTTTGGTTATTACAAATTTGTTACTGCAGTTAAAAATATTAATTTACTCCCTGACAGAAAAGGAATGGTTAAGCAGAAAAAAATGAAAGCTATTTCTAATTTTGCTTTTAAAGGTGTTGTTGGTGGTGTTGTTGGTATTTATTTGATCTTATTTGCTTTATCTTTCTGGAATATTCATTCTTATAACAAGAAACTTAATAATTATGCTAAAGTTAAGAAAGAACATGCATTAAAATCAAAAGAAGTCAAAGCGGTTAAAAAAGAATTAAAATTAATTACGACTACTTTAAAATTAAGCAATAGTCTTAAATCAAATAAAGATTTGAGTTATAGAATTTTAGCTCAGATAGCAGCAAGTGTTCCAAAAAGAGTAAGATTTGATCAAGTTACTTATAATGGTAAAAGAAAAGTAACTATTCAGGGAGTTGCAGCAAGTGATCAAGATATTTTGAAATTCATTAAAAATTTAAGTGATAAAAAGTATATTAAACAAGCATCGCTATCATCAATGAAATTACCGAGAAAATCAGCAACTGGAATTACAATGAAAGGATTTAGAGTTTTTGTTTTAATTGATCCAAAAGGTCAGAGCAAAACTTAAAAATAATAATGGACTTAAAAAATATAGATTTGAAAAATATTAAGATTGAAGATCTAAAAGAAAAGATTCTTCAATTAGCTGATAGAAAAACATTAATTAAGATTGGTATATCCAGTGGAGCAATAATATTATTTTTAATTATCTATTACGCAATTTTAAATCCTATAGTTGAAAAAAAGAAAGCCCAGATAAATGATATGAATAAAAAAAAGCAGGAGACTGTAAAATTTGTTCAGGAAATTAAATCAACAAATAAAAAAATTAAAAAGCTAAAACCTCAATATGATGAATATTCGACTTTATTTCACACTAAGGCGGAAGTAGAGGGCTTGTATGAAACTCTCAGTTATTATGCAGGATTAAATGATTTAGTTATTTCAAAAATAGAGAAGAAAGCACCAAAAGCAGTCACTAAAGCTGAGGCATTAGAAAAAGCCGATGGTAAAAAGAAAAAGAAGAAAAAAAAGAAGAAAAAAGTCAAAAAGAAAAAGGCAGAAAACATGGCATATTACACAATTCCAGTTAATTTTGAGATAACTGGTAATTTTTTGGGATATATCAAGTTTAAGAGGGCCCTTTCAATGTCTAAAAAGATGCTAAATTTTGACAAGGAGTCTATAAAAGTGGTAAGAGGAGATACAACCGGTGCGATAAAAGTTGATGGATTATTAACTATTGTAGGATTGGGCGATGGGTTTTAAAAAATTAATTATATTTAGCTTTATAGCTATTTTGAGTGTTTTCAATTCATATGCAGATAATCATGATACTGAACAAAACATAATTGAAAAGGCAAAAGAAATTAATCAAAAAGTAAAAGAGAAACAAGCTAATCAGCAAGCCAATATAAGTTCAGAAATAGGTCAAGAGGAACCACTTCCTTTAAATGATCCGTTTGTAGGAGATGCCTCTTTAGGTGGATCAGCTGGTGTAGTTATTACCAACAGTTCTGAAGAGAGAGAAGAGATGAGTTTATTCAATTTTAAACTTGTTGGAATAATGAATGGAGAATACGAAAGCTACGTATCCCTAATTAATGCAACAGGAGAGATTGTTACCTTACAAATGAATGAGGAACTTAGCCCTGGAATAAGATTAGTTGATCTTAGACCTGAAAAAGCAATTTTTGAAAAAGGCGATAATTCCTTTTTGGTTATAAATTTTAAAAATCAAATTAGAGAAACATCGGAGCCATTTTAATGAATTCAAAAGCACTCAATATTATTATTTCTTTATTGTTAATCTCTTTCGTTTTAAGTGGGTGTACGCAAACAACATCTAAAGGCAAAAAAAAGGTAATCTTTAAACACGATACACCACTAATTAAAGAGGATGTTAAAAAGTTAGGAAAAATAGAAGTTGAAAAAAGCGCAGAGATGGGACCAAAGCCAGTTGAAGGCGATATTAAGGTTTTAGAAAAAAGAAAGCAAATTTCTTCAGTTAAAGAAAAAAATTATTTACTGATACCTGAAGAATATTCTTCCCTTAAACAAAATGTATCATTCAAGTTTCAAAACCTTGATTATAAAGAAGCCATGGGCTTAATGGCTAAAATTGGGGAAGTAAATATATTGGTAGGTGAAGAAGTTGCTGGTGCTATTTCAGCGGAGCTTTCAAATGTGCCATGGGATAAAGCTTTCAATGCATTACTTGATATGAAGAATTTTGCAGCGGATATAGATGTTGCAAGTAATATAATTAGAGTTCATTCTCCAGCTACATTAACTTCACAAGAAAGCTATAAATCTGCAAGAGCCTCAGCTGTTAGAAAAAAAGTTGAATTAGAAAATTCAGTAGAGCCAATAGTTTCAGAAATATTTAGACTTTATTATATAACACCTGCAGAAGCTAAAGCTACTATAACGGAATTATTTACTTCAGTCGGAGCAGATACATCTTATTCCCCAATACAGGTGACTGAGGAAAAAACTACAAGATCAATAATTGTAAGAGGCAAGGCAAAGGATTTAGATGTTGTTGATAAAGTAATAAGAGAAATTGATGTTAGAACTAAGCAAGTACTAATTGAGGCATTTATTGTTGAAGCAACTTCTTCTTTTGAAAGAGCACTAGGAAATAAACTTGGTGCTGCTTTTGTAAGAGGAAATCGAGATAGATTTGGTGGAACAGTTGGAGGATCAACAGTTGGAACTACAGATGGATCAATTGACTCGGGTTCAGCTTCAATTAGCGCGGCAGGAAGTGGAGGCGCGGATGGTTTATATAATTTCAATGTAGCTGGTGCTACTAGTGGTATAGGGATTTTAAGAAGAACAGGTTCTATGGTTTTAAAACTACAACTAGACGCATTAGAAACAGAAGGTTTAGGTAAAACTATTTCTAATCCTAAATTATTTACTTTAGATAACCAGATAGCTACTATCACACAAGGTGTTCAAATATCTGTTCCAGGAACTGATAATACACCTGCATCATTTAAAGATGCCGCTTTAAAATTACAAGTAACTCCAAGCATAATTGGTGATGGAAATGTGCTTTTAGAGGTTCAGGTCAATAATGATACACCAGATAGAACTGACCCTTCTGCAGTGGGTATCAATAAGATGGAAATTATCACAAAATTATTAGTAGCTGACGGAGACATAGTAGTTATTGGTGGAATTAAGAAAAATGACATTTCAGATGCATCTGAGCAGGTTCCAGGAGTAAGCAAGTTACCCGTGATAGGAAAAATGTTTAAAGGAACCCAAAAAAGCGATAGAATGAATGAACTTTTAGTGTTTATTGCACCTAGGATTTTATAATGCTTAAAATTAGTAGAGAGAGTGAAATTAATTTAATCAATGTCCTGATAGATCATGACATTATCTCAGGGAAAGATTTACCAAACATAAAGAAGGTAAGCACTGAAAAGAATTCATCACAAATTGATGCTGTATTTGAGCTAAAGCTAACAGATGAAAATAAAATTTTAGATGTTTTAGTTAAAGAGCAAAATTTAGATGTTATTGATTTAACAAAATGTGAATTAACCGATGAGATTAAAGCGGTATTACCGTCAAATTATATTAAGATGAATTTTGTTGCCCCTTTCAAAGTTGAGGGAAAAAATTTACATATAGCAATTTCAGATAGCTCAAAACTTGGTTTAATGAGAAATCTCAAAGCTATTACCAAAAAAAATATAGAATTGCATGCAGCTAAGGTCACTCAAATATCTAACTTTATAGATAAAATTTTAAGTGAGACTGGAGACGTAACTACACAATCGATAAGAGCTGACAATGTAAGTAAAGAAAAAACAAAAACATTTGAATCTGATTTAGGAGAGGCAGGAGAAGTTTTAGAAAAACCACCTGAAGAGGATATAGAGGCTATTGAAAATGAGTCAGAAGTAATAAAGTTTAGTACTGCAGTTGTTGCCGAGGCAATTAAATCTGGAGTGAGTGATATACATATCGAACCATATAGATTTTCATCTAGAGTACGTTACAGACAAGATGGTATGTTACAAGAACAAGAACAATATAAACAATTTCTTCATGACAATTATGGTGCAGTTGTAACTAGATTTAAAATTATGGGTAAATTAGATATCGCCGAAAGAAGATTACCGCAGGACGGAGCAATAAATTTTAAAATTGACGGTAAGGTAGTTGATTTACGTTTATCTATTTTGCCAACCGCTAATAACGAAAGAATTGTAATGCGGGTTTTAAATAAAGATGCAGGTGATATAACTTTAGAACAATTAAATTTTGAAGATGTTGATTTAAAAAATTTAAGAAAAGCAATTCATGGGACACAAGGATTAATTCTTGTTACAGGTCCTACAGGTTCAGGTAAATCGACAACACTTTATAGTATTTTAAAAGAGGTAAGCAAACCTCATTTAAATATTTTAACAGCAGAAGATCCTGTTGAATATGAATTGGATGGAGTAGGTCAAGTTCAAATTAAAGACGATATTGGTTTAACTTTTGCTGCTGCATTAAGATCTTTTTTAAGACAAGACCCAGAAATTATTCTAGTTGGAGAGATGCGAGATAAAGAAACAGTTGATATTGGTCTTAAAGCTGCTTTAACTGGACACTTAGTATTTAGTACACTTCACACGAATGATGCACCAAGTACAATCACTAGATTACAAAACATGGGAACGCCTGATTATTTAATTAGTGCAGCTTGTCAATTAGTTCTAGCACAAAGATTAGCAAGAAGATCTTGTAAAGATTGTAGAGTTCCAGACGACGATGTTACACCTAAGGTATTACAAGACTTAGGTTTTAGTCCTGAACAAGCATCAAGAGTCAAAGCACTTAAAGGTAAAGGTTGTGCAAAATGTAAAGACTCTGGTTACAAAGGTAGACAAGGTATTTATGAAATTTTAGTAGTTTCAAAACCTGTCAAAGAGGCAATATTAAGAAAAGCTACTACTCCTGAATTAAGACAAATTGCAATTAAAGAGGGCTTTCAAACTATGCAAGATATGGGAAGAAGATTAATTGCTAACGGGGAGCTTAATTTCAGAGAGTATGAACGGGTTTTAGCATCGGAATAATTTAATTAATATGGAAGCTTTTACATACAAAGGTATTTCTGACGGCAAATATGTTGAGGGAGAAATAGAGGCCATAAATCAAGATGAAGCATCTTTTAAATTAAAAGAGCAAAAAGTAATTATTACCAATCTTATAAAAACTAAGAAAAAAAAAAGCGAAACTAAAGAGAAAGGCAAAAAGTCAAGCTTTTCACTTTTCGGTGCTAAAAAAAAACCTAAAACAGAAGACATACTAATTTTCTCAAAACAATTTGCAACCATGGTCAAAGCTGGTTTACCAATACTAGAAGTATTGGGCATGTTAAGAGACCAATTAGAAAACCCAGGTATTAAAGAGATTATTGAAGATATAAGAAAGAGTTTAGAGGGCGGTGTAACATTATCAAAATGTTTTGAGAAGTATCCACAATATTTTGATAACGTTTATTGTAATCTTATAAAAGCTGGAGAGGCTAGCGGTAAATTGGATGTTTTCTTATTAAAGATTGTTGAGTCATTAGAAAAAAAGGAAAAAATTAAAAAGAAAATTAAAGGTGCTCTAATGTATCCAGGTATAATGTTTACAGTTGCCATTACAGTCAGTGCATTCATGTTAGTAAAAGTAGTTCCTGTCTTTGCAAAAATGTATGATGGTATGGGTATTGAACTTCCAAAAGCGACAGCAACCATTATGGCTATGAGTAATTTTTTACGAGGCACAGGAGGAATGGTTTTATTATTTGGAGGTATTGGTGGTTTTATTGTTTTTAGATATTTAACCACTAAAAACCCAGCCATACAATATAAATGGCATAAACAAATTTTAAAATTACCTGTATTCGGCGATATGATTTTAAAATCATTACTTGCAAGAATTTCATTAATTTTAGGAAATCTTAGTGCAGCTGGAGTAAATTTATTAGAAAGTTTAGAGATTGCAAAATCAGTAAGTAACAATGTTGTAGTCACAGAAGCTTTAGAAAATGTAAAAAAAGGAGTTTTCTCTGGGGACACTTTGACTAAACTTTTTTTAAAGGAACCGATGTTCCCACCAACATTTAGTCAATTAATTTCTGTTGGAGAGCAAACAGGACAATTGGATGAAATGTTTGGATCTGTTGCAATGTACTATGAAGAAGAATTTGATACTTCTGTAGAAAATATGTCTAGCTTAATTGAACCGATTATGATTGTTTTTATGGGAATCATGATAGGTGGTTTGATGATCGCTATGTACTCGCCGATATTTAACGTGGGTGCTATTATTGGTTAAATTTTTTTGGTTAATACAAGATGATTAACCCATCCCTTTTGATCTTTTTTAAAAACAGCATTATCCATTATTTGTTTAATAAAAAAAGTTCCTAATCCACCAGGTTTAATATCATCTAATTTTCTATGTTTCACATTCTCAGGAACAACAGCTTTTCCTTTATCAAAAAAACCAATTTCT
>CACORY010000017.1 GCA_902629695.1 uncultured Pelagibacteraceae bacterium | reverse complement strand
TTTTCACCCTTATAAGCGTACCATGCTCCTGATTTTTCTATAATGTCAGCTTTAGCACCCAGGTCAACTAACTCACCCATTTTACTAATTCCTCTGCCATACATTAAGTCAAACTCAACAACTTTAAATGGTGGTGCAACTTTATTCTTAACTACTTTTACTCTTGTAGTGTTGCCAATAATTTCATCCTTATCTTTGATGGCACCAATTCTTCTAATATCCATTCTTACAGATGAATAAAATTTAAGTGCATTTCCACCTGATGTTGTTTCAGGACTGCCAAACATTACTCCAATTTTCATTCTAATTTGGTTAATGAAAATCATCATTGTGTTAGTATTTGAAATTGAACCAGTTAATTTTCTTAAAGCTTGACTCATTAATCTTGATTGAAGACCAACATGATGATCTCCCATCTCACCTTCAATTTCAGCTTTTGGAGTTAAAGCTGCAACAGAATCGATTACAATAACTGAAATAGAGCCTGATTTTACTAGCGTATCTGCGATTTCTAAAGCTTGCTCGCCTGCATCTGGTTGAGAGATTAAAAGCTCTTCAGTATTTACACCTAATTTCTTTGCATAAACTGGATCTAAAGCATGTTCTGCATCAACAAATGCACAAATTCCACCTGCTTTTTGAGCTTCAGCAACAACTTGTAATGCAAGTGTTGTTTTTCCAGAAGATTCTGGTCCATAAACTTCAACAATTCTTCCTTTAGGTAGACCACCTATACCTAAAGCTAAATCCAAACTTAAAGAACCTGTAGATATCGACTCAATATCCATTGCTCTTTTTTCACCAAGCTTCATAACTGAACCTTTTCCGAAGTTGTCAGTTATCTGGCTGATAGCAGCATCTAATGCTTTATTTTTTTCTTTAATATCCATTTCTTGGTCTTTAGTAGATTTAACTACTTTTAAATTATTCTTTGTCATTTAAAGCTTCCTTTTTATTAATTATTAACACTCGAATCATGAAATTATTATGTACTACTTTTGTTCTCATTTGCAAGATTTAATTAATATAACTCAAAAAAACCCTTATATTACTTGATTTTTAAATAAGTGCTATTCAACAATCCAACAGATTTGAGAAGGTTAAACTGTGAGAGAATGTAATTCCTCTCAGAGTCAGCTAATGAAATTTGTGCATCGAGTAAAAGGGAATTTGATTGTATAACTTCTAAAGTGGTCCTTTTATTAGAACCACTATTATATTCTGCAAGAATTCCTTCACTTGCAATTTCAGCGGCGTTCACTTGAGATCTAACAGAATTTAATAAGCTTTGATTAGACTGATAGCTAGACCATGCGCTAGCAACGTTTGTTTGGTTTTCTTTAATCATGTCATCAAGTAATAAACTTTTTTGTAATTCTAAACTTTGATTTTTCTTTAATGTAGCAATATTTTTTCCTCCTGAATAAAATGGCCAAGTAACAGTAGCTTTTAAAACATCTTTTTCTCTTTCATCATAAGTTGCACTTAAATCCTCTGTCTTGGATTTATCGAATGAAAGAGTAGCAGTTGGTGCTAAGTCTGATTTTGCATTTGAAGTGTCTTTTTTTGATTGCTGATATTCAAATTCAGATATCTTTAAATCTGGATTATTTTTCTTTGACAGGTCAATTGCTGCCTCAAGAGTACTAGGTAAATCTATTTCAATTATTGAAGATTTAGATAACAATTCTGGATCTGATATTTCACCTATAACATTTTTATAATTAAGTAAACCAATTAAAAGATTACTTTCTGCTTGTATCAATTTTGCTTGCGCTTCAGCTAAAGATGATTCTGATTGAGAAACATCTGATAAAGTAATTTGACCTCTTTCTAACCTAATTCTATCAGTCTCAACCTGTCTATCTAATAAATTCACATTTGATTGATTGATCTTAAATTTTTCATTTGCAACTATCAAACCAGTGTAAGCTTCAATAGACTTATATAAAATATCTTGTTCTTTTTTTAATAATTTTGCTTTTGATAAATTTAAACCAATTTTACTTTTTTCAAGTTCTGCTCTTCTGCCAAAGTCAATGAGTGTCTGCGATATGGTAATTGATTGTTCTGTTGGATCAACATCATCTAATCTAGCATCGCCTCCACTTTGCTTTGTTAGTTTTTCAGTACTTTCCTCACTTTGTGTTCCACTTAAAGTAATTGTCGGAAGATATGCACTTCTAGAAACTTTTAATTCTTGTTCTGAAATATTTATACTCTCTCTTTCTGCATTAAGTTCTGAATTATCTTCATAAGCTTTTTTTAGAGCTTGGGTGAATGTTTCAGCATTAACTTTTGAAATTAAACACAAAATACAAAAGAATGTTATAAAAATTTTTTTCATTTGTTTTTATATAACGCAGATTTAATTTGATGGTTAGTATTTAAATTGAAAATTATCGATGCATATTTAGGCATATGCCTAAACATATTTTGTGTAATTCTTTGATAAGTTTGCATAAAATTAATAACATTTTCTCTGCTCATAATCTTTAAGTTAGATTTAATTTTACTTTTAATCCAAAGTTTGCGCTCTTGTTTTAATCTCCATTTTTGTAACAAACTAAAATTTTTTGCTCTTAAATAAATTAAACAATTTAATTGAGAATATAAATTTTTGTATTTTAATTTTAATTGTTGATTAACATATTTTCTCCAAATCTGTTTTTGATCTTTTGCTTTTTCCATTGAATTAATTGTTTTTTTTAATGTGTTATTTTTTTCTGATTTTGCTCCTACACACCAACCTTCAAAAATAACTACATCAGGCCTTACTTTTAAATCATACCAATGTTTTTTTGAAAATCTATCATCAATAGCTTTGTTAAAAGTCGGAAGTTTGAATCTTTTAAATTTCTTACTTTTAACATTTTTAAAGAAACTCAACATCATATTGATATCGTGGGTTCCAGGTACTCCTCTTGTCAAAAGCATTGGGTGAACTCTTTTTGATAAGTTTATTCTCTCTTTTCTTGTTTTATAAAAATCATCAATAGAAATTCTAAAGACCTTCAATCTAAAATATTTAGTAAGAATTATTTTTATAAGTGAACTTATGGTAGTTTTGCCAGTTCCCTGACCGCCTGCTAAACCTACAAAATATGGTCTTTTTTTACCAGCTTTTTTAATAATCCAAAAACATAATGGAATCAAAAAAGATTTAATCATTTTTTCTTTATATTTGAATTTATCTGCTTTTGTTTCTTGAGACTTAATAAACTTTAGACAATCTTTTTTTACCTTACCAAAGCATAAGCTAAATTGTTGCATGAAAATTATTTTTTATCCAAAGGATGATTTTGACCATCGTTTACAGGAATTTCTTTTAAATCAAAAGTATTTATTTCATCAATGCATCCAACATTAAATCCTGTCATTGCTGGATTAATTCTTGGATTGTGATGAGTATAAATTCCACAGTCTGAGCAAAAATAATGTTTAGCGACTTTTGAATGAAATTGATAAAGTTTTAATTTATCTTCCCCTTTAACAATTTTAAAATCCTCATTTTTTACCATCGACATGATTGCTCCTTTTCTTTTACAAATAGAGCAATTACATTTTATTACCTTGGCCAAATCTCCGTCTAAATTTATTTCTGCTTCGACAGCTCCACAATGACAAATTAGTTTTTTCATTTGATATTTTAAACTATCCTTGGTTGAAGTTATCCACAAGCATACAAAATGTAGTTTTGATGTTCACGTTTTGATTCACTTTTGATTCAGTTACAGACTCAAAATACAACCTCTTGAATGTATTGTATAAATGCTCTATAAATAAGAACAAAACAAGAACATGAAACTAACTGTCCCTTATTATTTACATAAAGCTGGTGCTGGTTTTCCCTCACCTGCTACTGATTATATCGAGGAAGATATCGATCTAAACATGCATCTAATCAAAAATGTTCCAGCTACTTTTATTATCAGAGTTCAAGGAAAATCCATGGTGGACGTTGGTATTAATGATGGAGATTTATTAGTTGTTGATAAAAGCTTAAAACCAAAAAACTTTTCAACAGTTATAGCAAATGTTCATGATGAGCTTGTAGTTAAAACTTTAGTTCAAGAAAGAGATAAAAAATTCCTAACATCTGGATCTAAAGATTTTTCTAATAGAATTTTAATCAATGAAGAAGAAGATGTCTTTATTTGGGGGGTTGTAACTTATGTCATCCATTCAACGTACTAAAAAAATAGGCTTAGTTGATTGTAATTCTTTCTATGTTTCATGTGAAAGATTATTCAATCCAAAAATAAGAAAAAAACCTGTAGTTGTTTTATCAAATAATGATGGTTGTATTATCTCTAGATCTAACGAAGCAAAAGCTTTAGGAATTAAAATGGGTGAACCTTATTTTAAAGCGAAAGATATTATTGTTAAAAATAAGGTTGAGGTTTTTTCATCAAATTATTCTTTGTATGGAGATTTATCTAGAAGAGTGATGAGAACTCTTAAAAGATTTAATACAGAAATAGAGGTATATTCAATTGATGAGGCATTTATAGATTTATCTAATTTTCCAGACTCTGAAGTTGAAAAAGTTGGAAGAGATATTAGAGAAACAGTTTTACAGTGGACAGGCATTCCAACTAGTATAGGAATTGCTAAAACTAAAACTTTGAGTAAAGTCGCAAATCATATTGCAAAGAAAAAACAATCTGGTGTTGTTAGTTTAATTGGTGTAGAAAATTTGGACCCAATTTTAGAAAAAGTTGAAATTAATGATGTGTGGGGAGTTGGAAAACAGCTTACTAAATTTTATCAAAAAAATGGAATTTATAATGCCAAACAACTCAAAAATAAATCTAATACCTGGATAAAAAAATGTTCCAATGTTTTAAGTTCTAGAACCGCAATGGAGCTTAGAGGAGTACCTTGTATTAATTTAGAGACCGCACAAACTAAAAGAAAAAGTTGTGTTGTTTCAAGGTCATTTGGAAAAAGGATTGAAAAATTTCAAGAATTAAAAGAAGCAGTTGCGAACTATTGTTTAAATGCATCTGAAAAAATTAGGTCGGAGTGTTTAGTTGCAAAAGCGATCACAGTGTTTGTTAGAACTAGTCCTTTTCAGAGAGATTATGGTTATTATTCAAATGCTAAAACAATTGATTTTCCAATTGCAACAAACAATAGTATTGAAACAGTTAAAACTGCAGTTTCAATTTTAGAAAGTATTTTCAAAAATGGATATCGTTATCAAAAAGCAGGTATCATGCTTACAGGATTACGTAACGATGATGGAAGGAAAAATTTATTTTCATCGGAAAAAGATGAGAAAATAAAAAGCTTAATGAGATCAATAGATAATACTAATTATAGATATGGAAGATCAACTTTAAGTCTTGCAAGCGCAGGTGTTCATAAGAAATGGAACATGAGAAGGCAATACTCTTCTAAAATAGATACTGCTGACTTTTATTGTTTACCAACAATAAGAGCTACTTAGTAAAATGACAGTTTGCTTCGACTACTGTCCAAGAAGCTGAACCAAAAGGTCTATTACCAATATTTAGATAATGGTGAACTAAATCCCACTGATAGGTATTAAGTTTACTTTTATCTTGAGACCATTCTTTTAATCTTTGTACATTTTCATGATCAGGAAATCTTGAAACATAGGCATATAACCATCCCCAATTACTACTTGATCGACTATTAAGGTCTTGTTTTTTATAATTTTTTGCAGGTCCTGGATACTTCATGCTTTTTGCATATTCAAAAACAATTTCATTATTTTCAGTAAAATCTATAAAAAATTTAACAATGTTATGATAATTTTTTTCCTTATGTTCATAATCCCAAACATTATAACCTTGATTTTCAGCTATCAAAGCAATGACTGCTAATGCATTCATAGCTCTTGCTTGATAAAACATTGCCCTTCCGCCCCTTCTTGTTTCAATTGGCATACTTCCATCTTTTCTTTGGTACTTTATAGCTGCTTCAAAATTTTTAAAAGCAGTTCTAAATAACTTGTTGTCATTTAGTAAAATTCCTAATTGCATATGACTCATCGCAGATGATAAAGCATGATTATGTGCTCTTTTAGGTGTACCAGCTGCACCAGATCCTGATTTATAGTTAGAGTATTCATACATTAAATGTTTATTTTTTTTGACAATCTTTTTAAACCAATCTTTTATAATTTTGTCCTCTACTTCTGTAACTTCAATAACTTGTTTGGCAAAAGAATATGCTGCCATCATTGGTGAAGCTATATAAAGATTAACAGTTAAAGTATCGTTCCAGTGTCTTCCTTCTCCATCAGAAGGTCCAGTTCTTTGGGCAGCATTAGCTTTTGCCCACTCTAAAATTACTCTTTTTACATTTTCACACGCTTCCACATTCCCACTACCACAAGGAAAACTAAAGTCTTCAAATTTGCTCTTTGCGTGATCAAATCTATTATCAAGTCCGTACCCAGAGGGTGCTTCGACTTTTAATACTGGTAAAACATAGTTCTTTTCCGGACTTACATATAAATCTTTAATGCATCCTTTTTTATCTTTTTGAATTGGGAAAATAATTTCTGGATTATTTACTATTGCTTTTTTTTTAATCTTTTTAAAATCAGCAAAAGAATAGCTTGGTAATACAAACAAGAATATAATTAAGAATTTCCACATTAATTATTTAATTTCATCTATGCTTTTAATATTTAATAAAGATTTATCAAATTCTTCTATATTTTCTCTTAAAGCTAAATTTGAAATTAGATAAACTGCAATTAATAAAAAAATTAATGGTATTACAGTTATAATTGAGGCATTACTTTTTATTAATAAGATATATAGAATTATAAATAGAGCAGAACGAATTAAAAATGTTTTTCTAAAAACACTTATGATAGACAAAGAATGTTTTATCAAATTATAAAAGCCCATTTTAGACGGTCCAAAATATCTCGTTCCTCTTATTGATGGAATTGAAAATAATTTATCTTCTATTTTTTTTAATGAGCCTGAAAAGCTATTCCAAGTTGCCTTTTCATTGACCATTTTTTCAACTGTTGACTTAGGCAAACAAGTAAAGTTTCCAAATTTAATAGATTTACCTGTAAAAGTGAATGTAATCATTTTATGAAATTGATAACATAATTTAAAAATCATGTTCTCTGATCTTTTAACTCTTTCACCAACTATTGGTTGATTGTTTGATTTTTTTATTTGCTTTAAGAAATCTTTTATTTCTTCAGGTCTATCTTCTCCATCACCATCCATTGGAATTACATAATCAAAATCTTCTTTTTCAAAAATATACTTTAGTCCTGTAGCAATACATCTTGCATGACCTTGATTTTTATTCATATTCAAAATTTTTATTGATTGAATATTTTCAAAAACTTTTTCATCTTCTGGTCGATCATGATTGGATGCATCGTTGACTATTAAGATAGAAATTTCAAAATTTTTATCTAATGGCAAATTATCTATATTATCAATAAGCTTAAATGCAGATTGCCAATCATTATAAATAGGAATAAGGATTTTTATTTTCATAATCAAATCTTAATATCTTCCCAAACATACATCATCTACACAAATAAATTGTGAAGATTTATCTAGAATTTCATTATTTGTAAATCCTTCCCACTTGGGTCTGGATTTTAAATGATAAGAAAGATTTCCTGCCTTCCATTCGTCGCCAGTTACAAATTCAATTTCCCGATCAAAATCTTTACTCCATATAATTTGGACTTTAGTGGCTATCTCTCTACCAGGATAATCAGTCCTCTTATCATTTTGTGAAATTGAAACATATGAATATAACGCAGGTGCTAGAAAAAATAAGAAAAGAAAACCGTATAAAAATTGATTTATTTTTTTTAAGTTTATTTGATCTCTAAACAAATAAATGAAAAAAACTCCAAAAAATAGATAAAATGGCGTCATCCACATCGTTCTAATTTTTGATCCTGTAATTACAGAAGTTAAAAACATCAAAAATATTGGCAAAATATTTATAAAGATTAAGAATAATATTTTTTTATCATTAAAATTAACTCTAGTTTTGACTTTTTTTACTAATAATCCAACCAAAAAGAAAAATGGAATAAGGATAACAATTTGTTTAAAAAGAAAAATTAGAGGGAATTGAAAATGACTTAATATACTAGTTTCATTTATTCCAGTTCTTTTTAGGCCATATAAAACTGTTATAAAATCGTTATTAAATAACCACATAATGTGTGGAGTCAATAAAACTAGAAATATCTCAATTGTTATTAAATATTTAAAATCAAATTTTTTTAGCTTCTTTACAAAAATTAAATAAAAAAATAACAAAACAATCGAAGCTAATAAATAAATAAACAAATATTTAGATAAAAATCCCACAGCTCCAAATAATCCAACTAAAAAACAATCAGCGAATTTTATATCTTTTGAACCATATATTTTCCAAGAATAATAAATAACTAATGACCAAAAAGGTAATTGACAAACATTTACGTTAAATTCTGGAGTGGTAAAATTATAAAAATAAATAGACTCTATTAATAAAACTGATAATAAACTAAGCTTAATGTCCCCTAAAATCTCATGAGCAAATTTAAATACAAAATAAAAAGCAATTAAAACAAAAATTTGACTTAATAAATAATAAACCCAATCTTGTGCACCAAAAATATTAAAAAAAACTTCTGTAAAAAAAGCACTCATTGGAGGGTGCTTATCAAATCCCCAATCTAAGTTACTGCCCCATGCTAAAGCTTCGATGGTGTCTAACGGAAGATTCTTATTTGTAAGAGTTGGAATAAGTGTCCAAATTATTAAATGAGATAATGCAAAAA
>CACORY010000016.1 GCA_902629695.1 uncultured Pelagibacteraceae bacterium | reverse complement strand
GATATTTTCTCAAAGCCCTCACATTTGTTAGCAAAATAAATTAAGATTATAATTACGATAAATATAAGAAGTGTAATTAAATTGTAATAAATACTTTCATCAATTGATAATAACCCAAAAGCTATTCCTTTATTCCAGACTAATTGTAAATTTAAATATTCAGAAAGAAAAACTATTGATGACTCATTTTCCTCAGTTTTTTTTAAAATATAAATTTTTGTAAAACGATCTAAAAAAAAAATTATTATAATAGATATGTAATTGAGAGCTAATTTATTTAGTTTCAGGCTTCTCATGAATGTCTAGCACAAGGTTCTTTTGAAATTTTCCAGCACACTGGACATTTGTTTCCACTAGCTTTTTTTGTTTGAACTTCAATTCCATCTTTGTCATGAACCTCAATAGTTGATTTGGATGTTATGCATAACTCAGCAAAATCAATATTTTTTGAAATTTTAGAAAGTTTTTCATCTAATTTAATTAATAGTTCAGCTTCTAGACTCGACCCAATTTCTTTTTTTGATCTTTTTTCTTCGATGCTTAAATTACAAGCATCCCTAATTTTGATCAATTCAGACCATTTGTCATGTAATTTAGAATTTAAAAATTTTTTTGGAAAAATTAAAAATTTTTCTAAATGAATACTTTTATTTTTTTTTGATACTAATTGGTAAATTTCTTCTGTTGTGAATGATAAAATTGGTGCAAACCATCTAAGTAAAGAATTCAAAATTACATTTAATAAAGTTAATGAAGATTTTCTTTTATCTGATTCTTTTGAGTCACAATATAAACAATCTTTTCTAATATCAAAATAAAATGCTGATAGATCAACAGTACAAAAATTTAATAATTCTTTATAAAGGTTGTGAAAATCATAATTTTTAAAATACTTTTCAAATTCTAAATTTAAACAATAAAGCTTATGTAGCATAAATTGTTCTAACTCAGGTAATTCTTTTAGATTAATTTTTTCTAAGTCAATATCTTCAAATTTATCATTTAAATTTCCTAATAAATATCTAAAGGTATTTCTTATTTTTCTGTATGAGTCAGAATGTTGATCTAAAATACCGTAATCTATTCTTAAATCTTCAGCATAATTAGATGAAGCCACCCAAATTCTAAGAATATCAGCACCATACTTTTTAAGAATATCTTCAGGTGAAATAACATTGCCTAAAGACTTTGACATTTTTAAGCCTTTACCATCAACCACAAATCCATGAGAAAGAATGGACTCAAATGGTGCTTTACCTCGAGTTCCACATGATTGAAGAAGAGATGAGTGAAACCATCCTCTGTGTTGATCTGAACCCTCTAAATACATTGAGGCAGGCCACTTTAAATCATTTCTTTTTTCTAAAACAAAAGAATGCGTTGATCCACTATCAAACCAAACTTCTACTATATCACTCAGTTTTTCGTAATCTTCTGCAACATATTTTTTTCCAAGAAATTTTTGAGGGTCATCTGAAAACCAACAATCCGAACCTTCTTTTTCATAGATCTTAGCAATATTTTCAAATACCTCATCATCAACCAGTATTTCTTTAGTTTTTTTATTTAAAAAAATTGGTAATGGAACTCCCCAAACCCTTTGTCTGGAAACACACCAATCTGGCCTTGTTTCAATCATTGATTTTAATCTTTCTTTTCCTTTATTAGGATAAAAAGTCGTCTCATCAATAGCTTTCAAGGCTTTGTCTCTTAATTTATGACTTTCCATTGAAATAAACCATTGAGGAGTAGCTCTGTGAACTAAAGGAGCTTTTGACCTCCACGAGTGTGGATAAGAATGAATTAGCTCTCCATTAGATAAAAGTTTTTTTTGCTCTTTTAATTTCTCTATGACCAAAGAATTAGCCTTAAAAATATGAATTCCCTCAAACAAAAGTACATTATTTGTATATTTTCCATCTCCATCCACTGTTTCAATGGCTTTAATTCCATTATTTAAACAAAGATTAAAATCGTCTGGTCCATGACTTGGTGCACAATGAACTATTCCTGTCCCTTGCTCAGTTGTAACAAAATTTGCCTCTAATAAAGGAATATCATAATCGTAACCCAATTCAAAAAATGGATGTCTGCAAACAGTTCCTTTAAACTCTTTACCTAAAAATTTTTTTAAAATTTTATACTTATTAATATTACAGTCTTTGGTAACAGACTCTAATAGTGCTTCAGCAATAATAATTGCTTTATCTTTAAAGTCCCCGTCATCTGTTATTTTGATTAATACATAAGTTAAATTTTCATTATAGGCTAGTGCCTTGTTTGCAGGTATTGTCCAGGGGGTTGTTGTCCAAATAATTATCTCTCCACCACCAAGTTCTTTAACATTTGTTGATTTGATTTTGAAAGATGCATAGATAGTATCTGACTTATGATCTTGATATTCAACCTCTGCATCGGCGAGAGCCGTTTTTTCCACTGTTGACCAAAGAACTGGTTTAAAACCTCTGTATAAGCTGCCTTCTTTTAAAAATTTTCCAAGTTCACGAACAATTTGAGCTTCAGCATCAAAACTCATTGTAGAATAGTAATTTTCCCAATCTCCAATTACACCTAATCTTTTGAATTGGTCTTTATGTACATCAATCCATTTTTCAGCAAAAACTCTGCACTCTTTTCTAAATTCAACTATTGGAACTTCATTTTTATTTTTTTTATTCTTCTTATATTGCTCCTCAATTTTCCATTCAATCGGTAGTCCATGACAATCCCAACCTGGTACATAAACAGAATCTTTCCCATCCATTTGATGAAATTTTACAATTATATCTTTTAAAATTTTGTTTAAGGCAGTTCCCATATGTATATTGCCATTAGCATATGGAGGTCCATCGTGAAGAACAAACTTCTCTTGACCTTTACGAGATTTTCTTAACTCCTCATAAAGATTTATATTATCCCAAAATTTTAAAAATTCTGGTTCTCTTAATGGCAAATTAGCTTTCATTGAAAAAGCTGTTTTTGGAAGATTAATTTGAGATTTGCTCATTTTATGTTTTTTGCTTTTTTTAAATCTATCTTAATTTGTTTTCTTAATTGTTTTATATTTTTAAATTTTCTTTCACTTCTTATAAATTTTAAAAAATTAACTGTTAGATACTTATTATATAAATTTCCAGAAAAGTTAAATAGATGAACTTCTAATAATATTCTATTTTGATTAAAAGTGGGTCTATATCCTAGATTTGCTATCCCATAAAAAAATTTTGCTGAGTTTTGTTTTTTTACTTTAACTGCATAAACTCCAGGTTTAGCAATAACATAATTTTCAATATCTATATTTGCTGTAGGAAATCCTATTTTTTTTCCTAATTGTCTTCCTTTCGATACTTTGCCTTGAATAGTCCAAGTTCTGCCTAAAAATTTATTTGCTTGAGATAAATTACCATTTTGTATCAACTTCCTAATAAATGTTGATGATATTATCTTTTTAGATTTAGTTAATGGCTTTGGTTTAATTATCTTAAAATTACATTCAGACTCATGTTTTATAAGCTGATTTACATTTCCCTCTCTCTTATTTCCGAATCTAAAATTATTACTTACAAATATAAATCGAGGTTTTAATTTTAAACCAATTATTTTTTTTATAAAATTAATTGATTTTGTCTTTGAAAAACTTCTATCAAATTTTTTAACTATCACAAAGTCTACATTAAAACTCTTCAATAAGTTAATTTTTTGTTTTTGATTTGATATTCTAAAATTTTTAAGTTTATGATTAAAAAACATTTTTGGCATTGGCTCAAAAGTTAAGACACCAATTTTAATAGAGTATTTTTTTTTGAAATTTTTTGCTAGTTTAAACAATTTTTGATGGCCTAAATGTAACCCATCAAAGTTTCCAATCAAAATAATTGAACCTTTATCACTTAATTTTATATCAAAATTTTTATAAATTTTTATAGATTTTACCATTTAAGTTCTGATTGAATATAATTACAAATTGTTTCATATGACTTAGCTGTTTTTTCAATGCCATATTTTTCGATTTCATTTTTATGAATTCCATTTGAAATAATTAAAGAATCATAATTTAGCAAATTTGCTCCCTTTATATCAGTATTAAAGTTATCACCTACTGATAATATTTTCTTTCCTTTGTTATTAAATGATTGATTATAAACTTCTGGATAAGGTTTTCCAAAATACACTACTTCACCACCCATTTTTTCGAAAACCATTGCAACTGAACCAGCACAAAGTTCTCGCTTATTTCCTCTGTCAACAATTAAATCAGGATTTGTACAAATCATCTTTTTTTTTAAATGCTTATCAAAGAGATTTTTATAAAATATTAAATCTTTATTATTTTCATCAAATAATCCAGTACATAAGATGTAATCACTTTTATTGATATCATTGGATTTATTTTTTTCAAAATCCTTAAACAAATCAAAATCTCTTGGAGGTCCAACGTGAAAAAATTTTTTGTCTAAAAAATTTTTTTTTAAATAATTTAATGCTGCCTCACCTGAGGTAAAAACATGTTCTCTAATTTCCCTCTCAAGTCCCATATTTTCTAAAAAATTTTTAACAGAGCTGTTTGGCCTTGGTGCATTTGTCAAAAGAACATAATTTTTATTCATTTTTGTTATTTCTTTTAAAGCGTTGACAGCCTCATCGTGAAGGTTGATGCCATTATGAATAACGCCCCAAAGGTCAATATAAAATAACTGGTAATTATCTGCTATTGAGCTAAGACCCTCAATATCTAAATTTTTTGTCATAAAAATAATCTATAAACCAAAAAATCCCTAAATTCCCTTATTTTTTAAGTAACTTAATTACTAACTATATCTTGAAATAGTATTACCAATCTCTATATGAAGTTCATATTTATAAAGGAGAATTTATGAAATTCAAACCATTACACGATCGTGTACTAATTGAAGTTTTAGACAGCAGCGAAAAAACTGCTGGAGGAATAATTATACCAGACACAGCTCAAGAAAAACCTCAGGAAGGAAAAGTTGTTGCTGTTGGAGGTGGTGCAAAAACTGAAGATGGAAAAAAAATTCCAATGGATGTTAAAGTTGGAGACAAAGTTTTATTTGGCAAATGGTCAGGAACTGAAGTCAAAATAGATGGTAAAGAATACAGCATAATGAAAGAGTCAGACATTATGGGTATTTCAAGTAAATAATATAAGTTAAAGGAGAGAGTATTATGGCAAAAGTTGTAAAATTTGACGCTGAAGCAAGATCAGCAATGATTAGAGGTGTTAATATATTGGCTGACACTGTAAAGGTTACTTTAGGTCCTAAAGGAAGAAATGTTGTAATGGATAAATCCTATGGTGCTCCTAGAATTACAAAAGATGGTGTTTCAGTTGCAAAAGAAATTGATCTTGAGGATAAGTTTGAAAACATGGGTGCACAGATGGTTAAAGAAGTTGCTAGTAAAACAAATGATGAAGCTGGTGACGGAACAACGACTGCAACTATTTTAGCTCAAGCAATTGTTAAAGAAGGTGTAAAATATGTTACAGCTGGTATGAACCCAATGGATGTAAAAAGGGGTATTGATGCGGCTGTGGAAGTTGTTAAACAAAACTTAGTTTCTTCTGCGAAAAAAGTAAAAGATAGTGATGAAATTGCTCAAGTAGGAACAATCTCTGCAAATGGTGATAAAGAAATTGGAAGTATGATTTCTAAAGCTATGCAGAAAGTTGGTAATGAGGGTGTTATCACAGTTGAGGAAAATAAAGGAATTGAAACTGAGCTTGATGTCGTTGAAGGTATGCAGTTTGACAGAGGATATTTGTCTCCGTATTTTATTACTAACAGTGATAAAATGACAACCGAGTTGGACAATCCTTTTATTCTTTTACATGAAAAAAAATTAACAAATTTACAACCGATGGTTCCACTTTTGGAAGCAGTGGTACAAGCTGGAAGACCATTAATGATTATATCCGAAGATGTTGAAGGTGAAGCTTTAGCTACTTTAGTCGTAAACAAGTTAAGAGGTGGTTTAAAAGTAGTAGCTGTTAAAGCTCCAGGATTTGGTGATAGAAGAAAAGCTATGCTTGAAGATATTGCGATTTTAACTGGCGGTAGTGTAATTTCTGAAGATTTAGGAATTAAACTTGAAAATGTAAAATTAGATGATCTTGGATCATGTAAAAAAGTTAAAGTCGATAAAGATAACAGCACTATAGTAAATGGCAGTGGTAAAAAATCAGATATTGAAGCAAGATGTTCTTCTATTAAACAACAAATTGATGAAACAACATCTGATTATGATAAAGAAAAACTTCAAGAAAGATTGGCTAAACTAGCTGGTGGTGTTGCTGTAATTAAAGTTGGTGGTGCTACAGAAGTTGAGGTTAAAGAAAGAAAAGATAGAGTTGAAGATGCCCTTAATGCAACCAGAGCTGCTGTTGAAGAAGGAATTGTAACAGGAGGTGGTTGTGCATTACTATATGCTGCACAAGATCTTGATAAAGTAAAAGCCAAAGGTGAAGATCAAAAAGCTGGTGTTGATTTAGTCAGAAGAGCATTAGAAGCTCCAATTAGACAGATTACTAAAAACGCTGGAGTAGATGGTTCAGTTGTAGTTGGTAAATTATTAGATCAGAATAAAAAAACTCACGGCTATGATGCACAAAATGAGGAATATTGTGACATGTTTGCTAAAGGTATTATTGATCCTGTAAAAGTGGTAAGAACTGCTCTTCAGGACGCAGCTTCAATCTCAGGATTATTAGTAACTACCGAAGCAATGATAGCTGATAAACCTGAAGAAAAAGATGCTGCTCCTGCTGGAATGCCTGGTGGAATGGGCGGTATGGGTGGTATGGGAGGAATGGGCGGTATGGGAATGTAATCCCCATTAATCTCAAACAAAAATTCAAAAAGGGCAGTTTTAACTGCCCTTTTTTTTTGCTTGAAAAAATTTGTGATATAGAATTGTTAATATGTCGAAAAGGTATAGTGGAAAATCATTTAAGGATTCAAGCGTCAAAAAAAAACCTAAATTAAGTTTTAAAGAAAAAAGAAAACTTAAACGTGAAAAGCGAAAAAATATAAATTAAAAAAAAAATACCTAATTTATTCAAGTATAGCATGGGTTTTTTTAAGTTTTCAAAAGCGTTTAAATATGTATAAGAACCCGGACTTATGAATAATACTATAAGAAACATCACCATTATTGCCCATGTAGATCATGGAAAAACAACACTTATTGATAACTTAATGAAACAAAGTGGTTCATTTAGAGAAAATGAAGTTGTAGATGAAAGATTAATGGACTCTGGAGAATTAGAAAAAGAGAGAGGAATAACAATATTAGCTAAACCTGCCTCGATTAATTGGAAGGACACAAGAATAAATATTATTGATACACCTGGACACAGAGATTTTGCTGCTGAAGTTGAAAGAGTATTAAGTATGGCTGATGGAGCACTTTTGTTAATTGATTCTGCTGAAGGTGTTATGCCTCAAACAAAATTTGTTTTAGCTAAAGCACTAAAACAAGGTTTAAAACCTATAGTCGTTATAAACAAACTTGATAAAACAGATCAAAGAGCAAATGAAGTTTTAGATGAAACATTTGACTTATTTGTAAGTCTTGATGCTAATGATGAACAATTAGATTTCCCAGTTTTATATGCAAGCGGAAGATCTGGTTGGGCTGATTTGGAAATTGAAGGCCCAAGAGTAAATCTCAATCCACTATTAGATAAAATTATTGAACATGTAAAACCTGCAGAATTAGATAAATCAAAACCATTTGCTATGCTTTCCACGCTGCTTTATGCAGATAGTTTTTTAGGAAGAAGTTTAGTTGGTAGAATATCTCAAGGGACTGCTAAGGCAAATCAAGCAATTAAAGCTATCAACTTAAAAGGAGAAAAAGTTGACGAAGGAAGGCTTACTAAAATTTTCAGGTATGAAGGTACAAAAAAAGTTCCAATAGAAGTTGGTGAAGCTGGTGATATTGTAGTTGTTGCTGGTTTAGAAAAAGCAAATGTTGCAGATACAATTTGTGACTTAAGTATTAATGAGCCCATCTCTGCTACTCCAATTGATCCTCCTACAATGTCTATTACAATAACTGTAAATACTTCACCACTTGCAGGCACTGAAGGTAAAAAGTTAACAAGTACACAAATTAGAAATAGATTGATCCAAGAAGCACAAAATAATGTGGGTATTTCTTTTTCAGAAAATAAGGATAATGACTCGTTTGTTGTTAGTGGTAGAGGAGAGTTAATGTTAGAAATTTTATTAACTCAAATGAGGAGAGAAGGATTTGAGATGACTGTAAGCCCACCAAAGGTTTTGTATAAAAAAGATCAAAATGGAAATAAACTTGAACCAATAGAAGAAATTACTATGGATCTTGATGAAGAACATTCTTCAAAAGTCATCGACTCAATGAACAGGAAAAAAGGTAAATTAATAGAACTTAAAGATACTGGTAAAAATAAAAAAAGATTGATATTTCATGCTCCAACGAGAGGTTTGATGGGTTACACAAGTAGATTTTTAACTCTTACTAAAGGAAATGGAGTAATTAATAGAATCTTTCATTCCTATGGTCCTTTTGAGGGTGAAATGGAAGGTAGGAGAAATGGAGCGTTAATTTCAATGGATCAAGGTAAAGCTGTTGCATATGCAATTTATAACTTACAGGCGAGAGGAGAAATGTTTGTAACTCACAATGATCCAGTTTATCCAGGAATGATTGTTGGTTTATCACCAAAACCAGGCGATATGATAATTAATGTTATGAAAGGAAAAAAATTAACAAACATCAGAACTCAAAACACAGACGAAAATATAGTTTTAACACCAGTGAGAAAAATGTCGATTGCAGAACAATTAAGTATGTTAAATACAGATGAAGCACTTGAAATTACTCCAGAATCTTGCAGATTAAGAAAATCTATTCTTGATCCACATGAAAGAAAAAAAAGTGAAAAAGCTGGAGCTGCTGCTTAATCAAAAAGCTTATCTACCATAAAAAGACCCAGAGCAACACACGGCCCAATTCCAAAAGCAAATAACAGAGTTCCAACTCCCACTGTACCACCTAAATACCACCCAATACTAACAACTGAGATTTCTAAAATTGCTCTTACTGCTGCTACAGGTAAATTTGTAACTTTTTGTAATCCAATCATCAATCCATCTCTAGGTCCTGCTCCGAGATTTGAAACTAAATATATTCCACCACCAATACCTACCGTTATTACAGAAATTACTGCTAAGATTAATTGGTAAAAGTAATTTGATGGTGTGGGAACAAACTTTATACAAATATCAATCATTAATGCAATTATCAGTGCATTAAGTATAGTTCCCATACCTGGTTTTTGTCCAAGTGGTATCCACAAAATTAAAACTGCAATACTAATTAAAAGTGTAATGGTACCAATGCTTAAATTTAGATTTACAGAAATTCCTTGCGCCAAAACACTCCAAGGTGAAG
>CACORY010000015.1 GCA_902629695.1 uncultured Pelagibacteraceae bacterium | reverse complement strand
AAATAGTAATTTTTCATCCTTACCTGATATATCTAAATGGATATTAAGTGTTGGCATGATCTTAGGAAGATTGGAATTATTTGCAATACTTGTGCTTTTTTTGCCATCTTTTTGGAGAAATTAATTAATGAATAAAAATATTTTCTTTCAAAAAAAACCTTTAAAGATGATTTGTTTAGGTTTTTCATCTGGCCTTCCAATTCTTCTTGTATTTTCTACCCTATCAGTCTGGCTTGTAAAAGCTGGTATAAATAGAAGTACTGTCACTTTATTTAGTTGGGCTGGATTTGCGTATGCTTTAGATGTAGACTTTGAAATGTATGGTAAAGATTTGATCGAAAGTGCAATTTTGTCTTCTAAAATAATAAAGTTAATTGGTAAAACAAATCCTTCTGGTTTTGCATATGAATTATTTTTAGATGAAAAAGGTGAAAAAATTTCAAAATCAAAAGGCAATGGAATTACTATAGATCAATGGCTTGAATATGCTTCGCCTGAAAGTTTATCTTTGTATATGTATCAAAATCCTAAAAGAGCCAAGAAATTATACAAAGAAATAGTTTCAAAGACTGTTGATGAATATTTAGATTTTATTGAAAAAGCTAACAATCAGAATGAGCTACAAATTTTAATGAACCCTGTATGGCATGTTCATAACAGTAATATTCCAAAAGAAAAAATGATTATGTCATTTTCAATGTTATTAAATTTAGTAGAGACAAGTAATGCAGACAGTAAAGAACTTTTATGGAAATTTGTAAAAAAATATAAAAAAGATATTTCTGAAAAAGATTACCCAATTTTCGATAATTTAGTTGGGTACGCAATTAGATATTTTAATGATGTAATTAAATCAAAAAAAAAATATAAAAATCCAGATAAAAATGAAAAATTAGCTTTACAAGCACTTATAAAAACTTTGGATCAGTGTAATGATGAAATGAAGCCTGAGGATATTCAAACGTTGATTTATTCAACTGGAAAAGAAAACGGTTATTCTGAAAATTTAAGAGAATGGTTTAAATTAATTTACGAGGTTGTATTTGGTGATGAAAATGGACCACGTATGGGATTTTTTATAAGTTTTTTTGGTGTTCAAGAAACAAAAGATCTTATAATAAATAAAATCAAATAATGTTTTCAAATATTAGATCTTTAATTTTTAAACTAGACCCTGAAACTGCTCATAATTTGGCAATTAAATCTCTAAAATTTAACTTTGTTCCAAATTTTACTGATGAGTATAAAGATGATCCATTATTTAAAACAAAGTTATTTAATCAAGATATTGAAAATCCAATTGGTATGGCTGCAGGTTTTGATAAAAACGCAGAGGTATATAATTCCTTATTTAAGCTTGGTTTTGGATTTGTAGAGGCTGGAACTATCACACCACTGAAGCAATATGGTAACCCGAAGCCTAGAGTTTTTAGATTAGTTGAAGACGAAGCACTAATAAATAGACTTGGCTTTAATAATTTTGGAGCAAAAAATATTGTAAAAAGGGTAAAATCTAATAAACAAATTGGATTGCTTGGTATAAACATAGGTCCCAATAAAGATACAAAAGACAGAACCTCTGATTACATTGAATGTTTAAAAATTTTCAATGAAATCGCAGATTATATTACAATAAATATTTCATCTCCAAATACAGAAAATTTAAGAAATCTCCATAATCAAGAAAAGTTAAATGATCTATTGAAAAATATTGAAAATGAAAAAAAAAATCTTAATTCAAAAATACCAATTGTAGTAAAAGTATCTCCAGACATTGCTGAGAAAGATATAAATGAAATTTCTGAGGTACTTTTAAGTAACAATATAGAAGGAATTATCGTTTCTAACACATCAGACTCCACAAGAGATGATTTGATAGACATTCAAAAACATCAAAGAGGAGGACTATCTGGAAAACCAATTAAAAAGAAATCAACAATGTTGATAAGCAGATTTTATGAATTGTTAAGAGGAAGAATAAAAATTATAGGTGTAGGAGGTGTCGACTCAGGAGAAAGTGCATACGAAAAGTTTTTAGCTGGTGCTAATTATATTCAACTTTACACGGGTATGGTTTTTAGGGGACCAAATATTGTAAGTATGATCAAAAAAGAGCTAAGAGAATTATTATTAAAAGACGGAGTTAAAAATTTTAATGAAATAGTAGGCAATAAATCTTTAAGATAAATCTATTAAACTTGACGTAGTCAATATCACCCCTTATATAGTCATTTCTACTATGTCAAAAAAATGCGAACTTACTGGTAAAATCCCAATGAAAGGTCATAACGTTAGCCATGCTAACAACAAGACTAAAAGAAGATTTTTACCAAATTTAAAAAAAGTTAGATTCACAAGTGAGATTTTAAAAAGAAGCTTGAAGTTAACAGTAAGTAACGCTGGTGTAAGATCTGTAGATAAAAAAGGTAGCTTCGATGAATTTTTAAAGACAGTTAAAAATAAAGATTTGTCTCCAAGGTTGAAAAAAATTAAGAAAAGTTTATTAATCAAATCGCCGTATCAAAGAAAAACTTTACAATCTAAATCTGTTTAATGAACAAAACACTGCTTACACTATCGTTTCTGATGGGTGTTGTTGTTTTGTCCTCAAATTATTTGGTTCAATTTCCATTCAATTATTATGGTTTAGATGAAATACTAACTTATGGAGCTTTTAGTTATCCTATTGCTTTTTTAATTACAGATTTGGCAAATCGATCTTACGGAAAAATTGTAGCAAGAAGAATAGTATACTTAGGTTTCTTTATTGGTATAGGTTTTACTTTTCTATTTTCTACAGATTTTGCGGACTTAATATCTTTAAGAATAGCATTTGGTTCGGGAATTGCATTTTTAACAGCACAAATATTAGATGTTCAAATTTTCGATAAATTAAGAAAAAGGAAATGGTTTATTGCGCCATTAACATCTTCTTTAGTTGGGTCAACTATTGATACTTTTTTATTCTTTTCAATATCCTTTTATGGAACAGAAGTTCCATGGATTACACTTTCAATTGGGGATTTGACAGTAAAAGTAATCATTGCAATGTTTATGCTTCTGCCATTCAGAATTTTACTTAAAACATTTAAGCCAATTTAAGTTCAATATAAAAATTTGTAAGAGAGAATTTTGTAAGCTAGTTTTGCAACTAAAAAATTATAAGAATTAAATCCTTTTATTGGAGAAAGTTCGTTGATATCTGCTCCAACTATATTTGAATTTTTTGCTGCTATTTTAATAATATCTAACGTTTCATCCCAAAATAGTCCTCCTGGTTCTGGAGTTCCAGTTGCCGGCATGATACTAGAGTCAAATCCATCAACATCAAAAGTTAAATAAACAGTTTTACCACTAATCATTTTTTTAAACTTTTTAAAGTTCCATTTAACCTTATCTTTAGCCCAAAAAATTTTTATTCTAGATGAATTTTTTTTTAAAAAAGGTATTTCACTGCTAGAAATATTTCTTATACCAAATGAAACAACAGATACGTTCTTATAATCCAAACATCTTCTTATAGCTGATGCATGCGAAAATTTTTCTCCATTGTAGCTATTTCTCAAATCTGCATGTGCATCAAAATGAAGTAAACAAATTTTTTTATATTTTTTAACAAAAGGAGAAATACATCCAGGTGTAATTGAATGTTCACCTCCAAAAGTAAGTGGAAAAAGATTTTTATTTAATATTTCTCTATTAATTTTAGACATCCTTTGCAATGCAACATTTATATTTTTGTCGATCTTAAAAGGTTTTAAAGTTTTGATGCCTATCTTCTTATATGGTTCACATTTTAATTCTTCATCATATAACTCAACTTGATGAGAGGCTTTTATGATTTCCTTTGGACCATATTTAGTTCCACCACCATAACTCACGGTCTTTTCTAATCCAAATGGAACAACGACTACTTTTTCCCTCAAATTAGATTTATTATCAATTCCAAGAAACCCTTTTTTATTTGAGAGATAATTCAATTTATTTATCCAAAAATTTTTGAAAAATTTTTTCTACTTCTGTTTTTCCATTCACCCCTATGATATACATCGCTTGCTATCAAGGGCAATACGCTTGTTGCCTCTGCAAAAACCATTTGTTCTTTAGTTATATCTACTTTCCCCCATGAACTTGCTTCTTTTAAGGTAGAGCTACTGCAGGCGCCATCTCTAGAGTCAGCAACTGTAATTTGAACAGCGTATTTGTGCATATCAACTTCTTTACCTAAAAGCTCAGCACAAATAACCGTATCTTGAATAAAATTTTTCGGTACACCTCCGCCAATCATGAAAAGACCTGAACCTTTTGATTGAATTTTAATTTCAGTTAATTCACGAAATTCTCTTATTGAGTCTATAGTCATATGTTTTTGTGGATTATTTTCCTGATGAATAACTAATCCAAATCCAGCACTTGAATCTGTGAAAGCAGGGCAAAAAATTGGAACATTATTGTTATATGCAGTTTCGATTAATGAGTCTTTTTTGACTGAATTTTTCTTTAAGTATTTTCCCATTTCATGAATGAATTCTCTAGAGGTGTAACTTTTAGGTTCAAGAGAGTCAGCAATTTCACAAATTTTTTTGTCGCAAATTTGTAACTCATCTTCGTCGATATAAGTATCATATATTCTATCAATATAATTTTTTCTTAATTCTGTATCATCTTGAAATTGAGATCCACGATAATGCTTAAATCCAAGAGCTTCAAAAAAATCCATATCAATAATAGATGCACCTGTTGCAACAATTGCATCGACCATATTATACTTAACAAGATCTTTATAAATATTCATGCATCCTGCTGCCGAAGTAGAACCAGCCAAAGTCAAAAATATTGTACAATTTTTATCTTTAAGCATTTCATTATAGATATTCGCTGCATTTGCAGTTTCCCTAGATACAAAAGACATTTTTTCCATTGAGGAGATAATTTTTCTAGCATCAAAAGCTGTGATGTCGATATGTTCAACGGGATATTTTAAGAAGTCTTTTTTACTATTATGACCAAGGTTTTTTTTTTCAGTCATCAAGCAACTAATGTAGCTTTGTTATCTTCTTTTTCGTATAGACTCATTATTGGATTATCATCAACTTCGTATATTTCATTAGAAAAGAAACCATTAAACTCCGTTCTGAATGTTAATCCATATGCACCTAATTGACCAAGCTCTATATAATCATTTTCTTTTACATTGTTAGGTAACAGAAAGGGTCCTTTCATATAATCCATACTATCACATGTTGGGCCATAAAAATCAAAAGCAGTTAATTTTTTAGAAATAATTTTGTTTGAACTATCTTTTATCATTTTAGATGGATAAACAATATTTGGTGTTCCAGCATCAAATAAAGTACCATAAGTTCCATCGTTTATATAAAGTTTTTGTTTTTTTCTCAAATTAACCCTTACAATTGTAGAACCACTTTCAGCAACCAATGCTCTACCTGGTTCACATATAATTTCTGGCAATGAGTTAAGTTTTAAGTTTTCAAGACTTTTTTTAATTTCTTCAAAATAACTACTTAAAGATTGCGGTATTAAATCAGGGTAAATAGTTGGAAATCCACCACCCACATTTATAAAGTCAGGAACAATCTTAGTTTTATTGATTATATTTCCTATTTCTGTAATTCCTTTTGCATAAGAGATTGGGTGCATACATTGAGAACCAACATGAAAACTTAAACCTATTTTACTTGAATATTGTTTAACAAGTCTTAATAATCCGGCTGCTTCGGTGTTTAATGCTCCAAATTTTTTTGATAAATCTATTTCTGCATGTTCATTTGAAACTGCAACTCTAACAAATAGTTCAAGATCTTTAGCACCACTTGTACTTTCAATAATTTTAATTAATTCATCTTTAGTATCAAGTGCAAAAGTTTTAACACCATATTTAAAATATGCATCTCTTATGCTCTCACGACTTTTGACAGTATGCATAAAAGAACATTTTGCAGATTGACTGAATTCTCTTACTACTTTGATTTCTTCAACAGATGCAACATCAAACTGTTCAATTCCACTTCCTATTAGAGTTTTAATAACTTCTTGATTTGGATTGGTTTTGACTGCATAAAGGATTTTTCCTGGAAATTTTTTTTGAAAAAACTTTGATGCTGAAAGAATTGATTTCTTTCGTATGCAATAAACTGGCCTATCTGGTCTCAGTTGATTTACAAGGTCTTCAACTGATTTAAATTTTTGCATCTTAATGCCCCCCAAAAAAAATTTAATAAAAAAAAAGCTTTTTTATTTAAAAAAACTTTAATATTTCGAGCAATTAATTCAATAGTTATTCAATGTAAAGAAAATAATGACCTATTGAATTGTGGAAAAATATGACCATATATAAGGTATGAAAAATGAAGGAACACTACAAAATTTAAGCGATTTTGAGAATAAATCTCTTTTAATTGTTGATGACGACAACCCTTTTAGAGAAAGATTATCAAGGGCTATGGAAAAAAAGGGATTTGAGGTAATTCAAGCAGAAGGTGTTAAAAAAGGAATTGATTCGGTAAGATTAAAGAAACCAGGATTTGCAGTTGTAGACTTAAGATTAGGTGACGGTAATGGATTAGAGGTTGTAAAAGAGATACAACAAAATAACTCTTCAAGTAGAATTATAATGTTAACAGGATACGGAAATATTCCTACAGCAGTTGCAGCAATTAAAGAAGGAGCTATTGATTATTTAGCTAAACCAGCTGATGCTGATGATGTTGAAAAAGCACTATTGGCTGATCCCTCAAAAAAAGCTGCACCGCCTGAAAATCCTATGTCAGCAGATAGGGTAAAATGGGAACATATTCATAGAGTATTTGAATTATGTAATAGAAATGTATCCGAAACTGCCAGAAGATTAAAAATGCATAGAAGAACTTTACAAAGGATACTGTCTAAAAGATCTCCTAAATAAATCTTCTCAATTTAATTATTTTTTTTGTTAATAAAGTTAGTAAGATTATTTTAAAAATTTCTGCCAATAAAAAAGGTTTAACACCCAATTGCACAATTGGTTTATCCCATCCTAAAAGCGTTCCTAACCATAAAACTCCTAAAATATATATTACTGATACAGATAAAATAAGTTTTATAAAAATAATAAAGTAATTATCTTCAAGCTTAATATAGGATGCAAAAAAACAAGCAAATAAAAATCCAATGAGATATCCCATAGTAGGCCCTGCGAAATAAACTAAACCTACACCTCTTTCAGGTGAATTAGAAAAAACTGGAAGACCAATAATTCCTTCAACTAAATATAATCCTACTGTTGCTAATCCAATTTTGTATCCAAAACAAACCCCAAAAGATAATACAACAAACGTTTGCATTGTCATTGGCACTGGATAAAAAGGAATTTTTATTTTAGCTGAGATTGCAAGTAAAATTGAACCTAAAAATATTATTAAAATAGATTTAAAAATTTTGGTTTGTGTATTTTGTTTAATTAAATCCATAAAAAATATATACCCTTATTTATATTGATAATCTAGACATTATTTTTCATAAAGATGTGATATATTTTTTTTTATGAGTAGAATTAAAAAAACAGATCATTACTATCTAATTGATGGCTCAGGTTATATTTTTAGAGCTTATTATGCTTTACCTCCATTGACGCGAAAGAGTGATGGTTTACCTACTGGAGCAGTAAGCGGTTTTTGCAGTATGTTATTTAAATTACTTGAAGACTCGAAATCAGATAGAAACTTACAAAAACCAACTCATTTTGCAGTAATTTTTGACTCTGCTAGAAAAACTTTTAGAAATGAAATTTATAGTGATTATAAGGCAAATCGAGTTGAAGCTCCCGATGATTTAGCCCCACAATTTGAATATATAAGAAAATCCGTATTAGCATTTAACTTACCTTCAGTCGAATTAAGTAATTATGAAGCTGACGATTTAATTGCTACTTATGTGGAAAAAATTTTAAAAGGAGGTGCAAAAGTTACAATAGTTTCGTCAGATAAGGATTTAATGCAGTTATATAAAAAAAACGTACGGATTTATGACCCTATGAAAAATAAGTTTATATCAGATGAAGATGTTCAAAAAAAGTTTGGCGTGGATTCAAGCAAAGTTATTGATGTCCAAGCATTAGCAGGTGATAGCAGTGATAATGTACCTGGTGTACCAGGTATTGGTGTTAAAACAGCTGCAGAATTAATTAATAAGTATGGCACACTAGAAAAACTTTTAAAATCTGCAAAAGAAATAAAACAAAATAAAAGAAGAGAAACACTTATTGCTAATGAAGATAAAGCTTTAATAAGCAAAAAATTGGTGACTTTAAAAAATGATGCCCCAATAAACAGAGATCTTGATGAATTTGAATTAAAGGAAATTGATAAAGATAAGCTTTACAAATTTTTGAGAGAAATGGAGTTTAACAGACTACTAAGTTCAGCAATATCAGTTTATGGAGAACCTGATTTCACTAATGAAATAAGTAATAAAAGTACACATCATAAACAAGTCTCGATTGATAAAAAAAATTATCATTTAATTACTGATTTAAAAAATATTGATGAGTGGATTAGAGAAGCTGAGGAGATTGGTGAGGTAGCAGTGGATACAGAAACCAACTCATTAGATCCTCATCAAGCAGAACTAGTTGGCATTTCATTAAGTTCTAAAATTGGTAAAGCCTGCTATATACCTTTAGGTCATAAATCAGAAAAAAATATAAATAAAAATTTGGTTTTAAATAAATTAAAACCATTATTAGAGGATCCTAGCATCAAAAAAATTGGACAAAATATTAAATTTGATTTTATTGTTTTCTTCAAACAAGGAATAGAATTAACTGCTATGGAAGATACCATGCTCATGTCTTATGTTTTGGATGCAGGAAAAAATCGACATAACATGGACGTTCTATCTGAAATACATTTAGATCATAAAACTATTGCTTTTAAAGATCTGGTTGGTTCCGGAAAAAAAGAGATAAATTTTAGTGAAGTAGATATTGAAAAAGCAAAAGATTATGCAGCTGAGGATGCAGATATTACCCTTCGATTATATCAAAAGTTTAAAAAAAGTTTAAAATTGGAAAAAATGCAAAACATTTATGAAGTTTTCGAGAAACCAATGATTAAAATTCTAGCATTTATGGAAATAGAGGGAGTGAAAATTGATAATAAATTTCTTAAACTTTTATCATCAAAATTTGAGAAAAAAATTGAAAAAATTCAAAATCAAGTTTTTAAAATATCAAAAAAAGAATTTAATATTGCATCACCCAAACAACTAGGAGAAATAATTTACAATGATCTAAAGATAGCAAATCTTAAAAAAACTAAAAAAGGAAGTTTTGCGACTAGTGCTTCAGTTTTAGAGGATTTGGCATTTAAAGGTCATAAATTTCCTCAACTAATTCTAGATTGGAGACAATTATCTAAACTAAAAAATACATATTCAGATTCTTTGCCAGAACATTTAAATCCTCATACTAAAAGAGTTCATACATCATTTTTACTTGCTGCAACCACAACTGGTAGACTTGCTTCAAGCGATCCAAATTTACAAAACATACCAATAAAATCTGAGGATGGAAAAGATATTAGAAAAGCGTTTATTGCTGAAAAAAATTATGCCTTGATATCAGCTGATTACAATCAAATAGAGATGAGAATTTTAGCTGACCTAGCAGATGTAAAAGAATTAAAAAAAGCTTTTAATAATAATGAGGATATTCACTCACTTACTGCAAGTCAGATATTTAATATTGATATAAAAAAAATAAATGATGATCAAAGAAGAAAAGCAAAAGCGATAAATTTTGGTATTATATATGGCATATCACAGTATGGACTTGCTAAACAAATTAATGTTAGCAACCATGAAGCAGAAGAATTTTTAAATGCATATTTTTTGAGATTTCCAGAAATAAAAATATACATGGATGAAACTATAAAGTTTTGCAGGAAAAGTGGTTTTGTGAATAATATATTTGGACGAAAATCTCATTTTGTTAATATTAACGATAAAAATTATAATGTAAGAAATTTTCAAGAACGTGCAGCTATAAATGCACCTATTCAAGGATCTGCATCAGAAATAATGAGATTGGCAATGATAAGACTATCAAACAGGTTGAGTGAGCAAAAAAATAAAAAAACTAAAATGTTATTACAGATACATGATGAATTGATATTTGAGACACCAAAAGAAGAGTCAAAAAGAATCAGTAAAATTATAATTGAGGAAATGTCTAGTGTAACAAAAAGTGAACAACATTCTTTTTCAATACCTTTGACAGTAGATATAAATATAGGTGATAATTGGGGCAATCTTCATTAATTAAAATTTATTGCCCAATTAAGGACAATTTAGTATTTTTATAATTATCTATGAACAAACAAACAATTGCTTTAATTGATGATGATAGAAATATCTTAACAAGTTTAAGTATCGCCTTGGAAAAAGAGGGATTTAAAGTGCAAACTTACATTGATGGCGAAAGTGCTTTGATTGGTTTAACAAGGACTCCACCTGATCTTGCGATAATTGATATTAAAATGCCTAAAATGGATGGTGAGGAATTATTAAAAAAATTAAGAAAAAAAACCTCTCTACCAGTAATCTTTCTTACCTCAAAAGATGACGAAATAGATGAATTATTAGGATTAAAATTAGGCGCTGATGATTTTGTTAAAAAATCAGGGGGTTTTTCTATAAAAGTATTGATTGAAAGAATAAGAGTTCAATTAAGAAAAAAAGACTCAAAAGAAACTTTAGAGGAAAACAAAAGTATTATATCGCATGGAAAATTAAAATTGGATCCTTCACAGCTTGAATGCGAGTGGAATGGAAAACAATTGCCAGATAAATTAACAACAACAGAATTTTTATTA
>CACORY010000014.1 GCA_902629695.1 uncultured Pelagibacteraceae bacterium | reverse complement strand
TTATAAAATCAGATACCAATAGAGAATCTAAGAATATTAAATTTCAATTACCAAAAATAGATTTACTAAAAAAACCGTCAAGATCTGAAAAGAATAAATCAAGTGATAATGACTACAAAGATCCAAAATTTCTTGAAAAAATTCTTTTAGATTTTGGAGTTGACGGAACAATTAAGAAAATTAATCAAGGACCTGTAGTTACTCTTAATGAATTTGAGCCTGCAGCTGGAATTAAAGTATCAAAAATTATCAATCTATCCGATGATATTGCTCGAAATACTAGTTCGGAGTCTGCTAGAATAGCTACAATACCTGGTAGAAATACCATTGGAATTGAGTTGCCAAATTCTACAAGAGAAAATGTTTACCTCAGTGAAATATTAAATAATTCAGAATTTAAAAAGAATGACATTAAATTACCAATCGCTTTAGGTAAAAATATTTCTGGCATTCCTATTATTAGTGACCTGACTTCAATGCCTCATCTACTTATCGCAGGAACTACTGGATCAGGAAAATCTGTTTGTATTAACACTATTATTCTTTCACTTCTCTACAGACATACACCTGAAAAATGCAAATTTATTTTAATTGATCCTAAAATGTTAGAACTCTCTACATACGAAGGTATTCCACATTTACTTTGTCCAGTAATAACAGAAGCAAAAAAAGCAGCCTCAGTTTTAGGATGGGTGGTTAAAGAAATGGAAAGTAGGTATAGGCTAATGACTAAAGAGGGGGTTAGAAATATAGATAGTTATAATTTAAAACATAAACTTCCAATGCCATATATTGTTGTTGTGGTGGATGAGATGTCAGACTTAATGTTAGTAGCAGGAAAAGAAATAGAAAATTATATTCAAAAATTATCTCAAATGGCAAGAGCAGCAGGTATTCACATTATAATGGCAACACAAAGACCTAGTGTAGACGTGATTACTGGAACTATTAAGGCAAATTTTCCAACAAGAATTTCTTTTCAAGTTTCATCTAAAATTGACAGTCGAACTATTTTAGGTGAGCAAGGCGCAGAACAATTATTGGGTAAAGGTGATATGCTTTTTATGTCCTCCGCAAATAGAATAATTAGAATTCATGCACCATTTGTATCTGTTGATGAGATAGAAAAAGTAAATAATTTCATTAGATCACAAGCTGAGCCTGATTATGTAGATGAAATTTTAAATTTTGCAGACGAAAAGGAAATGAATAATAAATCAAAAAATGATGGAGATAAGGATGAACTTTACCAAACTGCTGTGGAAATCATAAAATCTGAGGGAAAAGCTTCAACATCTTTTTTACAAAGAAAATTACAAATTGGTTATAATAGAGCAGCAAGAATAATTGATATGATGGAGACTGAAGGAATTGTAAGTAAAGCAAATCATGTTGGTAAACGTGATGTTTTATAAAAAAAAAATATTTTTAATTTTAATTGTTCTTTTTTTTAATTCAAAAACTCTTGCCTCAGTTAAAGAAAATATAATTCAAAATTTAAAGGATATAAATAATGTTTCTTTTAATTTTGAACAGAATATTAATGGAAAAATAGAAAATGGATCATGCATAATTGAATATCCAAAAAAAATATATTGTAAGTATGACTTAAGTAACCAAAAAATTTTAGTCTCTAATGGTCAGTCCCTTGTTATTAAAACTATTAGTGGTTTTTATCAATATCCAATATCTAAAACACCATTAAATTTCATTCTTAACAAAGAATTTTTATTGAAAAAAATTAATAATTTAAATGAAAGAATTGTTGAGGAAAAATTTATCAATTTCAATTTTATAGAAAATGATAATGAAATTAATATTTTTTTTGATAAAAAAACACATAACTTAATTGGCTGGCAAACTTTGGATATCTACCAAAATCTAAGTATTACCTATTTGAATTCTATTATCAAAAATCAAAAGATAAAAAAAAGTATTTTTGAACTTCCAAATCGAAATTAAAGAGATATTTTTTCTTTTTTAAAAATTTTCATTCCCCTTGATAAATAATTGTTCAATGCATTTTTATGATCTAAGGAACATGTATGAACCCAAACTCTTTTCACTTTAATTGAAAAAGAGTTTTTGATTGCTTCTGTCAAAAGAAATGATCCTAATTTTTGATTTTGATAATCTTCCAACAAGCCTAAATAAGCTATTTCTATTTCACTTTTGTCTTCATGTAAAATAAGTTCAAAATAACCAGCAAGATCATCTTTTTTCCTCAAGACATAAGTTTTAACGTCTTTATTGAAAACATAATCAATCCATTGTTTATCAGTCCAAACAAGTCGATCAATCCAATGATGATTCTTTCCTATGTTTTTGTAAAAAAACTTGTTCAATTGAAAATCTTTTGGATCTAATACTTTCACAGCAAAATCAATTGATTTATTTTTAACTCCATTTAATTCCTTTATAGAATTAATCTCTAGATAATTTCTTTCAACATTTTTTATCACTCGACCATCTTACCCACTTTTTCACCCCCAAATAAATGAAAATGTAAATGAGGCACTTCTTGACCTCCATGCTCACTGATATTTGCTAAAGCTCTGTATCCTTTTCCCATATCAGATGAAATACCAAGTTTTTTTGCTACAATATTTATACCTTTTAACAATCCTACTATTTCTTCAGAAGAAGCATTCAAAGAAAAATCATCTAGATCAATATATTTTCCTTTTGGTATTACTAATGCATGAATTTTTTTTTGAGGATTAATATCATAAAATGACAAAACATAATCATCTTCATAAATTTTTTTACAAGGGATTTCTTTTCTTAAAATTTTAGCAAAAATATTATTTTCATTGTATTTCATAAGGCTATTATCAATTATAAATTAGATTTTTTCTATAAAAATAATTTCGGGTAAACTTTGATTTTTATAATAAAAATTACCTTCCTCAAAAAATAGGTTTTTAATTTCAGATTGAATTTTTTTTTTTTCTATATTGTTTAAAAATTTAGTTTGATGATCACCACTTTTTTTTATAGCCTCTAAAAATTCATTTACTCCATAATCTAAATTGTCCTGATTTAGAGAGGGAATTTGTAAATACTGAGTAGTATCTTCGATCACATATAAACCTGAGTTTTTAAGTTTAGGTAAGAAATAATTCAACATTAAGATTTGATCTCTTTTATTATGACTCCCATCATCAATTATAATATCAAAATCATGTTTTATGTAACTTGCTAGATCACTAATAATTACTCTTGATTGAGTATCAATGTAAAGAGGTCTAAATTTTTTAGAATGATACTTCATGTTAAAGGGATTTATATCCAAACAGATAATTTCAGCTGATTTAAAATAATTTAAAAAACTAGCTGTTCCTCCACCAATTAGTGAGCCTATTTCTAATATTTTCAATTCTTCTATATTCTTAAACTTTGAAAAATATTTTTCATAATGGTGAGAATAATTATGACCCTTTATAACTTTACCAGCAATCTTTACTTTGGATCCTTTGTCTGTATTAAAATGTATAAATAATTTATCTAAATCATTGATATCTAATTTTTTCAATTTATCTAAATTAATTTTATCTATTTTTAATAAAATTTTAATTTTGAATATCAAAAATTTATAAGGAAAATTAAAAATTCTTCTTATAGCTTTAAAATATTTTTTTTTTAATAATTGGGATTTAATTGAGGTTTTGTATGAAAAGAAAAAATCATTTACATTCATATTTTAAAAAAACTACTTTTTTCTTTTATCTAATTCGTTCATAACGTCCTCGATTTTTACGTTGTTTGCTTCCAAATACATTATTAAATGATAAAATACATCTGCTGCCTCATGAATTTTATTCGAATTATTTTCAACAGCCTCTATTAATTCATTTATCTCTTCTAAAATTTTTTCTTTACTTAAAGATTTATCACTTAGTAATTTATTTGTATAAGAACCCTCGAGAGGATTTTTTTTTCTTTCACGAGCAATTTTAAATAACTTTTCCAAAGCATCTAACATATTAAATTCTAACAGGTATTCCTTTTGAGTCCAAATAATCCTTAGCCTCTTTTACAGAATACTTACCATAATGAAATATAGAAGCTGCTAAAACTGCACTTGCATTACCAAGTTTTATTCCATCAACCAAATGATCTAGATTACCAACACCACCAGATGCAATTACTGGAATATTTACTTTTGATGAAATTTTGAACATTAGATCAATATCATATCCAACTTGTGTACCATCTCTATCCATCGATGTTACTAATAGTTCCCCAGCACCATTTTCTTCCATCTGTCTCGCATATTCCAATGCATCGATACCACTATTATTTCTTCCCCCATGAGTAAACACTTCCCATTTATCTCCATTTTTTTTCGCATCAATTGCAACTACAATGCATTGAGATCCAAACTTTTTTGAACTTTCAAAAACAACTTTTGAATTTTCAACTGCGGCTGTATTTATTGAGACTTTATCAGCGCCACAATTAAGTAATTTTCTTATATCTTCAACACTTCTAATACCACCTCCTACAGTTAAAGGTACGAAACATTTCTTTGATGTTTTTTCAACAACGTCATAAATGATATCTCTATTTTCGTTTGATGCAGTTATATCTAAAAAGCAAATTTCATCTGCCCCGCCATCGCTATAAATTTGAGCTTGCTCTACTGGATCTCCAGCATCTATCAAGTTTACAAAATTGATACCTTTTACAACTCTCCCATTTTTAACATCTAAGCATGGAATAATTCTTTTTTTTAACATTATATATTATTTTTTTATAAAAATACCTTGGCCTGTTGGATAATTAGTAAAGTGACCGTTTTTACTCTTAAAAAATTTATCAACTGTCTTTCTAGTATTTATAAAGCCACCATAATCATCAAATAAGATTACTCCACCAGATACTAATTTATCAAAAAAAAATTCTAAAGAGGATTGTGTTGCCTCTGAAGAATTTAAGTCAATATGTAACCAATTTATTTGGGTTGGATTTTCCGATTTTTGAAAAACACTAGGTATTAAACCTTTGTTAAATATTAGATTATTACCAAAATTTTCTAAATTTTTTTTGGTGATATCTATATTTAAATAATCATATTTAAATCGTAAATTGTCATTTTCTAAATTTTCCCAAGCATCATAAAGATAAATTTTTTTGTCTATATTTAATAACTCACATGCTTTGAGTGCAAAATAAATCGTTAATCCATCGCAAACACCACATTCTGCTAAATTCACTTCTTTTTGAGAAGTATTTTTTGATGCTAATAATACTGAATTAAATACTATATAATGTCTCCAAGAAAGTTCATGTATGATTTTTTGATAATTTGCACCTTCATACTCGAATTGAGTTAATCTAAAATTTTTTTTATCTGTCAAATCCTTCAAATTTTCATTTGTTTTATTAAAGAAGATATTTTCCTCATTATCTTGGTTTTTCCATGGAGGAACTGTATCCGTTGTAATTAAACCCCAACCCTGAAAGGTTTTTTTCTTTTTATTAAATCTTTTAAATTGATAATAATTTTTAAAAATTTTATTTAGACTATTTTTGATCAAAAGATTGATTTTACTCAAAAAATTTTTTTTAACTTTTTTTTCTTTAGCGTTTAAAACTCTTTCAATTTCAGACATTAATTAACTTTCTAGTTCTAATACTAATTCTGATAAACTAATATCTTCATCATATATAGCTTTTCCAATGATTATACCCTCAATATTTTTCAAGGTTTTGGCCTTTTTAATATCTTTAATAGAAGAAACGCCGCCAGATATAACTATAGGACAATTTGAAATCTCAGCAACTTTTGATGTTTCTTCAAAATTTGGACTTTGCTTCATGCCATCTCTGTTTATATCTGTATAAATTAATCTGCTGAAACCATAATCATTAACTTCTTTTAAATAATCTAAAGTAAATCGGTTAGAGTTTTCTTTCCATCCAGATACAGACAAATACCCATCTTTAGAATCTAAACCTAAAGCAATTTTATTTGGGAATTTTTCACAAGCTTCTTTTAAAAAATTTTTATTTTTTATAGCAACACTTCCTAAAATAACTTTCTCAGCACCAATATCGATATATTTTTGAATACTATCTATATTTCTTATACCACCACCAATTTCAACTCTCAGATCAAATTTACTAACTATATCCTGAATAATATCTAAATTTACTGTTTCACCAGTTAAAGCTCCATCTAAATCAACAATGTGTAAATTTTTAAATCCATGGTCTTTATATTTTCCTGCTTGTTCAACTGGAGACATTTTGTACTCGGTTTTATTGTCAAAATCTCCTTTGATTAATCTTACGCACTTTTTATCTTTAATATCTATGGCTGGAAATATTTTCATTTATAAATTTATAAAATTATCAATTATTTTAAGTCCCATCTTATCACTCTTTTCAGGGTGAAATTGGGTTCCAAAGATATTCTCTTTTTCAACAGAACAAACAATATTCGATGAGTAATCAGTTGTTGCTGAAATTACATTTTTATCTTTTGGTATAAATTCATAACTATGTACAAAATACATGTGGGAATTATTTTTTATATCTTTGAAAATTTTGCTATCCTTAACTATATTAATCTGATTCCAGCCAATATGAGGAAGTTTATATTTACCATTTTGATTATCTATTTTTGAAACTTTAGCTGAAATCCACCCTAACCCTTTAGTTTCGGTTTCTTCGTAACCAATATCAGCAAACATTTGTAAGCCAACACAAATTCCAAGAAGAGGTTTTTTATTAGTTATTGCAAATTCATTTAATGTATCTGTAAGCCCATTAATTTTATTTAAAGCATCTACACAACTTTTAAATGAGCCCTGCCCCGGCAAAACTACTTTATCGCTTGATTTAATCTTGTTTAAATCTGAAGTAACTTCGATATTTACTTTATCTTGAGCAACTTCTTTAAAAGAGTTTATCACCGAGCTGATGTTGCCCGAATTATAATCAACAATCGTAACGTTCATTAAACTTATAAAGAACCTTTAGTAGAAGGAATTGATTTTCTATTCCTTGGGTCCATTTCCAATGCAGTTCTTAATGATCTTGCTAGTCCTTTAAAACAAGACTCAATAATATGGTGACTATTATCACCATAAATATTTTCAACATGTAAAGTAATTCCAGCTGCTTGTGAAAAAGCTTGGAACCACTCTTTAAATAATTCTGTATCCATCTCACCCAATTTTTCTACTTTAAGCTTAACTTTCCAAATCAAATATGGTCTATTAGATACGTCTATTGCAACTCTGGTTAATGTTTCATCCATTGGAATCATTGCGTGAGCATATCTTTTTATCCCAACAAATTTTTTAGATGCTTTTTTTAAAGCTTCACCAATTGCAATCCCTGTATCCTCTGTTGTGTGATGTAAATCAATGTGAGTATCACCTTTAGCTTTAATGTTCATATCAATTAATGAATGCTTAGATAATTGCTCAAGCATATGATTTAAAAAACCAATACCTGTGTCAATTTTATATTTACCTTTACCATCAATATTTAAGTCAACACTGATACTTGTCTCTTTAGTTTTTCTACTAATTTTACCTTTACGCTTCATAATTAAAAACAGGTATACATATATTATCCAATTATGGCAATAATACTAAACCTGGTCTTGAACTATCAAAATTAGTATCCATTTATAAGCTATGACAACAATTGTATTAGTTAGAAAAAATGATGAAGTAGTTGTAGCAGGTGATGGCCAAGTAAGTATGGGAAACACTGTTGTTAAAAGTACTGCATCTAAAGTAAGAAAAATTGAAAAAAGAGGTGTTGTTGCGGGATTTGCAGGGTCAACTGCAGATGCCCTTACACTATTTGAGAGATTAGAAGCAAAATTAGAAAAGCACGCAGGTAATTTATCGAGAGCTGCTGTTGAACTAGCTAAAGATTGGAGAACAGATAAATATTTAAGAAGATTAGAGGCTTTGATGGCTGTAGGTGATAAAGAAAATAGTTACATTATTTCTGGAACTGGAGATGTTTTAGAGCCAGAAGGTGATGTAATAGGAATTGGTTCGGGTGGTAATTATGCTTTAGCAGCAGGAAAAGTATTAATGGGAACTGACTTAAATGCTGAACAGCTTGCTAAAAAAGCAATAGAGGTGGCCGCTGAAATATGTGTTTTTACAAATAACAATGTTAAAGTTGAAAAAATATAATGGACAATTCAAACGTTACAAAATTACATCCAAAAGACAAAAATTCATCTAAAGAAAATTTTTTGGGTACATCTCTATCCCCAAGAGAAATTGTCTCTGAACTTGATAGATTTGTAGTTGGACAAAATAAAGCTAAACGTGCTGTTGCAGTTGCATTAAGAAATAGATGGAGAAGACAAGCGCTTCAAGGTGAAATGAAGAATGAAGTTTTACCAAAAAATATTTTAATGATTGGACCAACAGGCGTTGGTAAAACAGAAATATCTAGAAGATTATCAAAACTAGCTGAAGCACCTTTTGTAAAAGTTGAAGCTACGAGATTTACTGAAGTAGGCTATGTGGGTAGAGATGTTGAACAGATTGTAAGAGACCTCGTTGAAATTGCCATTTCAATGGAAAAAGTAAAAAAAAGAAAAGAGGTTAAAGCCAAAGCACAAAAATTAGCTGAGGATAAAGTTTTAGATGCATTGGTTGGGAAAAAAGCCAGTGCTGCAACACGAGAGAGTTTTAGACAAAGACTTAGAAATGGTGATTTGGATGATAATGAAATAGAAATCGCAGTGAGTGAATCTGGAAATAATTCTACATCTTTTGAAATTCCAGGAATGCCGGGTGCAAATGTTGGCATGATTAATATCGGAGAGATGCTTGGAAAATCTATGGGCACTAAAGAGAAGAAAAAGAAAATGACTGTAAAAGAGTCTCATGAAATATTAATTAATGATGAGTCTGATAAATTGATAGAACAAGATAAGATTATTAAAGCAGCCAAAATTTCAACTGAAAATAATGGGATAGTTTTTTTGGATGAGATCGACAAAATTTCAGGAAGAACTGACAGAGTTGGTGGTGATGTATCAAGAGAAGGTGTACAAAGAGATTTACTGCCATTGATTGAGGGTACAACAGTAAATACAAAGTATGGTCCAATTAAAACAGATCACATCTTATTTATTGCATCTGGAGCATTTCAACTTGCAAAACCATCTGATTTATTACCAGAACTTCAAGGAAGATTACCCATAAGAGTAGAACTTGAAGCTTTGACAAGTGAAGATTTCAAAAGAATTCTAAAAGAGCCAGATTTTAGTTTAATTAAACAATATATAGCCCTTTTAAAAACAGAAAATGTTGATCTTGAATTTTCTGATGATGGTATTGATGCGATAGCAAATATTGCGTCCGAAGTTAACTCTACTGTAGAAAATATTGGTGCAAGAAGACTTCATACGATAATAGAAAAAATTTTAGACGAAATTAGTTTTACTGCAACCGACAGATCTGGTGAAAAAATTGTTATTAATAAGGAATATATAAATAAAAACTTAGATAATTTGGTTAAAGATACAGATCTATCAAAGTTTATTTTATAATTTTTTTAATTGGGGATAAAAAATCTCTCATTTTTTTTCCAAAAAATTTTCTGATCAAAGTGAAAAACGTAATCTTTTTTTCTGATGAATATTTGTCTCCCTCGACTAAATCAATCTTATCTTCCCAATATAATTGTAAAATCAAACTATCCTCAAAAAATTTTTGAAATTTATTGATTGATCCTACAGATAAAAATTTTTGTAACACATCTAGTTTTTTAATATATTTGAGCTGGCCTTTTACATCATCAAATTCCAACCACCATTTATGTCCAATATCTTCCTCGTCACAACCTATAACTAAATTATCTGCTAATTTTGTTGGTAGTTCAATATAACCTGCTTTTGCAATCCTCTCAACTTCTTGAGTAAACTCATTAATATTTGGCACATGTTCTAAAACATGACTCAAAATTACATAATCAAATTCTTTATCTTTAAATGGTAATTTCTTATCTACTTCTAAAAGTGTGAAATTTAAATTTTTTTCTGAAAACTGCTTTGTATAATCAACTATATCTGCAAAATGATTAGCTTCCTCCCAATAATTAACATGAGTGCATCCTAAATCTAATATCTTTAAATGATTGTTTTTTTTTAAATACTCTTTTTGAAATAATTTATGTGTTCTTTTTATTGTCATTTTTTTTTGCGTAAATATACATAAAAAGCACCTTCTCCTCCATCCTCAATTCTAGCTGGAGTAATTTCTTTGATCAAACCACTTAATGATAAGTTATTTTTTAAAAAATCAGGTACAGAATATTTTAAAATTCCCAATTTCTGTGAAGTATAAGGATCCTTATCGTTTTGTGAGTGAATTCCTTTACCTGTAACTACTATTAATTTTTCAGATCCAAAAGCAAATGATTCCTCTATGAATTGCTTTACTTTAATATTTGCATCATCAAGTGAATATCCATGTAAATCTAACAATCTAATTTTGATATTTTTTTCTTTAGAAAAATTTTTATCTTTGTTTTCAAGTTTTTCATTTTTAGATATAAAGTTTTCCCAATCCTTTTTATCCTTTTCTGAAATTTTTTTATTCAACTATGTAAGTGTATCTACTAAATGCCAATTTGGATTATTTGATCTTATGTCTCTTGAAAACACCCAAGTGTCGTAAATCTTTTTAATTTTATCAGGATCTCCTGAAACAATTTTTTTATCTTTATCTCTTATGCAAGTAATAATTTCTCCCACGAAGTCAACTGTCACCTGAAGTGCCTTATCAATTTTTTTATGATCTTTTATCTTTGCTGAATTAATACCAATAAATGTAATTTCAGCAAAATGACCTCGTTTGTCTCTCTCTTTCAAAGCTTTATCAAACTGATTGTATATTTTTTCACTAAGCAAAGGTTTGCTATTCGTTATTTTGTTATCATTATCACTGAAATCTGTAATGATAGTTTCATAAGCAATTTTGGCTCCATTTAAAAATTCACTTTGAGCTCTTTCATCAAACTCATTATTTTTATTTGCTTTTGTCTCAAGATTAACATTTTTAAGAACTTCCTGAAACTGAGGGGTTGTCTTTCCATCAAAACCAGTTCGTTTACCTAAAATACCTCTTAATCTCAAAAAGATAAATCCAGCGATCATTGCTAGCAAAATTATATCTATATACTCAAAACTATAATTCATAAATATATAGTAATTACTATGTTGAATAATTTCAACCAACAATTACATTAAAGACAAATGAACACACTTTTATTAACACTAATAACAATACCAGTAATAGAAATTTATCTGTTTATTAAGATAGGATCAAAGATTGGGGCCTTGAGCACAATTTTATTAATATTTTTGACAGCTATCATAGGAGTTTTTTACGCAAGATATGAAGGGCTGAATACCATCAAATCTGGACTTACTCAATTAATTAAAAATCAAGTACCAGCCTATGAGATGATCTCAGGCGCCGCAATCGCTTTTGCTGCGTTGCTACTAATCATCCCTGGTTTTGCTACAGACTTTTTAGGTTTTTTAATTTTGATACCATTTACTAGAAAATTAATTTTTAAAAAATTTGCAAATAAAATACAAAAAAAAAATGAGAAAAATGATTTTATAGAAGGTGAGTTTCAAGATATAGGGGACGATGATGACAGAAAAGTATAAAATTTTAACAAAATATATAAAAGATTTATCAAGCGAAACCCCAGACGTAGAAACTTTCTTATTTGTGAAAGAAAATATTTCAAAATATAAACTTAAAATTGATATAAAAA
>CACORY010000013.1 GCA_902629695.1 uncultured Pelagibacteraceae bacterium | reverse complement strand
GGAACTTTACACACAACTAAGCCTTTAAAACTAGGTTGGCATAAAATTCAAATTAAAAACAAGCATATTCAACCTCTTCCATCATCTTTAAGATATTTTCCCGATGATTATAATTTATTACAAAAGATTTTTTTCTTAATATTTAGAGAGTTTAAAGATCCTGGTCGTTTCATAAGAAAATTTTTGTCAAAAAAAAATTAATTAATTAAATAATGACATTGGATCTAATCGTGTTTGAAACCAATTTACTCTAAAATCTAGGTGGGGACCTGTTGACCTACCAGTTGAACCTACAGTCCCTATTATATCACCCTGATTTATTTTATCACCAACTGAAACCATTACGCTTTGTAAATGTGAGTAAATTGTTGAGATGCCATGTCCATGGTCCATTATAATAGTTCCACCTGTATAATATAAATCATCTTCTGCCATCGTTACAGTTCCAGATGCTGATGATTTGATCATAGTTCCTTTTTTTGCAGCGATATCTATTCCATAATGAGGCCATTTAGGTTTTCCATTTAAAATTCTTTGACTTCCATAAACACCACTAATTATACCTTCGACTGGCATAATAAATTGATCTTTAAAAAAAGGTAAATTTGAATTTATTGATCTTGCCTCACCAATTTTATTATTTTCTTCTCTAATTCTTTTATAAACAGACTCAGGAGGTGTAACTTTATTTTCTGGTAGACCGTCTATTCTTTGAATTCTATATTTTCTTTTTAAAACTTTTTTTGTAAATATTTCTTTTTTTCCATTTAAAGTTTTAGTAATTGTTACATCAAATTTTCTATCTCTATCAAGACCAAAAACAAAGTATCCATCTTCTGATACCTTGACTGTCTTTTTATCAACAATTATTCTTGCTGATGGATTTGTAATACCAATAATATAATGACCTTGTAAAAACTCTCCCTTGAATTCAATAGCACTTAATTGAGTTGTATAAAATATTGATACTATTAAAAATAATTTTTTTATTATTTTGCAGTCCATCCACCATCCACTAATAACGAAGTTCCTGTAATCATTGATGCAGCATCAGAGGCTAAAAAAACAGCAGCAGAGGCTACTTCGGATAGTTCTGCAAATCTTCCAATGGGGATATTATTTAGAGTTTCTCTTTTAAACTTTTTATTTTTTAAAAATTTTTTAGTCATAGGAGTTACAACAAAAGTAGGACAAACTGTGTTTACTCTAATATTAAATTTTGCCAGATCAATTGACATTCCTTTTGTAAGTCCCTCTAAGCCAAATTTGGTCATATTATAAACACTTCTAATTGGTCCACCTACATGTCCCATCTGTGATGACATATTTACTATTGCACCCCCAATTTTTTTTCTATTTTTTGTTTTTATCATTTTCAAGGCACATAATTGAGCTAAGTTAAAGGTAGCAATAGTATTAATTCTTACTAAATATTCCATATTTCTGGTTTTTACTTTTGTAAAGTGCTCTGGAATATTATTTCCTGCATTATTTATTAAAATATCAATTTTAGGAATTTTATTAATTATATCTTTGATTTGATTATAGTTTGTGATGTCACATACATAAGCTTTACATTTTGATTTAAATTTTTTAATTTTTTTTGAAACTTCATTTAAATCTTTTTGAGTTCTACTAATTATTATTAGATTTGCACCCGCTTCAGCTAATGCGATTGCACATGCTCTTCCAATACCTTTTCCAGCACCTGTTACGACTGCAGTCTTATTTTTTAAGTTATAATCTTTTAAATACATTATAAAAACAATATTTTAATATCTGTATAAATCAATTCAATAGCAACAATCAATATCGCTATTAATCCAGCCCATGCAATCCATTTATATTTTTTTATCCAGTTTGAAATTAATGTTGCCGCAAAAGCCATTAGCACTATTGATAATACTAGACCAAATACTAACAATTTATAGTGACTACCTGCTGCCCCTGCAACTCCTAAAACATTATCTAAACTCATGGTAAAATCTGCTAACAGAATTGTCCATATAGCCTTAAGAAAACTTGAATTATCAACTTTTATGTCTTCATCGTGGTCTGAGCCTTTAATTACATCAATGTAAAGTTTGTAAACTATATAAAGAAGAAGTAATCCACCTAACAATCTAAGTCCGGTTATTTGAAGTAAGTAAGCTGTCAGTAATGTTAAAATAATTCTAAGAATTACTGCACCACCAATACCCCAAAAAATTATTTTTTTTCTTTGTTCTAATGGAAATTTTGAAGCAACCATTCCTATAATAATTGCATTATCTCCAGCTAAAACTAAATCAATAAGAATAATTTGAGTAAGTATGGTTAACTGTTCTGCAGTAAATAAATCAGCAAACATTAATTGGTAAGTATCATATCAGCACCTTTTTCTGCAATCATTATTGTAGGTGCATTTGTATTTCCTGAAGTAATGTTTGGCATAATTGAAGCATCAATCACTCTTAAGTTTTGAATGCCTTTAACTTTAAGTTTTTCATCAACAACTGCCATATCATCCTGTCCCATTTTACAAGTACCAACAGGATGAAAAATTGTTTGAGTGTAATCTGAACCTGCTTTAACTAATTCTTCATCATCAGTGATATGAACTCCTGGCCTGTATTCTTCTGGCTCATATTGTTTGAATGTCTCAGTCTCTAACATTATTTTTCTAACAATTTTTAATCCCTGAGCTGCAACTTTTCTGTCATCGTCAGTAGATAAATAGTTCATCTTAATTTTGGGATAAATTCTACTATCATTACTAACTATATTGATTTCACCCCTGCTTGTAGGTCTAACATTTGCAACAGTTGGAGTAATTCCTTCAAAGTCATGCATCGGAGTTACACCTAAAATATCTGTGCTAACAGGCGATACATGGAATTGTAAATTAGGAGTAGCTCTCGACGGATCACTTTTAACAAACGCGCAAACTTGACTAGCTCCCATAGTTACAGGCCCACTTTGATTGACCAAATATTCAAGTCCCATTAAAAATCTTCCAAATAAACTTTCAACTTTTCTATTGAGAGATTTTAAATTTTTGACTTTATAAACTGGTCTAAACATTAGATGATCCTGTAAATTTTTACCAACACCATTTAACTCATGAACAATTTTTATGCCTAACTTTTTAAGTTTGCTAGCTTCCCCAATTCCAGATACCTGTAAAATATGAGGAGATCCAATTGATCCTGCTGATAAAATTATTTCTTTATTGGCATTAACAGTATTTATTTTTTCCCCAATAAAATAATTAACCCCTGTAGCTTTCTTACCTTCGAAATTTATTTTTTGAACATGAGCTTTAGTTACAATTTTTAAATTAGATCTTTTTTTTACAGGATTTAAATATCCTTTAGCAGCACTACATCTAAGTTTCAATCCTGCTTTATTAAAACTTGTGGTGAATTGAAAAAAACCTACGCCAAAGTTATTTCCAGTATTAAAGTCATTTGTTTTAGGTATTCCATATTCTTCAGCTGCATTTTGAAATTCATCAAGTAATTTTAAGTTAATCTTTTTATTTGCTACGGTAATTGGGCCATTATTATTATGAAATTCACTTTTTCCTAATTCATTATTCTCTGACTTAAGAAAATAGGGCAAAACATTTTCCCAATTCCAACCTGTATTACCCAATTGTCTCCATACATCATAATCTTCTTTTTGTCCTCTAATCCATAAAAGTCCATTAATCGAAGAGCTTCCACCTAAAGTTTTTCCTCTAGGATATCTAATCGATCTATTATTCATTGTTTCATCAGGTTCAGTTTTAAAACACCAATCAACTTTTGGATTATGCATAGTTTTAAAATATCCAACTGGAATATGTATCCAAGGGTAACTATCCTTACCACCAGCTTCGATTAACAAAACTTTATTTGATGGATTTGCAGAAAGTCTATTTGCAAGAACGCAACCAGCTGATCCTGCTCCGATAATAATGTAATCAAAATTTTCCATTAGTAGTTGAATCTTTTTTTAATTAATATTATTTAAAGCTTTTACACTCATATTTAACAATTGTCACTTGTGCCAGCTTTGTTTTTCTGATTGTATACTTTCGTTATAATTAACTAGAGAGAGGATTAACAATGAAAAAAATCATTTCGATGTTGTTTGCGTTTGTAATGGTACTTGGATTTACATCAAGTGCTAATGCAGCAAAAACACTAAAATGTCAGACAGTTCTTAACACTAAAGCTGATGAAGTTAAAATGTTAAAAGATTTTACTGACACAGTAACAACTTTAACAGGCGGATCTCTTAAGTTTGAAATTCTTCCAGCTGGAGCTGTTGTTGGTGTAAAAGAAACTTTAGACGCTGTTGACAAAGGTCTGATTGATTGTGGTTTCGCATGGACTCACTATTGGTCAGGTGATCACCCTGCAGCTATGTTATTTGGTTCGCCAGTAGCCGGTGGTGGTGTAGGTATTGATAATATCGCTTTCTTATCATGGTTCCAATATGGTGGTGGTAAAGAATTATACGACCAACTATGGAAAGAAATGGGAAGAGACATTAAAGGATTTATGATTCAACCAGTTGGACCAGAAGCTTTAGGTTGGTTTCCAAAACCAATTAAAGATATGGCTGACTTTAGAAAATATAAATTCAGAACACCTCCAGGAATTCCTGGACAAACTTATAAAGACATCGGTATAGCATCTGTTGCTATGGGTGGTGGAGATATTCTACCAGCTTTAGAAGCAGGAACTATTGATGCTGCTGAATGGTGCTGTCCAAAACCAGATTTAACATTTGGTTTCCAAAAAGTATTGAAGCATTATTATTTACAAGGTTTACACCAAGTAGTCGTAAATGCTGACTTTTATATTACTGGAAAAACTTATAATGCTATGAGTGCTCATGAGAAGAAGTCTCTTGAAGTTGCTGCTAATGCTTCATTAGCTAAATCTTTAAGTTACAGAATCTATGAAAACGGAAAAGCTTTACAAGAGCTGACTACCAAACATGGAGTAATTTTAGAGGACACGCCTTCAGATTATTTCACAGAATATATGGCTGCAGCAAAAGCTTCTTTAAATAAGAATGCTAAAGAAAATAAATTCTTTAACGAAGTTTATAATTCGATGAAGAAATTTGCTGATATTGCTGTTCCTTTCTGGAGTGGTGCTCAAATGTCTAATGCGAAGCTGGGAATGGCTCACGCAGCAACATTAAAGTAATCAGTAATTAATCTAGATTTAATTAGAGCGGACTTTTAAGTCCGCTCTAATTTTTTAATAACAATTTTATGGTAGACGAACCAGGTAAACTAGACATATCAGATGAAATGATAGCCGAGAGGCGAGGTGGTTCGGGAAAAATGCCTGAAGATATGCCATTATGGATGGCAAAATCAATTACAAGTATTGATAAATTTAGTAAGTGGATCGGTAATATTGTTTGCTGGATATTAATGCCGTTAATTTTTGCAATGACTTATGAAGTTCTTGCAAGGAAATTATTTTTAGCTCCCACAATTTGGGCTTATGACATTAGCCGTTTTTTATATGGAGCATTATTTATGTTAGGCGCGGGTTATGCTCTTTCAAGAGGAGTCCATATTAGAGCAGATTTTTTATACAGAAATTTTAAAATTAAAAACCAAGGTCTTATAGATTTTTGGTTATATTTATTGTTTTATTTTCCTGGTCTTATTGTTTTTCTATACATGACGATAGGATTTGTTGGAGAATCAATTCAAAGGGGAGAGAGAGGCATGGATACAACTTGGATGCCTTATATGTGGCCAATTAAAACATGCTTATTAATTGGTATAGTTTTTTTACTTATTCAAGGTATCTCTGAATTATTTAAAAGTTATTGGGCAGCCAAAAAAGGCGAGTGGCCTGGGGAAAATAAATGATAGCTGAGTTTATAGATCCAGCAATCCTAGGTTTCATTCTTGTTGGTGTAATGCTTTTTGCAATCTTTGTCGGTTTTCCAATTTCATTTACTTTAATTTTTTTAGGTTTTGTATTTGGTTATTTAGGATTTGGAAAATTAGTTTTCTATTTAATGACACTACAATTTTCCATGGTGATGACCGAACAAACTCTCGCCGCTGTCCCACTCTTTGTTTTTATGGGAATTATGATGGAACAGGCAGGATTAATGGAAAGATTATTTTCCGCATTTCAAATGATGTTAGCAAAAGTCAAAGGTTCATTATATTACGCTGTTTTGTTTGTCTCTGTAATATTCGCAGCGGCAACTGGTATTGTCGGAGCATCAGTTACAATTCTAGGAATTATGGCTGCAAAATCTATGAATAGATCTGGTTATGATGTAAGACTTGCAGCTGGGACAATTACAGCTGGTGGAACTTTAGGAATACTAATTCCGCCAAGTATTATGTTAGTTGTTATGGGGCCAATAATGGAGATACCTGTAATAGATTTATTTGCTGCTGCTATTCTACCAGGAATTCTTCTTGCAAGTTTATATGCAGGCTACACTACAATAAGATGTATGATTAATCCTAAACTTGGACCTGTTATTCCTGAAGATATGAGAGCAGCGAGTATGAAAGATGTCTGGATTGAATTTTTTTTAGGACTAGTACCACCAGCAGCTTTAGTATTTGCAGCATTAGGAAGTATTTTATTTGGTTTTGCAACTCCAACAGAGGCAGCTGGTTGTGGTGCAATGGGTGCATTACTTCTTTCATTAGCTTACAAGAAATTAACTTTTTCTAAATTACAAGAAGCTTTGGTCAAAACATTAGAGATCACTGCTTTAATTATGGTTTTGGTTGCAGCATCTAACTTTTTTGGTGCTGTTTTTGCAAGATTAGGAACACCAACTTTATTAACTGAATTTTTATTAGGATTAGAAATGAATAAATATTTAATCTTAGCGATGATTATGGTTATGATATTTTTATTAGGTTGGCCATTAGAATGGGTGCCAATTGTTATGATTATTGTTCCGATAATTTTACCCCTAGTAGAAGCTTTAGGATTTAATTTGACTTGGTTTGCAATATTAGTAGCTGTTAATCTACAAACCGCCTGGCTTTCTCCTCCTGTTGCTTTATCAGCATATTTTCTTAAAGGAGTTGTACCAGAATGGGATTTAAAAGATATATATTATGGAATGATGCAATTTATGGTGTTACAAGTATTTGGATTAATATTAATTATTATATTTCCTAAAATTGCACTTTGGTTACCAACTCTCTTATATGGACAGTAGAATATTTAAGTTTTATAGTGTCTAAGTGAGTCAACAAGAATCAAAAAAAACTCTAATTAATTGGGATTTAGTTACTGTAAATCCAAGTAGTAAAAATTGGAATTGGAAAGATCTATTTTGCTATTGGGGTGTAAATGTTCAAAGTGTCATTGGTTTTTCTTTAATTGCCTCTCTCTATGTAATTTATAATTTAAATAGTTTTGTTGTTTTTTTTGGTACAATTTTAGGTTCATTATTGGTTTATTTTTTCTCAAATTTGATTGGTAGACCATCTCAAAAATTTGGTTTACCTTTTGTCGTTCTATTAAGATCTTCATTGGGTTTTAGAGGAGCCAAATATTTTGGTCTATTAAGAACAATAGTTGGTATTTTTTTATTTGGTATACAAACATACTTCTTATCAAAAGCTTTTGGATATCTTATTAGAATTACTATATATTTTTTTGAACCCTCGCTATTAGATCAAGAAATTTTTTTAATATTTTTTTTAGGTATGAATATTATCGATTGGGTTTCAATAATTGTTGCTTTAATTTTCCAATCAGTCCTCTTTAGCATAGGAATGAATTTTAACAAAAAACTTATCAGAATTTCTGCAATCTCAGTTTATATTGGGCTGGTAATATTTTTTTTCTCAGTGCTCTTAAGTGATGTAAAATTTACATCTAAGGCCTTTATGAATATTTTAGATTTAGGTAATTTTTTAGATAAAGAAAATTTCGGACCTTTGATTACAGTAGCAGGAACAATATTTGCATACTTTTCAATAGTTATTTTAAGTTTTGGAGATTTTTCAAGATACGTTAAAAGTCAAAGTGAATTAAACAAAGGAAATTTGAGCTTATTATTTAATTTAATATTTTTTTCTTTTTTTGCTTTATTTATTGTTTCAGGAGTTGACGCATATTTAAAACAAGATCCTGAAAATTTATCAAGGATTTTGACAAATCCAACAGATATAATTGGGAAATTAGATAATTTATTAATAACAAATTTGGCTCTTATTTTTATTATTATTGCCTCTGCGTCTACAAATTTGATTACAAATTTTATCCCATCACAATACACATTAATCAATTTTGTCCCCTCATCTTTATCTATAAAATCATCTAGTGTTATTATTTCAATTTTAGGATTTATAGTTGGAGTATTTTGGTTAACTTATTTAAGCCAAATTGGAATATTATCTATCATAGATACAATAGGAGCTTTTTTTGGTCCACTTTTTGGAGTTATGATTTCTGATTATTATCATGTTAAAAAAGGAACTTTGATTAATAAAGATATTTATTCCTTAGAGGAAAATGGAGCTTATTATTATACTCGTGGCTGGCATTTAAAGGGAGTTTACTCTTTAATGATTGGTTTTATTTTTTCAGCAGCTACAATATGGAATAATAATTTAATGTTTCTGCAATCTTTTTCTTGGATAATTGGTGCATTAATTGCTTCTTTTGTATATTTCCTTTTGGCAAAAAAATGATCAGATGAAAAAAATTACTTATAATTTTAAAGACAGAACAGCAATTATAACAGGTGGTGCTCAAGGATTTGGTCTTGATATTGCAAAGAGATTTTTAGTTTCTGGCGCTAACGTAATTATTTGGGATATGGACTCAGAGATGACAGATAAAGCAGTCAAAGATTTAGATAACCCTAATTTAAGTTCAAATAAAATTGATGTATCAAATTTTAAAGAGGTACAGGAATGCACTAATGAAATTTTAAAAAAAACAAATATTGATATTTTAATAAATAATGCTGGCATTACTGGTCCAACTGCTACTTTGTGGGAATATGATATTGAAATATGGAAAAAAGTAGTGGATATAAATTTAATGGGTACTTTTAACTGCTGTAGAGCAATTGTTCCCAATATGATCAAAAAAAATTATGGAAGAATTGTAAATGTGGCATCTGTTGCTGGAAAAGATGGCAATGCAAACGCTAGTGCTTATAGCGTTGGAAAAGCTGGAGCAATTGGACTAACTAAATCATTAGGAAAAGAGCTTGCGGATAAGAATATAGCAGTAAATGCCGTTACTCCTGCAGGTGCTAAAACTAGAATTTTGGACCAAATGACCAAAGAACACGTCCAAAGAATGCTATCAAAAGTGCCAAGAGGACGATTTCTTGAGGTTGAGGAGTTTACCTCTTTAGTCTGCTGGTTATCTTCTGAGGAAAATACATTCTCAACCGCTGCAGTTTTTGATATCAGTGGGGGTCGTTCGACCTATTAACTTCTTGGTTTTATCTCTGTTATCTTAGTTTGATTTAGTTTGGCCCTACCAAATTTTACATCTTTTGACATAACTGGCGCAAAAATCATTATTGACCAGTAAATTAATAAAATAAAAATGGAAATTGTCTTCATAATTAATATATACGAATAGAAATTGATTTTTGATTGTTTAAATTTTGTCAAAATAATGTATTAACAATTTTTTTTAAAAATTTATGAAAATAATTTTAAAACTTTTAATCAGTCTTTTTTTGTTTATTGAGATAGGTGTAGCTAGTGAAATAAAAGTGTTTGAATTTACCGAAGCTGAACTTTCACAGCTTGAGGTCAGAAAGGTGAGAGGTGCGGACAATAAAACAAATTATTCGGTTGGATCTAATGAAAATGGCAATTTTTTAAAATCAGTTTCTGATAATGCTGCTTCTGGTTTAGGAAAAGAAGTGAAGATTGATCTTAAAAAGACACCTTTTATAAATATTACGTGGAAAGTTGAAAAAGATTTATCTGGGATAAAAGAAAATACAAAAAAAGGACATGATTTTGCAGCCAGAGTATTTGCAGTAAAAAAGACTGGTGCAACACCGCTTTCTAATAGGGCAATCAACTATGTTTTTTCAAGTAACAACGAAATTGGATTTAGTTCACCAAGCCCTTATACCAAAAAGTCCATAGACAATGTTTTATCTACTACTAAAGATAATCTCAATCAGTGGGTTACTGTAAAAGCAAATGTCAAAGAAGATTTTAAAAAATTCCATAATTTAGATGTTAATGAATTAGATGGGTTAGCTATAATGTCTGATACCGATAATTCTAAAATGAAAGCTATAGCTTATTTTCAAAATATCTATTTTTCGGCAAATTAGATAATTATTTGATATAATTTTTTTATGCATGAAAATTTTTTTCATAAGTTAAAAGTTTATTATGAAGATACAGACTCTGGTGGAGTGGTTTATTATGCTAATTATTTAAAGTACTTAGAAAGAGCAAGAACAGAGGCTCTTTTTTCAATAGGTTTTAGTAATAAGAAAGTTCAAGAACAATTTGGTTTATTAATAATCGTCAAGTCTTGTAACATTGAATATAAAAAATCAGCTTTTTTAGAGGATGAATTAACTATTAGGTCTTTTGTTAAATCTATAACTAAAACTTCTTTCTTTATGAACCAAATTATTACGAAAGGTGAAGATATTATAGTTGAAGCACAAGTTCATTTAGTTTTTGTCAACAAAGATGGTAAACCAGTGAAAATTCCTGAGGATATATATTCAAAATTTAAACCTTATTTCTGTGATACAATTAAAACTTAGCAAGTTTTTTTGCTTTTTTAAATAAATCTACCATCATTTTATCTGAGATTAGTTTAGTGTTAACATTTCTCGGGCTTGGATGATAACTTGATAAAATGATTAAACCATTTGGCATTAGTTGAGACTTACCATGTTTAAAAATATATTTTTGTTTAATATTAAATTTTTGTTTATATAATTTAATACAATTATCAAAAGCAACTTTACCTAATGTAACAATTACTTTTAATTTTTTTAAAGATAATATTTCCTCATCAAAAAAATTAGAACAATTAGAGATTTCATTACTAAGCGGTTTATCTTCAGGAGGCACACATTTAAGTATGTTTGTAATATAAGTAGATCTTAATCTTAAGTTATCATTTAAACTTTTCGAATGAGGAACATTTGAAATACCTACCTCATATAAACTCTTAAATAAAAAATCACCTGATTTATCTCCAGTAAAAGCTCTTCCTGTTCTTGTTCCTCCATGAGCCGCGGGGGCAAGTCCAATTATCGCTAATTTTGAATTTAAATTTCCAAAACCCGGAACAGGCTTTCCCCAGTAAATCTCATTTATGTTTTGTTTTCTTTTCTGAGTACTTACTTTATGTACAAATTTAACTAGTCTAGGACATTTTTTACAATTAACTATTGTTTTGTTTAAATTATTCAATCTAATATCCATAAATGAAACTTTTAAGATTCTTTTTAATTATATTTATATCTTTAACGTCACCAGTTAAAGCGGATTTAAATAAAAAGTTAATTAATCAACTTGAAGAGGGTGGAAAATTAATATTTATTCGACATGCATATGCACCTGGAAGTGGAGATCCAGATAATTTCAATCTTAACGATTGTTCTACTCAAAGAAATTTAAGTAAACAAGGACAAAGACAAGCAGAATATATTGGAGAATTTTTTAGAAATAACAAAGTTAAAATAGATAAGGTTTTATCGAGTGAGTGGTGTAGATGTAAAGAAACAGCAAAAATCGCTTTTAAAAATTTTTCTACCAATAGTTTTTTAAATTCTTTTTATAGCTCTAAATTTGCTAAAAATAAGGATAAGCAGGTTAAAGCATTGAAAGAATATATTAAAAAATTTAAAAGTGATAAAAATTTAGTTTTAGTAACACACTACGTATTGATATCAGAGATCCTGAATTATGGTCCATCATCTGGTGAAATAGTTGTTTCTAATAAAAATTTAAATATTATAGGAAGCTTAGAGATAAATTATTAAGAAATGTCCTCAAAAAGAGCAATGAAACAAGCACAAAAGCAAGCTTATGCTAGACACAGAAGCAACATTACTCAAAGTCGATTTAATCAAAAAAAAATAAACTTTACAAAAAAAAATAAAAAAAATTAACTTTCACTATCAAATTTTTCTATTTTTTTACATGTGGAAATCTTAGAAATTCCCTCCTCATCATTTAAAACTGTTTTCATATAAACTTCTTGTTTGCCTTTTTCAAAAAGTATTTGAGTGTAAAATTGTGGGTATCCATGTTTGTGAGTTAAAATTTTACCATTTTCCTCATAAATATTTCTCACATAGGTATTAGATTTTTTAATACTTAAATCTGTTAATCTATATTTTTGGTAGGTTTTTTCTTTATAGACATAATTTCGAGTCATTACTAATTCGTTTAAATTTAGAATATATTCATTTTTCAAGAATTCGTCTTGTTTATCATCGCACGCACTCATGATGATTATTTCAGATTTAAGAGCTTGAGAAGGTAAAAATATAAATAGGAAAAAAATTAAAAATTTAATTTTTTTCATGTTTTTCAGCAAAAAATAAACCTATTAAAAGAAGAGCTGTCCAGCCAAGACCTAAAAGACCTTTTAAAACGCTCGTGTCTGCACTCCATATATCTAAAAATAGAGCTCCAAATAATAGTCCTAATATATAGATAATTAATACGATTGTTGTTTTACTCATTTTTTAAATTTTTTTTAAACAGAGAGATACCATTTTCAATTTTATATGTATAGGACTCTTCAAAACTTTCTAATTGCCATCCTGATAATCTAGTTTTAATGATTTTTAGATTTTCTCTCTTCCACTCATCAGTTGTATCTGCAAGTTTCCAGATTTTTTTTTCTTGATTATTTCTTCCACAACCATAACAATATCCTGAACTCGGATCAGTTTTACAAATACTTATACACGGTGAAATTATCATATTAATATTATAAGGGAAAATTAATATAATTTACAATAATTGTCGTTGGACAAATAGTTTCAATAATATATAAAACTTCTACATTTGTGGGGCGATGGCGGAATTGGTAGACGCGTCGGTCTTAGGAACCGATAGAGCAATCTGTGAAGGTTCGAGTCCTTTTCGCCCTACCAAAAAAATTATATGAAAGTTACTGTAGAAAATAAAAAGGGTCTCAATAAAGACGTAAAAGTTTTTGTCGATAAAAAAACGATGAATTCTTATATGGATAAAAAATATGAAGAAATTAAAGGAACGGTTAATCTTAAAGGTTTTAGACCAGGAAAAGTTCCAAGAGAAATTTTAAAAAGACAATTTGGCAAAGCAGTTTTTAGTGAGGTCTTAGACAAAGTTTTAAAAGATACTTCAACAAAAGCTCTAGCAGAAAATAAGATTAAACCTGCTGGTCAACCAAAGCTTGATTTAAAAACTTATGGTGAAGATAAAGATTTAGAATATATACTTTCAGTTACTGAATTGCCAAAGGTAGATGTTAAATCAATTGAAAGTATAAAATTTGATGAATATACTGTTAAGATTGATCCCAAAGAAACAGAAAAAAGAATTCAGGATATAGCAAAAAATCAACCTAACTTTAAAGATGCACCAGATCAAGTAAAAGCTGTTGAAAAAGACTTAGTAATTTTTGATTATACAGCAACTGTTGATGATAAATCTTTTAAAGGAGGTGAAGGAAAAAATACTCAATTAACTTTAGGAAAGGATCTATTTTTAAAAGGTTTTGATAAACAATTAATTGGAGTTAAAAAGGGTGATGAAAAAATAGTTGAAGCAAAATTACCAGAAAATTTTCCAGAAAAAGAATTAGTAAATAAATTAGCAAAATTTAAATGTAAAATAACAAGTATAAAAAATCCTGAGGAGTTAAAGATAAATGATGAGTTTGCCAAAAATTTAGGTGCTAAGGATTTACAAGATCTCAAGTCGTTAATCTCTAAACAAATTGATGATGAATACAAAAATTCTTTAGACAGACTTTCAAAAAATCAAATTGTAAAAGAAATTGAGAAATTTGAAGTAAATGAAATACCAGAAAACTTAATTGAGGAAGAGGTAAAAATTCTTTCTCAAGGTATGTCAGATGAAGATGCTAAGAAAAGTAGAAAAAATTTTGAGGAAATAGCAAAAAAAAGAATTAAAGTTGGTTTAATTTTGAATGAATTTGGGGAACAAAATAAAATAAAAGTTTCTGAACAAGAGATACAAGCAGAAGTTCAAAAACAAATCAGAATGATGCCGGGGCAAGAAAAAATGGTA
>CACORY010000012.1 GCA_902629695.1 uncultured Pelagibacteraceae bacterium | reverse complement strand
TATTAATATCAACTCTTTTAATTCTATTTCTATCTGTTTTTAAAGGCTTTTCAGTAACATTAACACCATTTGGGGTCTCGATGTTTGTTTGTATCTCTGCAAAGCCTTTATTGCTCATATCAAATTTAACCATGTAATCCTTATTGGAGCAATTTTAAAAAAGTTCAAACTGGGTCAGTATTTAGTTGACATGTGTCCAATTTGGGTTTCATATATCTATTTAAAACTATGAGCTTACAAGAAATAGATTTTTCAAAGACACTCAATGATGAACAGGTCTTTGAGACCATAATGGGCAACTATTCAAATTTTAGTAAAGATTGGATTATTCATCAATGGAATTGGATGAACAATGTTTATTGGGCATTCAAAGATCACTATAAATATATGATAATCATTTCTTTAGTTGAAAAAACTCTTCAATTTTATGATCAAATGCAAATAGATTATTCGTATGATGAATATTATTCAAAATCATATCTGCAAATTGAAAAATTTAGTATTACTGAACTCTGTGAAAAATTAGATTTACCAAAAGAAACGGTTAGAAGAAAAGTTTTAGAACTTGAAAAAGAGGGAGTAATAAGTCGCGACAAAAAAAAAATAATAATTGATCGAAAAGCATTTGAATATGTTAAACCAGTTAACCAAATTAAATTTTCTTCAAAATATATTTATTTAGTTTCTTTAGCTCTAAATAAAGAAAAAATTTTATCAAAAAAAATTGATACGAAATCGATTGAAAATTTAATTAAAAAAAGATTTTCATTATGTTGGAGATGGTTTTATCGTATGCAAATACCTTTAATCATAGGTTACCACAAATTCATGCAAGATTTATCTACATTTCATATTTGGGGAACAATTTGTATGAATCAGGTTTTGAATGTTTCAAAAGAATTAAACCCTGGTGATAAACCACCATTAGATTATTTTATGACCAATAACGTTTTATTAAATAATCTTGGTTCTGATACTGGTATTAGTGCAATGTCAATTTCTGATATGACTCAAATTCCTCGTGCAACAATCATTAGAAAATGTAAATTTTTAATAAAAAATGATTTGATTAAAATGAATGAAAAAAAACAATACATTTTAACTACTATGAATTTTAAAAAAATTTTACCTTATCAAACAGAAGCTTTTAGATATAAGGCAAAGTTTATCCGAAAAGTTTTGAATCTCCTTGTAATTTCTTGAAAATAAATTATGTTTTAGTATAACTGTGCGGAATACTTAAGGGGTTTATGGAAGTAGTAACAACAATTGCGCCAGTTGCATTAGCTTTAATAATGTTGGGTCTTGGTGCGTCTTTAACTATAAAAGATTTCACTAGAGTTTTTCAAAATCCAAAAGAATTTTTTGTTGGGTTAACTTGTCAATTAATTGTTCTTCCAATTATAGGATATCTATTAATAATCATCTTAAAAACTCCAATCGAACTTGCTTTAGGAGTGATGTTGATAGCAGCAGCACCAGGTGGTGTTACCTCAAATGTATTAACTAAATTTGCAGATGGTGATGTGGCTCTTTCAATATCTTTAACTGCTTTTGCAAGTTTAATAAGCATAGTAACAGTTCCTTACATAGTTTTTTTATCAATTGATTTATTTGATATTTCATATGTTGAAAAAGAAATATCTATGCTTGGTATATCATTAAAAATGTTTTTTGTAGTCACAGTTCCAGTAATAATTGGAATGTTAGTTAGAAAATTTGCAGATGAATTCATTTTAAAAAATATGAAAATTATTCAAAGGATATCAATAGGATTATTTATAGTTGTTTTCATAGCAATATATATAGAGGAATGGGATAGTATTGTAATGTTTATGACTAAAGCAGGGACAATTGCTTTAACACTAAATATTATAATGATGGTTATTGGTTATTACACAGCAAAATTTTTTGCATCAGGTGTAGCACAACAAAAATGTATATCTCTAGAATGTGGATTACAAAATGGTACCTTAGCAGTTTTTGTTGGAACACAATTATTTGAAGATATGACATATATGGTGCCTACAGCTGCTTATGCCCTAATCATGATGACTACATCAGTCTTATTTGTGATTTTTTTAAGAAGAAAAATTAGTTAAATATTTTTATAATTTGTTTGTTTTAATGGTTTTAAATTAAGTTTTATTGGGTATTTTTGCTTTTCAACTTCAACAAATAATTTCTTTTTTTGCAGTTCATCATTAGAAAAGTCATTATCTACATATCCAAACATAAGATTTTTTTTGAAATTGAATGAATAGTTTCCTGATGTTGTTCTTCCAATAATTTTTTCCTCTAAATAGATAGGCTCATCATGAAGTAGTAATGGTTCACCTGGATTACTGTTTTCTAAAGTAAACATTAAAAATCTATTTTTAATTCTATCTCTCTTAATTTTTTCTAAAGCTTTTTTGCCAATAAAATCAACATTTTTATTTTTACTTATTGCGAAAGATAATCCTGCTTGATATTGGTTTTCTTCAGGTGAAATGTCATGGCCCCAGTGTAAAAATCCACTTTCCATTCGCATAATATCCATTGAATGCATCCCGCAATTAGAAAGGTTAAAGTCTTTACCTTTGTCTACTAATATTTCATAAATTTTTTTTGCATCACCAAATTTTACATACAATTCATAACCTAATTCACCCACATAAGATAATCGTTGAGCCCAGATATTAATCCCATTAATTGATATATATTTTGCTTCACCAAATTTAAAACTTTGATTGTCAAAATTATCTTGGCTTATTGATTTGATTAAATCCCTACTTTTTGGCCCAAACAACCCGAATACACAATAATCATCAGTTACATCATTTAACTCAATTTCTTTGCTTAAATATTTTTTTATGTGAAATTTGTCTCTTTCTCTTGTTGCTGCTGAGCTTATTATTCTAAAGTACCCATCATCAATACATACAATTGTTAAATCTGTTTCTATTCCGCCATCCTCATTTAACATTTGGGTATATGTGCACTTACCAATCTCATTTTTAATATTTGCTGTACAAATTCTTTGTAGTTCCTGATGAGCATTATGAGATTTTATTTCAAATTTTGAAAAGGGTGTTAAATCAAATAAACCAACGTTTTTTATGGTATTATTTGTCTCATACTCAGCTGAAGGATACCAATTTTGATAATTATAACTGTATTCATATTGAGCTACTTCTCCATCTAAGGCAAACCACATTGGTCTTTCATATCCACCTGATACACCAAAGCATGCTCCAAAACTTTTCAAGTTATCATGATGTGGAAGTTTTTTTATATCTCGAGAAGTTTTGTGTTGTTTAAAGGGCCAATGCATTCCATATAAATCTCCTAAAGTTTCAGTAATTCTTTTTTTAATAAATCCTAATTCTGAATGAAATTTTTGGAATCTTTTAATATCATAACTAAAGATATCCTCATTAATATGTCCAGTCATTAACCACTCCGCTGTAACTTTACCAACACCACCGCCACTACCAATTCCAATACTATTTAAACCACAACATACAAAAAAATTCTTAATCTCAGGCACTTCTCCTAATAAAGTGTTGGTATCAGGAGTAAAAGACTCTGGACCTGAAAAAAATTTTCTTATTCCAGCAGTTTCTAAAATTGGAAATCTTTTAATTGCTGATGCTAAATAAGGTTCAAAATGTTCAAAATTTTCTTGAAACTCACCAAATGAGAAATCTTCTGGAACTTTATTAGTTTTATTCCAAGCAGGAATTGAATTTCCCTCAAAAATTCCAACGAGTATTTTTCCTGCATCTTCTTTTATATAAGTTCGATTATCAAAATCTCTTACTACTGGTAAAGTTTTGGATAAATTTTCAATTGGTTCAGTAATGATGTAAAAATGTTCTGCCGGGTATAATGGAATACTCACACCAGCCTTTTCTCCTATTTGCCTTGACCACATACCTGAGGCTAAAACAATATATTCACATTCAATTTTTTGGCCTTTGACTTTAACTCCAGAAATTTTTCCATCTTTCGTTAAAATTTCCTCAACTGGTGATTTCTCAAAAATTTGAGCACCTTCTAATCTTGCTGCTTTAGCCAACATATGAGTAACACCTGATGGATCAGCAGCACCATCACCTGGCATTAAAATTCCTCCTATGACTTCATCTGTATTGATTATGGGGTAGTCTTTTTTAATTTGATCTTTATTTAAAATTCTTACGTCAACATCATAAAGTTGTGCTGTGGTTGCTTGTCTTTGAAGTTCTTGCCATCTTCCTTTATGTTGAGCAATTGAGAGTGCTCCATTTAATCTTAAACCTGCAGAATGATCGACTTTTTTTTCAAGCTCTTTATATAAATCTAAAGTATATTTTCTTATTTTTGTGACTGCTGCAGTTGGACCCAACTGACTTACTAAGCCTGCTGCATGCCAAGTTGTTCCTGATGTTAATTGATCTCTTTCTAAAAGAATAACATCTCTCCAACCAAATTTTGCTAAATGATAGGCGCAGGAGCATCCAACAACTCCTCCACCAATAACTACAACCTTAGCTGAACTAGGAATTTTTTTCATTTCTATATAATATTTAATTTTTATTCTTATAAAGAAGTTTTTATTTAGTTACGCCATACTTACTAAATTTATACCATGCTCTTTCATGGAAATAATATAGAAACATTTTAGTTAGTACCTCAATCCCAGCTATGGTTCCAGCCCAATCAAATTTTCCAGTGATTAACCAAGCTATTAAAAACGTGTCTAAACTAGCTATTACTCTCCATGTTATTGTTTTTGCTAAATGTCTTTTTTTTTGCACACTTTTCATAATATCCTCCGTTTTTTTGACTCCGCAATTATTAAGTACATTTAAGAAAGATTTAATTTCATTAATAAATATAATCCAAAAATTGTTAATAATTATTTAAATTTATTAATTTTTAATTGCCTCTATTGCGCTAACGTATTCATGCCCAAATATATCTGCAACAGCTTTATAAGTCACATGACCTTTGTGAACGTTTAGTCCCGCTAGAAAGTTTTTGTCTTCACCAAGAGCTTTTTGATAGCCTTTATTTGCTAATTTAACCAAATAAGGAACTGTTGCTTTATTTAACGCAATAGTTGAAGTTCTAGGAACTCCACCCGGCATGTTAGCTACACAATAATGAACTACATTATCCACTATAAAGGTTGGATTATTAAAAGTTGTTGGTTTACTCGTTTCAACACAGCCTCCTTGATCGATTGCAACATCAACAATAACAGAGCCTCTTTTCATTAATTTGAGCATATCTTTGGTTACTAGTTTAGGTGCCTCCGCTCCAGGGATCAAAACTCCTCCCACTATTAAGTCCGCCTCAGCTACCAACTTTTTTAAATCTATTTTATCACTTTGTTGTGGAATAATTTTATTTCCAAAAATTTTAACTAATTGTTTCAGTCTTTCCTCTGATTTATCTACAACATGTACTTTTGCTTTCATACCAGAAGCTATAGATGCAGCATTTTCACCTACAACGCCTCCACCCAAAATTAAAACATTTGCGGGTTCCCCACCCGGAGCTCCACCCAATAATACTCCTCTGCCTTTTTGATTCTTTTCTAAACAATGTGCTCCTGCTTGCACTGACATACGTCCTGCTACAGCACTCATAGGTGCAAGTAAGGGAAGTCGTCCATTATCATCTGTGATAGTTTCATAAGCGATATTAATACTTTTTGATTTTACTAAACCCTCTGTTAATTCCTTAGCCGCTGCTAAATGTAAATAAGTATAAACTATTTGATTTTCTCTAATCATATCTACCTCAACTTTTTGTGGCTCTTTCACCTTAACAATTATCTCTGCATCATTAAAAATATCTGAGGCTTTATTAACAATTTTTGCACCTGCATTTTTATATTGATCATTTTCAAAACCAGCTTCAAAACCTCCATTGTTTTCAATTAGAACTTCGTGACCCTCTTTTACAAGAGTATTTACACTTTCTGGGGTAAGACCTATTCGATTTTCTTGAGGCTTTATTTCCTTAGGTACGCCTATTCTCATTATTGAAGTTTAATTTTTTTTACTTTTTGCGTAATTAGTTATTCCAGTTCTGAGCTTTTCAATTATTTCATCAATATGTTTTTTTTCACAGATAAACATCGGGGCAATTATTAAACAGTCACCAGTAGCTTTAAAATTAACTCCAGCATCATAACAATGTTTAAAAGTTGCTAAACCTGCTTTACCTGGTCTTCCATCTGTTTTGATATCAATACCACCCATCATTCCGTAACCCCTAATGTTATCCACAACATCGATATCTTTTAGTGAAAATAATCCTTCTTGAAAATAGGGAGCTAGTTCTTTTGCTCTGTTGAAAATATCATCTTTTTCAAAAATATCTTGTACAGCTAAAGCGGCTGCTACAGATACTGGTATACCTGAATAAGTATATCCGTGAAATAATTCAATAGCTCCTTTTGGAGAATTATCCATTACCGCATCATAAATTTCTTCTTTACAAGCAACAACTCCAAACGGGACTATGCCGTTGGTTGTAGCTTTTGCCATAGTCATAATATCAGGTGTTACTCCAAATTCCTGTGCACCGAATGCTGAACCTGTTCTTCCCCATCCAGTAATCACCTCATCAAAAATTAAAAGTATATTATGTTTATCACACAGCTCTCTTAATCTTTGTAAATATCCAACAGGTGGAACTAATGTTCCTGTAGATCCAGCAATAGGTTCAACTATACATGCTGCAATATTTTCAGATCCAAAATTATTACAAATCCTCTCTAAATCATTTGCAATCTCTGCGCCTGTTTCAGGTTGACCCGATACAAATTTGTGTTCATCTAAATGTGTATGTCGCATATGAACAACACCCGGCATTAAAACACTTGCATATGCTTTAACGTTATTAATCATGCCACCAACAGAAGTTGCTCCTATATTCATACCGTGATATGCACGTTCTCTTCCGACAAATCTAAATCGTTGTCCTTCACCTCTTGATTTATGATATGCAACACTAATTTTGATGGCTGTTTCAACTGCAGTAGATCCACAAATTGTATAAAATATTTTATTCAAATTTCCTGGAGTATGTTTTGCAATTCTACTTGCTAATTCAAATGAACCTCCAAAACCTTGTTGGAAAGGTTGACAGTAATCTAAAGTTTTTAATTGGTTAGTTATTGCATCAATGATTTCTTGTCGACCGTGTCCTAGAGGATTACAAAACAAACCCGAGCTAGCATCAATTTGTGTTTTCCCTTGATGATTTTTTAGGTACACCCCCTTAGCCTCAACAATTAATCTAGGATTTTCTTTGAAGTCTTTATTTGATGTAAAAGGCATCCAATGTTCATTTAATGAATTTGGAACTGAAGTTCTTTTTTCTGAGCTCATAATATTTATAAATTTTATTAAACTTAAGTTTATTGATTTCTTTAGACTAATTAGGTCTATATAACCACAAAAATAATTGACACAACTTGAAGTTGTGTATCATTCAAGACACTTTTTTGTTTTACATCAGTGGTGATTTAATCTTAAACTTAGAACATATAAATAATCAACTAAGGGGAATAAATGAAAAAAATAATTAGTTTTATTCTAGGATGCTTTGTAGCTCTTAATTTATCTGTCTCAACTGCAAACGCAGCTGCAACAGAAGTTAGAGTAGCTTATTTCTTAGAATGGCCAAGTCCAAACTTAGAGGACATGATGAAAAAAAACTTCGCTAAAGCTCTTGGTGTACCAGTTAAATGGACAAACTTCACAAATGGTGGAGCGATGACTGATGCTATGTTAGCAGGTGATATAGATATTTCTTACTCACAAGGATTAGTTCCATTTATCAACGCTGTTAAATCTAAAGCACCTATTAAGCTTGTAGATATAGCTATGGAATACGGTATGGGAGGAACAACTTGTGTTACTTCTAATGCTTCTGGAATCACAAAAGCTAACGCTACTGAATTAGAAGGTAAAAAAGTTGCTGTACCACTAGGTACAATGGCTGAATACGTTTTTGATGAAAGTATGAAAGTCGTTGGTGCAGACAGAAAAAAAATGGATATCATTCAAATGGATCCTGAGGAAGGTGCTGCAGCTCTAGTAAGTGGAGATGTTGTAATGGCTTGTTTATTTGGTGGTAACTCGATTAAAGCTGCAACTGCAGTTGGATCTAGATTACTTACTGTGCAGGAAGCAAGAGACGCTGGTATCTTGGGTATTGATATAACTTCTGTAACTACAAAGTTTATGAAAGAAAATCCAGGAATGCTTAGAACTTTTGTCGAAGTAACTCATGAAGCAAATGAAAGATATAGAAATGGTAAAAGTGATATGAACGCTATGTCTAAAGCTTCTGAAATGAAAGTTTCTGATATGAAAGAAACTCTAAGTGGTTTCAAATTTCTTACGCCAGAAGAAACTAAAGAATCTATGACTAAAGGAAATCTTGATGCATTCTTAAAAGGAATGGGAACACCAAGAGGAAACGTAGACACTAGTTTCTTACCTTTGTAATTTGAAGGTTAAATAGAATTAAATAGGCGCCAATTTTTTGAATTGGTGCCTATTTTTTTTTAAAAATTCTAATATAAAGTCTTTTTATGAGTGATCTTATTTCTCAAAATTTAAACATGGTCTTTAAATCTCCCAAGGGAGAAACTGTTCATGCATTAAAAGATTTAAATTTCACAATTAAAAAAGGTGAACTTTTAACAGTTTTGGGCCCATCTGGTTGTGGGAAAACTACTTTATTAAATATTGCAGCTGGTTTTATCAGACCAACATCAGGAAACATCACTTTGGGAAATAATGAAATCAATGGGCCTGGAGTAGATAGAGGTATGGTATTTCAACAGGGTGCTTTATTTGAATGGTTGACTGTTGCAGAAAATGTGAACTTTGGATTGAGGATGAAAAAAAAAAATCCAATTGAAACTGCAAAAAAAGTTGAGGAGTGGTTAGAAATTGTAGGATTAAAAGGATTTGGTAATACTCCTACTTATCAATTATCAGGTGGTATGCAGCAGAGAGTAGCTTTAGCAAGATGCTTAATTAATGATCCTGATTTAATTTTAATGGATGAACCATTGGGAGCATTAGATGCTTTGACTAGAGAAAAAATGCAATCATTAGTTCTAAAAATTTGGAAAGAAACAGGTAAAACAATTATTCTAATAACACACTCTGTAGAAGAGGCTTTATTACTTGGTGAAAGATTATATGTTATGGCACCTAGACCAGGTAGAATTCATAAAGAATATAAACTTCCTTTTGCAGAAATGGGCTTAAAAGAAGATTTAAGAGAAATAAAAAAAAATAAAGAATTTTCATCAAAAAGAGAAGAAATTTTATCTATGATTTGGAACATGGAAGAAGAAATTATGGGGAAAGAAAATTAAATGTTCACCCAATTTATCACCATACTTATCATAGTATTAATAATCGGATGTATTCTTTACGGAAGAAGATTAATTAAAACTGAAAAAGTTGATGCAGTTTTTGGAAATCCTGAAAGAGCTAAAGGAGGCACACACTGGATAATTGTAGGTAGTGGTGCTATCTTATTAATTTGGCTTTATTATTCTTGGGATATTGCTAAAGGTTTTTATCCAAATTCAGCAAATGAATTATGTCAAGTTGCAAAAGTAAATGAGGCACTGCTTGGTTTAAAATATCAATTTCCTATTGAAGAAAGAGAATTTAAAAGTACTTCGATCATCAAAATTGAGAATAAAAATCTTCAAAAAATTACCGCTGAGGTCCAAAGTTCAACTAATTTAACTAACCAGCAAAAAATTAATTTAGTTGGATTTATTGATGAAACTAAAAGACTTATTCCCTTACTAACAAATGAAGACTTAATTGAAATAGAAACAAAGCAAAAATTAAACGAAATTACTGGTAAAATAAATCTTTTATCGGAAAACTTCAAAAAAACAGATTATCCCTTTGAAACCGAAGAAGAGTTAAATACAAGGCTTCAAGCAGTAAAAGAGCAAGGTGACTGGGGTATAACAAAAATAGATTCAGGGACAGGCTCAATTGAAAATACAATTGAAGTCCCATTAATAGCGGCAACAAAAAAAGGTTTAAAATTTAGTGCTGCTGCAGAAGAACTTAAAATTATTGATGAGGAATTTTTTAAGTTAAGAAATCATAACCCTCAATTTAAAACTTCAATAAAAGAATTAAAAGACGAAATTAAGACATATAGAAAGAATCTAAGTGATAATGAGGAGGTTGCCTCAAATTATGCGAAAAATATAGTTAAAATAGCAAGAAGAATTGAGTTTGCTAGTATTTATCCGCCCAACGCCTTAAACGGAATGCAAAATGCAATTGTTAAATTTGATAACTTGCAGAAATCTGAACAAGGTGGGCTTAGATTAATTGATATACTTTTATTTCCTGCTGGAACTATTGTTTCTAGTGGAACTAGCTGTTCTGAGCAAGGTTCAGGAAGATGGTTACCAAAACCATCAGATACATTGAATAAGTTTATTTTAATGTCTAAACCAAGTGTAGGTTACAAAAATATACCTCTTCTTTGGATTGATATGATGGACGTAAGTAAAATAATTGGATTTATTTTACCTGATTGGATTGCTGATATCTTACCAGGAGAATATCCGGTGCACAGTGCTGACGGTGTCGTAAAACAAAATTTTAAAGGAAATGTTTTAAAAATTGTAACTGGTGATTTTAAATTATTCAAAATTCCTGTTCCATATGGTCATATCTGGGACTCTTTTTTAAGGGTATTTTTAGGGCTTATTTTTGGAATTTTAATTGGAGTACCATTAGGTTTATTTATGGGACTTAATAGATTTGCAAAAGGTTTTTTTGATCCACTTATTGAACTTTATAGACCTGTTCCACCTTTAGCATGGGCACCTCTTATAATTTCTGTTTTAGGAATTGATAATACCGGAAAAGTTTTCTTGTTGTTTATGGTTTCATTATCAATAATGATTATTTCTGCAAGAGCTGGAGCCTCTGGTACTCAATTATCTAAAATTCATGCTGCACATTCTTTAGGAGCTTCAAAAAAACAAATTCTTAGATATGTCATTTTTCCTAATTCATTGCCAGAAATTTTAACAGGTATAAGAGTTGCTGTGGGTATGTGCTGGGGAACTTTAGTTGCTGCTGAATTTTTAGCGGGCACAACTGGGATAGGATTTGTTGAAAATGTTGCAAAAAAATACTTTCAATATGAAGTTATCTGGATCACAATATTTATAATGGGTATGCTTGGTCTTTTATTTGATGTTACTTTAAGAAAAATAATTGAAAAAACTATACCTTGGAGAGGCAAAGGATAACAATAATTTGATTATTTTTTAATAATTATTAAAAGAGATTTACCAAATAGATTAAAAGAGATTATATCTATAATTTTCGAAATAGAAATAAGAGTGTCCCAAATCCTAATCTTATTTTCAAAATTTTTTTTATAATTTGAAAATGTTATTTTTGAAAAAAGAGACAACAAGAAACCAATAGAATCATAATATTTCAAACTAATTGGATTTAAATTATTATTTAACAAAATCTTGTTAATATCTTTTTTTGAATATCTTCTATAATGACCTACATGTTTATCAAAATCTGAATATAGGAATTGAAAAGCAGGAACATTTATTACTAAATAACCATTTTTTTTAAGGGAACCAAAAGCTTTTAAAATTTCTTTTTCATGGTCCTCTATATGTTCAAGAACATCTAAATAAAGAATTGTATCATATATCTCATTAGATAATTCTAATTCTTTATTTTGAATAGATATTTTTTTAGAACCAGAAAATTTATTTCTTAGATTTAAAAATAGATCTTTATCAGGTTCAAATAAATCTAAAGTTTCACAACGATCTAAATAATACTCTAAAATTATCCCATTCCCAGGACCTATTTCAGCAACATTTCCAGAAATATATCTTTTTATTAAATCAAATTGATATTTTCTAAACTTTTTTGATAAATCAAAATATTTTAGTTCCCATCCATCATAATTAATATCATTTTTTGTATTCATATTTTTGAATTTAAATTCAATTATTTATAATTTTAAGAGCCGAAACTAAAGGTTTTTTTAAAGTAAATTTAAAACTATTAGCTCCATAAAAAGGAAAAGTCCATGTAAAAGCATAGATAAAAACAAAAATAAAAAATAAGTTTTTCGATATTCTTTTTTTAAAAAAAGAATTTTTAAAATTAAAAAAAATCATTTTTTGTTTTATCAAATAAATATATATAAAATATGTCGAAAAAAATGACATTGAAATATATCTGCCCCAATCAATACCAGCAATATAAATTGGAATAGTTAAAACAAATAATAAAAGAAAAATAACAAATGGATTTAATGTGTCTAGGAAATTATTACTAGATTTTAATTTAGAAAAATATAATTTTATTGAAATAAATATAAAAACTAAAAATAATGATAATGAATAAATAAAAAAATAACTTTCTAAATTTAATGTTAATTTTACATCAAAATATTCTGTCACTGGCCTATAGAGCCAAAAAAATTGACCTCTATTAACACAATCATTTTTAACGAAATCTTTTATGGAATTGCAAATTTCTAAAACTTGTGATTTTGAACTTTCAGATGAAGAAAGAAATAAAAATAAAACTAATAGATATATTGCTATGATAAGGATTTCATAAAAAGATATTTTTTTATTTCGACTTAAACTAATTACAAAATAAAGAAACACTAAATATTGAGAGTAAAATAATAGTCCAGTATGAGTTAAGCTTATTACTAAAATTGAAATTAAAGTTATTAATAACAAATATTTATCTTTAAGATATTTTTCCAAAAAAACAAAAGATCCTAATATTACAAATAATAAGATTTCTTTTCTTCCAATTACTTCTGAATTCATTATTGGATATAAGAAAAAACCTGGTGATAGAAATATTAATGTATCAATTTTAGAAGTTTCTAAATATTTAACAGATTTAGTTAGTAAAATTAATAAGATTGAATATAAAAAGACTACAAAACAAAAAACCAAAATATCTAAATTTATTGATAAGAAATAATGAATCTTAAATAATAATTCACCTATTAATCCTCTTCTTATAAATCCTCCCTGATAATTGATTAACCAATCTCCATATTGCCAATCTGAATATTCCTCATAAAAAGTATAAAATTTTAATATTTGAAAAATAAAAGCAAGAATTAATAAACCTATAAAAAAATTTTTATATCTAATCATTTCAATTTTTTATTATGTATCATTAATTTAATTAATTGATAAAATATTGCTTATCTTAAATATAAATTGATACAAAACAACTAGAATGAATAAAGTTGAACTAAGTAAAATTGTTAATAAAATTTTTACAAATTACGGACTTAGTAAATCTCATGCAAAAATCTCAACTGACGCCTTAATAAATGCTGAACTAGTTGGTGCATACGGTCATGGACTATCTAGACTTAAAATGTATTGTGATCGAATAAAAAAAAAAGTTATAAATCCTAAACCTAAAATTAAGATCAAGAAAATTTCTAAGTCAATTTCCCTAATAGATGCAAATGATAGTATTGGTTTTGTTGCAGCTGATTTGGCTATAAAACAATCTATTGAAAATGCAAAAAAAACAGGAATTGGACTTGTTGCGGTAAAAAATAGTGGTCACTATGGGCTATCAGGTTACTACGCAGAACAAGCAGTAAAAAAAAATTTGATAACAATGATTTATACGAATGCACCTCCAGCTGTTGCGCCTCATGGATCATTAAAAAGCTTGTTTGGCACTAATCCAATCTGTTTTGGAACTCCGTCAGGTTATAAAGCACCATTTATTTTGGATACCTCAATTTCAATGATAAATAGAGGAAAAATTAGAGTCGCAGCAAGAAATAATAAAAAAATTCCTCAAGGTGTTGCCTTAGACAAAAATGGAAAACCAACTACAGATCCAAAAAAAGCACTTGAAGGAGTCCAATTACCAATCGCAGGATACAGAGGATCTGGCTTAGCATGGATGGTAGATATATTAAGTGGAGTCTTAACTGGTGGAAATCATGCTGGTAAAGTTAAAGATCCATTTGATGATTTTACTGGTCCTCAAAATATTGGACATTTATTTATTGTTTTTAAGTCAAATTTATTTGTAAAAAATTATAAAGTAAGAATCAAAAAAAATATTAAAATTGTAAAAAAATTGCCTAAAATCAAAAGTGTTAAGAATATAGTTTATCCAGGAGAAAACAAACTAAATAGATTCAAATCTAATTTAAAAAAAAATATAAATGTTTCATACAATATAAAAAAAGATTTAGACTTATTGTTGTCTTAAGAAGACTCTCCATTCCTTAATTTTTTGAAACTCATAAAAATTATTATCTAGTTCATTGTAAACTAGATGTAGTTTTTTATTTAATGGTAAATCCCAATTATTTCTTGGACCACCTTCAATTATCATTTTGGTATTTTCAAGCTCTCCAATCAATTTTTTTTGAGAATTATTAGATGTAGCGCTCCATACATAATAGTATTTTGTACAACTTTTTTTTCTCAGTAAATAGTATAAGGCGGCATCATTTGATAATAATTGAATACAATTATAATTACTAATCTGTGTTTTCAGTTCATTAATTAATTTAATTTCGTCAGTATTTAAGTAAAAATTATCCTCTAAACTTATAAATTTACC
>CACORY010000011.1 GCA_902629695.1 uncultured Pelagibacteraceae bacterium | reverse complement strand
TTGGAAATTTATTTGGTGTAGTTATTGTAATCTTTATAAAGAAAATTATAAATAAATATGGGTTATTTAAAAAATAAACTTATTATTTTAATTTTATTTTTATTGACTGGATGCTCTTCAATCCCTACTAACACGGCAAATAGTTGTTTAATATTTGACGAAAGATATCTCTGGTATAAACACTCTAAAAAGGCTGAGCAAAAATGGGGTACACCTATATATATTCAATTAGCTATAATTAGAATGGAGTCGAATTTTGATTGGCTAGCAAAACCACAAAGAAAAAAAATTTTCAAGGTTATACCTTTTAGAAGACCTTCAAGCTCATTTGGTTATTCTCAAGCCGTTAAAGGTACTTGGGAACAATATAAAAAAGAAACAGGAAATAAATTTGCTGTAAGAACGAGATACAAGGATAGTGTTGATTTTATTGGATGGTATACAAACAAAACAGAGACAATTTTAAAAATTTCGAAAAAAGATGCGTTTAAACAATATGTTGCTTATCATGAAGGCTGGGGAAACTATAAATATTATAAAGATAATAAAAAAGTTATTGGATTAGCTAAAAAGGTTCAAAAGCAATCTGATATTTATAAAAAACAATTATTTGAATGTAGAGGTTCTCTAAATAAAAAAAAATATATTATTTTTTAGATAGTTCTTCTTTTAATTTTAAATCAACAATATCAATTCTTTTTGTATTTTTTGCTAATGCTAAATACATCGAAGGTGTGACGTATAAAGTAAAAAATGTTGAAATTATCATTCCACCTAAAATAGTAGAGCCTACAGCTAATCTTGAACCTTCACCAGCGCCAGGACCAATATTTCCTATTACTAATGGTATCATTGCAATCATTGTACTAAGTGACGTCATAATGATAGGTCTAAACCTTACCGCACAAGCTTCCTTAACAGCTACGTCAATATTTTTTCCGGTTGTTCTAATTCGGTTTGCATAATCGACAATTAAAATACTATTTTTTGTCGAGATACCAATAAGTATTATTAATGCTATTTGAGAAAAAATGTTTACTGAACTGTTGAGAAATAAAATAAAAACTAAACCTCCAAATATCGCTAAAGGTACAGTTAAAATAATTATAAAAGGATGAATGAAAGAATTGAAGGTTGCTGCCATTACTAAATATGCTGTAAGTAATGCTAAAGCAAAAATTACAAATAATTCATTGCTAGTTTCTTTTATTTCTTCAGATTTACCTTTCCATGTAATTTGATTTTTAGGTGCTAAATCTTTCATAATGCTTTCAAAAAATTTAATCGCCTCTGTTAAAGTATAATTCTCACTAATATTTGCTGATATTGTTATTGCTCTTTGTCTATTGTATCTCGAAAGTTCTTTAGCAGAGCCCTCTTCTTTAAAACCTACAAGGTTTGCAAGTGAAATTAGTCTACCACTTGTCTCAGAGCGTACAAATATTTTAGAAACACCTTCTTTATTTCTTCTATCTGATAAATATTGTTGAACAATTATTGGATATTCTTTTCCTAGTTTGTTAAATGTTGTTACTTTTTTTCCACCATAAAGTGTTTCAAGTGTTTCTCCTATAGATTTTGTTGAAACACCTAAATCTTTTGCTTTATTTTTATTAATGATCAATTTAACTTCTGGTTTATTTCGGTTGTAGTCAGACTCAATTCTAGAAAGATCTTTATTAGACCTAAGTTTTTGAATTATTTTTTTTTGTATTTCCTCTAGTTCTTCATATGTATTTCCGTAAATTACCATTTGGACTGGTTTATTATAATTTGAAACCCTAATTGACTGAGGGGAAATAGGAAACGCTAGTGCTTGTGGAAGAGTCACTATTTTTCCAATTGCTTCTCTTAAAATAACTTGTTGCCCTTTCGATCTATTACCCCAGTCGTCTAATAAAGCAATTATTATGAAACTATTGTAAGAGTTTGCAGAGTTTCCAAACCCTGGTACTCTCATAATGAACCTTGAGTAGGGGCTATCTTCTGCTTGTAATAGAGGGATTAGCCTTGCTTCAACTTTTTGTGCCTGTTCTTGTGTGTATTCAAAAGAACTTCCCTCATCAGTTGCACCAATTATTAGATATGCACCACGATCTTCCATTGGCAAAAGCTCTTTTTTTGAAAAATTAAATATCAATATTGAGGAAACAATTATGAAAACTATGAAAACTGTAACATAATTAGTTTTGTGCACAATAATTTCTAAAGTTTCTTTGTAGAAATTTGAAAAATTTAAAAAAATTTTTTCAAATTTTTGTATAAAAATTTTTTTAGATGTTTTTTTTCTTAAAAATTTACTAGCCAGCATTGGAGATAAAGTTAATGCCACAAATGAGGACACAACTATTGAAAATGATAATGCGATTGCTGTTTCTCTAAATAATGTCCCTGAAATTCCTTCTATAAAAATAAGTGGTAAAAAAACTGCTACTAAAATCAATGTAGTGGCTATAATTGCAAATGAGATTTGCTTAGAGCCTTCAAAAGCAGCAACAAGTGGCGTTTCACCATTTTCTATTCTTCTATAAATTGCGTCCGTCATTATAACCGAGTCATCAGTAATTATTCCAATTGCTAAAATGAAACTTAGCAAAACAAAAATATTTATTGAAAGCCCAAAAATATATAAACCTAAAAAAGATGCTATTAAGCTTACTGGTAGTGCTATTGCTGGAACAATCACTGCTTTAAGATTACCTAAAAATAGATAAATTATTAGAACAACTAAAACAAATGCTATAATTAAGGTTTTATAAACCTCCTCAATAGCTGCTTCTACGTAATTTGCTCTATCAAATGAAACTCTTAGATCTAACTCTTCTGGCAATGATTTCTTAACTTCAATTAATTTTTTCTTAATATCATTTGAGAGCTCAACTGTAGAGGCTCCACTTCTCGCATAAATTCCAATTCCTACTGTTTTAAGGTTAATTTGATCTTTAGTTTGTGCTTTAAACAGAGTTTTTTCTGAAACTGGACCAAATTCTATATTGGCAACATCAGATAGTAAAATTACTCGATTATCTAATTTTTTGATTGGAAGTTGCTTAATAGTATTTATGTCATTGTAAGATTTATCTAAATTTAAAGTAAGATCTATATTATCTGCTTCAAGAGTTCCTGCAGGTAAACTTATGTTTTCACCACGCATTGCAGTTTCTACTTCTTTTATAGTTAAATCATTTGCAGCAAGTTTAATTGGATCAATCCAGACTCTAATACTTAATTCTCTTAATCCTCCAACTCTTATTCTTCCAACGTTTTTTACACTTGAGAATTGATCAACCAAATATCTTTCTGCATAGTCACCTAATTCAAGATCACTCCATGTTGATGAAGATAAAGATAGCCACATGGTAGTTGTAAAACCTGCCGCTCTTTTAAGGATTTGAGGTGGGTCTGATTCTGCTGGCAAATTGTCAACCACACGTGCAACCCTCTCCCTAATATCATTAGCAGCATTATCTAAATTGATACTAGTATCAAACTCTACATTTATAGTACTTCTTCCATTTTCAGATTTTGAGTCAATATTTTTAATTCCTTCAGCTCCTCCAATCACATCTTCAACAACTTGAGTAACTTCCTGATCAACTATTGATGCTGATGCAGATTTATAATCAACCTGAACCTGAACAACTGGTGGCTGTATACCATTTGGTAACTCTCTAACTGGTAATTTCCAAAAAACAAATAAACCAAAAATAATTAAAATAAGAGACATTACCCAAGATACCGTTGGTCTTTTTATGCTTAGTTCTGTAATAAACATTTATTCTTTAATAGGTTTTATTTTTCCTCTAGGTCTTACCTTTTTTAAACCTTCGGCAGCAATTATATCTCCCTTTTTTAGACCAGAGATTATTTCAATATTTTTATTGCTTCTTAGACCTGTTTTTACTTCAGTTTTATTAGCAATATTATCTCCATTAATTTTATAAACGTATGATTTATCTCCCTCAATCATGACGCTTGTGTCAGGGACGCTTAACGAATTTCTGGAGTTAAATTTTACGCTTACTTCTAATAATGACCCTGAAATTAATTCTAATTTGTCATTATTTACTTTTATTCTTGATAGCAGACTCCTTGTATCAGCATTAATTCTACTTGAAACAAAATCTACTTCACCCGGGAAAGATTTATCTTTAAAACTTGACAATTTTACACTAACTGGAAGACCTTTTTTAATTGATGAAGAATAGTTTTCAGGGATTTTAATATCAGAGTATATAGTTGAATTATCGTCGAGAGTAATGATGAATATATTATTTGATACTAATATATCCTCTGTAAGGCCCGTGTATCCAAGAACTCCACTAAATGGTGCAAGAATGTTTCCACTTTTTAATTTGATTAATATATCCCCTTTTTTAACAAAATTTTTTAATTTTAAATCTTCAATTAAATCATCTTTTTTAATTTTAAAAGTTTTGGATCTTTTGGAAATTGCTGTGCCAAATGTTTCTATTTTCTCAAAAAATTCTTTTTCAGTTACATCAGTTACAATTATTCCAGGAGGAGGTATTTTACTAAATTTTTTCTTAAAATGGTTTCCTACCATGGTTCTTCCAATTATTACAACTGCTATAATAAGAAAAAAAACCAAAATTATTGAAATAGTTTTTGTAGATCTTTTCATATTTAAATTAAACCGTATTCAGCCCATGAGCCATCATAAATACAGGGATGATATTTATCATTTATTAAGGAATAAGCTAGTGCCAAAACACACGCGGTAACACCTGAACCACATGAAAAAACTATATTTTCATCATTAATATTTTTTATGCAAGTTTTGAAAACATTTTTTAGTTTTTCCTTATTCTTAAAAGTTCTATCCTTATTTAAACACTCATTAAATGGAATACAAAATGAGTTAGCTATCTTTCCACTTCTTAAACCTTTTCTGGGTTCTGCGACCTTTCCTTCAAATCTTTCTTTACTCCTTGCGTCAATAACTTTAAATTCTTTTTGACTAATATTTTCATTAATCAATTTTTTATTTTTCACTAAATTTTTTTTTTCATAACCTCTATATTCAGATTTCTGAATATTCATTAATTCATCTGTGGTTACCCTTTTTTCTGTCAACCATTTTTGAAATCCACCATTTAAGACATGTACTAATTTAGGATCATGTCCAAAATAAATAAAATTAAACCAACAACGGCAAGAACTAATAACATCAGAGTTATCGTAAATAATTATTTTATCCTTATTATTAATACCCATGTTTGATACTATTTTTTCCCAACTAACTAGATCAACCAACATATGTGGCAAATCACTTTCTCTATTTGAATTTTCATCTAGATCAAAAAAAATTGTGTTAGGAATATGCTTTTTCTTATATTCTTCATGTCCATCTCGATTAGTTTGCGGCATATGCCAGGAGCAATCAATTATTTTAACATCATTAATATTTTTTTCTAACCACTCAGTATCAACTAATGACATTTATCTTTTTTCTAAATATTTTTGATGATATTCTTCAGCTGGACAATAATTTTTTAAAAGAGAAATTTTTGTGACAACTTTGCCTGATAATCTTTCATTAAAATCTTTAAGTACTTTTTCAGCTATTTGTTTTTGATTATCGTTAAGAAAAAATATTTCACTACGGTATTGTGTTCCTATGTCAGGCCCTTGAGCATTTAATGTAGTCGGATCATGGATTTCGAAGAAAATTTTGATTATTTTTTCATAAGAAATAACTTTTTCATCATATTCTAATTTAACTACCTCTGCGTGATTTGTTTCACCTGTACAAACTTCTTTATAAGTGGTTGTCGGACTATTGCCACCGCAATAACCAACTTCTGTTTTGATAATACCATTAATTTTACTAAATTTTATTTCAGGTCCCCAAAAACATCCAAGTGCTAAAACAGCTATTTCCATTGATTAAGATTTAAATTAATTTACAAATTATTCATATGCTTAGTAAAAATCAATTAGGTTTTTTGTACATGTTTATGTCCATTTGTGCATTTTCTTTAATGGATGTCATAGTAAAATGGTCAGTAGACTATCCAATAGGCCAAGTATTATTTTTTAGAGGTTTTTTTGGTATTATTTTTTATTTTTTTGTAATTCCAAGAGAACGTCTTCATAATTTCTATGAAACTAAAAGGCCAGGATTGCATATGTTAAGATGTTGTTCTGGATTGATTGCGTTAGTTGCAATTTTTATAGCATTAAGAGAACTCCCATTAGCAACCGTGGTAAGTATATCTTTTGCTGCACCAATATTTACAACTATTTTTTCGATATTCTTACTAAGTGAAAAAGTAGGAATTTTTAGATGGTTGGCAGTTATTGTAGGATTTATTGGAATACTAATTATTACAGAACCAGGAATAAGTGAGCTAAATATTTATTACATTTTTCCAATAATTTTTTGTTTAGGCCTTTCTTATGTTGCAATAACTATAAGACAACTTTCTACAACAGAACCAGTGTGGTTAATTTCTTTTTATTTTTCACTTTCAATAACTTTATTAAGTTTTTTAACTATTCCACAAGGCTGGGTAATGCCAAGTTTAAATCATCTAGTTTTACTCTCTTTGATTGGCATTTTTGGTGGCGTTGCAAATTTGTGGCTAAGTCAATCGTACAAATATTCAGAAGTTTCTCTTGTGACACCATTAAAGTATTTGGCTTTAGTATTTGCAATAATTTTTGGATATTTTATTTGGGGAGAAGTACCAACAATTAAAACATTGATTGGGGCCTTTTTAGTAATCATTTCAACATTGATTATCTTTAGACGGGAGATTTATAACAAGAAAATTATAACCTCAAAAACAATTAATGACTAAAGTTCCAAAGTATTGGAATAAAGCCAAAAGGCATATCTCTAAAAAAGATAAAATAATGGGTAAATTAATTAAGATATATCAAAGTCCAAATGAAACTATTTTAACATCTAGACGCGATATTTTTTTCTCATTATGCAAAAGTATCATTGGTCAACAAATCAGTGTCGCTGCAGCTAATTCAGTTTTTCTAAAATTTAAAAAAAAATGTAATAACAAAATTAATGCTAAAAAAGTCTCAAAATTATCCTTCGCACAGCTTAAAAGTTGTGGTTTAAGTCGCCAGAAAGTTTTAGGTATAAAAAGTTTGGCAGAAAGAGTACTTGAAAAGTCTTTTAATCCAAAGTTAATTGAAAAGATGACTGATGAGGAAGCAATCGAATACTTATCTAATTTAAGACAAATAGGACGTTGGTCTGCAGAAATGATATTACTTTTTACCTATAACAGATCTGATATATGGCCAGTGCAAGATATTGGACTTCTTAGAGCAATCTCAAAAAATTATAAAAAGAAATACCTGCCCCCTGAAAAATTTGTAAATTTACTTCAAAAAAGATTTTCACCATATTGCTCAGTTGCCACATGGTACTTGTGGAGGAGTATTGATCCTGAGCCAATACAGTATTAATTTCCTTTAATTATTTGATGATGTCTAATCACTGTATCTTTTAATATTGTATGAGCTGATTGATATTCATTAGAGTAAAAAAAATTTTTTGCTACATCAAAAGATGAAAACTCAATAACTGCTGTTCTTAAAAATTCTTTACCTTCAGTGGTTATTTTATCACCTCCTCTGATTAAAAATTTTCCACCAAATTTTTCAACAGCTTTTTTTGCCTCAACCGCGTAATTTTTTAACAAACTTTCATCTTCAATTTTTTCGTAAACGCAAACAATAAAGCCTTTGCTCATTTTTCAATCCATTCTAAATATTTATCTAAATTTTCATTTACATAACTTGGGAGTAGATTCATATTAAGTTTTTGGAGTAAATTCCCCTCTTGAAATTTATTTGAACGCATATCTACTTTTAAATTATATACCGTTTTTCTTTCTCTAATAAGTTCAGAAATTTTATTAGATTTGATTGGATTTAATTCATATTCAGTATGATGCAAATAAGATTTCAATTTTTTTTCAATATCTTTTGGATTTTTGATATATGAAAAATGCCAACCTCCATTTTGGTATAATTTTATGTCACTAAATTTTTTTTCAGAAAATAAAATATCCAATCTCCACCATGGATATATTCTATCTTTAATATTTCTTAACCACTGTGGGGATTTTAAGTATTTTTTTTTGCAAGCCTTTGATCCAACCCACGGAAAATCTTGTAAATACAGGTTTAGTTTATAATAAATCATAAGTTGATTAAAAAAAACGAACTTATTCTTGCTATCTTTAAGATTGTTTACCTCCAAATTTGGTATTTCATCTAAATCTGAAATAATGATCCAGTCCTCATCCTCCGCTTTACTTAAACCATTAATAATAAAATTTCTTTGGTAATTTTCTCTTATAACTGCATTCATTAAATTTTTTCCTGCAACCTTATTTTTGTCGTCTTGTTCATGAATTTTATGGAAATTATTTCCTACATCATTCACAAGTAAATAAATTATTTTTTCTTTAAATTTTTCAAACTTATTGATGTTAAAACATGGCTCTCTTCTCTCTCCGTTATGATTAAATTTTGACTCTACTACAACAAAATAATCTACATATTTATCTAGATAATTTAATCTCAAATCTAGAATTAAATCTTCATCAAAATACATAAAACAATCAAATATTTTCATTATTACTTTTTAATCTTTTTTAATTTTTTTAATATGATAAAAAATTTTATGGCAGATAAATTAATCATTAGTTTTAACGAATATACTAAAATTGTAGAGCAATTAGCAATTCAAATTCATAAGAGCTATAAACCAACAGTTCTTGTCGGAATTATGAGGGGTGCAGCACCTATCATTGATATCCTGTCTAGAATTTTTAAATTGCCAATAGCTTATATTGTTATTCAAAGTTATTCTGGTAAAGGTCAAGAAGATCATCAAGGAGAATTGATGTTTGCTCGAGAAATCAGCTCTTTAGCAAAAGAGGAAGATTTTAGTAAAGTATTATTAATTGACGATCTTTCTGATACAGGCTTGACACTTAATAAAAGCATTGAATGGTTAAAAGAGTATGGTCCTACAAAAAAATTTATAAAAGAGGTAAAAACAGCATGTTTATGGAAAAAAAAATCATCTACTTTTGAACCAGATTTTTGTCCTGTTAGATTAGACTCTGATCCTTGGATTGTTCAACCCACAGAGCATTATGAGGAAATTCCTATTGAAGAAATTTTAAAGAAAAAAAACAGGGCTGATTAAAAATCAGCCCTGAAAGTTATTTTAGGCAACAACAAAACTTATCACACTGAGTATTGCAATAAGCCATATTGCTGGAGATGTTTTAGAAAACTTACCAGTAAATAATTTTATTAATGCATAAGATACAAATGCTAAAGCTATACCGTTACTTATACTATAGGTTAATGGCATTGAAATCATAGCAAGTATCGCAGGCGCAGACTCTGAAATATCGTTCCATTCTATATCTGTAATATTTCTTATAAAAAGAACTGACACAAAAAGTAAAGCTGCACCATCAATTTGTTTTGGTAAACTAGTAGCAAGTGGAGCAAAAAATATACATGCTAAAAACAGTATTCCAATCACCAATGATGTCATTCCGGTTTTGCCTCCAGCCTTTACTCCAGCTCCTGACTCTACATAACTTGTTACAGTAGAAGTTCCCATCATTGCACCAGCAACAGTACTTACACTATCAGATAACATTGCTTTATTAATGTCTTTTACTTTACCATCTTTACCTACTTTACCAGCCACATTAGCAACTGAAGTCAAAGTTCCAGCAGTATCAAAGAAGTCAATGAATAATAAAGTAAATATTACAGTAGACATTCCTGCAGTCATTGCAGCAGACAAATCAAATTCAAAAAGATAAGTCATTGGTGGTGGTGTGCTTGCCAGACCATTAAATTTAGCTAGTCCAGTTGCCCAAGCAATAATGCTAAAAACTAATATCCCAATAATAATATTTCCCTTAACATTCATTTTTTCCAATACAATTATTGCAATAAAAGTTGCGCATCCTAATAAAACAAGCGGATCTCCGAGATTTCCCAGCTGAACTAGTGTAACTGGGTTATCAACAACCACTTCCATAATTTGTAAGCCAATTATTGCTAAAAATAATCCTATCCCTGCTCCAATTCCTAATTTCAAACTTTTTGGAATTGAATTAATCAACCAAGCTCTAATCGGTGTTAAAGATATGATTAAAAACAATACACCAGCTACCAATACTGCTCCTAAAGCTTCCTGTGGTGAATAACCCATCCCAGCACAAACTCCAAATGCTACAAATGCATTAATTCCCATACCCGGAGCAAGTCCGATTGGCCAAGTTTTTCCATAAAAGGCCATAATAAAACATGCAAGAGCTGTTGCTAAAATTGTTGCAGTATAGACTGCACCAAAATCAAAAAAACCTTTTTCTGGTCCAGCAAATTCACCCGACAATATAAATGGATTTAAAAACATTATATAAGCCATAGTTAAGAACGTAGTTGTTCCAGCTATTACTTCGGTTTTAAAATCTGTTTTATGTTTTTTATATTCAAAATATTTTTCAAGCATAAATTCTCCCTAGTAGATACTTGGTATTCGATTCTCTTTATAAATACTTTATAAAATCAAAGTTTATTCACAAAATACAACTTGGAAGTTTATATTTATGCCACAATTATGATGGTAAATTAAATTTATGCGTAAAATAAAATTATTATTTCTGATTTGTTTTTTAAACTTTTTTTTAATTAGCTGTCAAACTGTAAAAGAAAAAACAGATGCTATTGTTGAAAAAGAAAATAAAAAATTAAGCCAATATATTGGTAAATCATCTGATGAACTAAAAACCGAATTAGGTAATCCTGACGAGGATTACAAAAATGAAAACGGAAATATTGAACTTGTTTACAAAACAAAAAAATACGGCATTCCATGTGAAAGGAAGTTTGAGGTAAATTCCAGTTCTATAGTAATAGGATTTGTTTCAATTGGATGTTTTTAGATCTTCTTGCGGGGAATAACCCCCGCAAGTAAGGTAATACTTATTTTATTTCGATAAGTCTTTTCTTTTTATGATCAGGTAAAATTCTTTCACAAGCAATTGTTAAAAGACCATCTTTCAACTCTGCTCCATTTACTTTTACATCATCTGCAATCGTAAATGATCTAGCAAATTGCCTCTGTGAAATACCCTTGTGTAAAATTTCACCATCTTCATTTTTTTCTTCAGATTTATTAACTTGTTTTGTTCTTACGGTTAATAAATTATCTTCAAACTCAACTTCAACATCTTTTTTATTAAAGCCAGCAAGAGCAACTTCAATCGAATAATTGTCTCTACCAGTTTTTCTAATGTTGTATGGTGGATAATTTGATTGCATTGTCAAATTTCCATTACCCAACATACTTTCAAATTGATCAAACATATCGTCAAAACCAATTGAAAAAGGTCTTAGTGAGTTAAATATAGATAAATCCTTACTTGTCATATATCCTCCTTTTTAAAGCAAGTTTATTTATGTAAGCCCCATTAGGCGACTTACAAAATGTATGTAATAATAAAGTTAAAATTTTCAAGTCTTCCTAAATTATATTTTTTTTGAAATTTTTAATATAAATGCATAATCAAACGCTATTTCCTCTATAGCTCCATCTCTTCCAGATTTCCCGCCGTGACCTGCATTCATTTCAGTTTTAAGTAAGAGAAGATTATTATCAGTTTTGTAGTCTCGGAGTTTAGCAGTAAACTTTGCAGGTTCATCAAATAAAACTCTATTATCACTTAAGCTAGTGGTTATTAAAATATGAGGATAATCTGTTTTTCTAATATTATTGTAAGGCGCGTAGGAAAAAATATAATCAAAATGTTTTTTGTCTTTTTTGGCGTTACCAAATTCATCAAACTCACCTACAGTTAAAGGTAATGAATGATCTAAATTTGTGGTTAAAGAATCTACGAAAGGAACTGCCATAACTATACCAAGGAATAATTCAGGTTCTTGATTCATAACCGCACCCATCAATAATCCACCAGCAGAACCACCCATACCTATTATTTTTTTTTTGGACGTATAGTTGCTTGCAATCAAAAATTTCGCTACAGCAATGTAATCTTCAAAAGTATTTTTTTTATTTAAAAGCTTTCCCTCTTTCCACCATTTCATACCTCTTTCCATACCTCCTCTTATATGAGCTGTAACCCAGATAATATCTCTATTGATCAGACTCAGTTTGGTTGAGGAAAAATCTGGAGACATAGAACTTCCATATGACCCATAACCATAAAGTAATAAAGTTGCTGATCCATCAATTTTAGTTTTTTTGTGTCTTGTAATTGTTAAAGGAACCAATCTACCATCATGTGAAGGGCACTCTAATCTTTCAACTATATAATCTTCAGAGTTGTGACCAGATGGAATTTCTTGCTCTTTTACCATCTTTTTTTCTTTTGTCTTTAAATTATACAAATAAGTTTTCCCCGGTGTTTTTGGTGATGAGTAAGATAAATACACTAAATCAGTATTTTTATCCTTTTGAACAAATGAAACTCCTGGAACTATAACTTTTTCATTAGAAAATATTAACTCTTCCTCTAAATCTGTTTTTGTATTCTTTACAAACAATTTACCCAACGCATTAGATTTTTCCCCTCTTATAATCCAATCATTTAAAAATATTAATCCACCTATAAGAACTTCGTTTTTAGCAGCAATATATGTTTCCCAATTTTGTTCATCTAAATTAGAACATTTATCAATTTTAAAATCCTCAGCATCCTCATTTGTGTGACAATAAAAATAATTTTTCCAGGATGAAACAGAATAAATAATGCCTCTTTTTCTTTTTTTAATTAATTTTGGTATTGGTTTTTTTTCATTTACCCCAAAATAATACTGTTCAGAAGTGTTATGATCAGAAGTAGTTATAAAAAAATATTTTTCATCTGGACTTAAACCAATTCCAACAGTAAATGCTTCATTTTTTTCCTCAAAAATTAATTCATCATTTTTAGTTGTAGTTCCTATTTCATGTCTATAAATTTTTCTTGGTCGATGAAATTCATCAAGTTTTGAGTAAAAAATATATTTATCATCTAAACTAAAAGTTATACTCCCACTTGTTTCTTCAATTTTTTCTGTGATTAATTTTTCAGTATCTATATCTCTTATGTAAATAGTAAAATATTCTGAACCTTTGAGATCTAAAGAATAACCAAGATATTTATCATTGTTACTTACTTCTAAATCACCAATACCAAAATATTCAGTTTTTAATTTTGCTTTTTCTTTATCACCATTCCATATTTCTTCAATTTTTTTGCTACCAATTTTTTTTCTTAATCTAATTGAATAATTTCCTTCAGTTGTCGTTTTATTCCAATACTCGTATTCCTTATCTTTAAATGGAAGAGACTCATCATCTAATTTTATTCTTCCTTTAATTTCATCAAAAATTTCTTTTTGATGTTTTTTTGTATCTTTTAAATTGTATTCAGTATAACTGTTTTCTTCTTCGAGATATTTTTTAACTTCAGGGAGTAATTTCGAACTGTCTTTTAATACTTCTAGAATATTTTCTTGATGTATCCAACTATAATTATCTTCCCAAGTAACATTGTGACAAGATTTTATTTCTGGTTTTTTTCTTAGTTGTGGTATTTTCATTTATGAAAACAATTATATGAATATAATTATTTATACAGTATTAATATTAGTCATTTTGTATTTGCTATTAAGATATATAAGCAATATTTCATCAAAAAAGATATCAAGAGGTTTAAGATTATTATTTTTGATTGGATTGATCTTTTTAGCAGTATTGTTCGCGATTGGCGGTAAATTTTTATTAACCTTACCATTTACACTTGCTAGTCTTGCCTTGATAAAATTAAAAGGTTTATCTTTGTTTCAATTAATCGGGCTATTTAGATTACTACAAACCCTTAGAAGAAATGGTAGATTTTCATTCAATCAATCATCTGCAAAAAATTTTTCATCTTTATCAGTCTCTGAATCTTATAAGATTTTAAATTTAGCTGAGGGGAAGAAATATACAAAAGAAGAAATTAATAAAGCGTACCTCAAAATTCAAAAAAGAATTCATCCGGATGTTTCTCCTGAAACATCAAGACTTTCATCAATAGTAAATGAAGCAAGAGATGTCTTACTTAATGAAATTAAATAAAATTTTCAATATTTTTTAAGACTAGTTCAACTGTGATAGAATTTGGATCAAGTTGAGTATCGTGAGTAATTTTATCTAAATTTATATTTGGAGGAATTATTCTTTTTTGATTAATACTATAATCTGAATATGCTCTTGGTGTATCTAATAAAATTACAAAACTTGGCAAACCCATTTGGCAAGCTATATGTTGGCCAAAAGAATCATTACCAATATATATGTTGCTAATAGCAATATAATCTTTTACTTCAGATATACTTTTTTGGCTCAACGACTCACAGTTATTCTTACCAACTTCTTTGATGATTTCATTGGCATGCATATCTTCGTCAGAACCACAAAGTAAATAAAAATAAAAAGAATCTAGATCGTTTAATTTTTTAATGAGAGTAATATAATTTTTATAACCCCACTTAGTTGTCGGCCCAGACGAACCAATTCCTAAAACAATTCTTTTTATTCTATCTTTTTTAAGGTTTTCAAATTTATTCTTTTTTACAAAAATTTTTGTTTCAGTAGGACAATTCTTAATTTTTAAAGTTTTTTCGGTAAATTCTTTTGCTGCATTGACCAAATGAAGTCCTTTTTTTTTAAATAGGGGATAATGGTAAATGTTTGGAATTCCTGCTAATTTACTAGATAAGAAATATCTAATACTTGGATAAAATATAAAAAAATTTTCAAAATCAAATTTTTTTAAAAACTGTGATAATTTATTTATATGAATTAATTTTTTGTAATAATTTTCTAAATAGATTATTTCGTTAAAATTATCATCATCAGAAAGCACTTCTGCAACTTTTGAGTTTAAAGTAATTAATTTTATAGGACCAAATTTTTTAGCAATTTCATGACAGTAACTAAGATGAAGCAAATTAGCTCCTAACCCCTTGTAACTTAAAAAAATACCTGTTTTCATATAAATTAATTTTCTATTATACTTATTTAAAAAAATTTTATGGCAAAAATAAATGGAATATATGCTGCTGGTATGTCAATTTTAAACGATGATTTAAGTTTAAATGTAAAAGAGACAATTTCACATGCAGAGAGAATAATTGATCAAGGTTGTCACGGAGTTGCAATTTTTGGAAGCACTGGACAAGCTCAACTAATTTCTATTTCTGAAAAAATTGATTTGTTAAATAATCTTTCTGAAAATAAATATAAGGATAATTTTATTATTGGTACTGGTCTAAATTCTTTAAGTGAAACAATTAATTTAATGAAGATCGCGTCGTCTTTAAATTTTAAGAGATTTTTAATTATGCCACCTGCTTATTATAAATACGGAGATAAAGAGGTAATAGAATTTTATACAAAAATAATTAAATCGATACCAGATTGTGAAATCATTCTTTACAACTTTGAAAAATTATGTGGATATAAATTTAGTGTTAATTGTGTAATAGAACTAAATAAAAGATTTCCAAGTCAAGTGATTGGAGTGAAAGATAGTACATATAATCTATTCGAAAATTTAGAGATAGAAAATTTTTCAATTTTACCAGGTTCAGAACTTAAGTTACTGAAAGGCTTAGA
>CACORY010000010.1 GCA_902629695.1 uncultured Pelagibacteraceae bacterium | reverse complement strand
TCAGAAATTGCTGAAATTTGTGCTTCTAGAGATGGATAAGTATTAAAATCTATCATGTTTTTAAATTTATTTACTCCAATTAATTCATCTACTAAAGCTAAGTTTTCTACTGGACCATTATGTTTTAATAGACCCTCTAATGTTTCAATTGAGAGATTTAGTCCACTGAATTTTAGATATTTATTTTCTAAAAACATAACAATCCTAAGTGTTTGCAAATTATGATCAAATCCACCATGCTCCTCCATACATTCATTTAAAGAATCCTCACCAGCATGACCAAAAGGCGTATGGCCTAAATCGTGAGCAAGACTTAATGTTTCTGATAAATCTTCATTTAAATTGAGATACCTAGCTATTGATCTTGCTATTTGAGCTACTTCCATAGAATGAGTAATTCTAGTTCGATAATGGTCGCCTTCTGTATTAACAAATACTTGGGTCTTGTGTTTAAGTCTTCTAAATGAAGCGCTATGAATAATCCGATCCCTATCTCTTTGAAATGGGGTTCGGTATTTAGATGATGCCTCCTTGAATAATCTTCCTTTGCTTTTGAATAAGCCTATCTTTGAGTATTTTTTCATCCTTTAAAAAAAAATTTTAAGTATTATATTACTAATATCAGTGATCGATTATGATTAAAGAAATTAAATTTACCGATAAAGCTTTAAAACAGATCAATGTTTTATTGGCGAAAAAAGATAAAGGGTCTTTTTTTAGAATCGCTATAAAGGGTGGTGGGTGCTCTGGCTTTCAATATGAGTTTACTTTTGATAGAGAAAAGACCAAAGAAGACTTAAGTTTTGAAAATATACTTATTGATAAAACCTCTGCTGATCTATTAAAAGGATCTGAAATTGATTATGTTTCAGAATTAATTGGTGAACAATTTAAGATAACAAACCCACAAACTAAATCATCTTGTGGTTGTGGTGTCTCTTTTTCTCTTTAATGATAATTTCCTCATGGAATGTAAATTCTGTTCGAGCACGTATTGAAAATATCAAAAGTTACCTTTTAAAATATAAACCAGATATTGTAATGATGCAGGAAATCAAAACTGAAGATATAAATTTTCCCTATGATGATTTTTCAGCCATGGATTATGAAAGCCACGTGTTTGGACAAAAAAGCTACAATGGTGTTGCAATTATTTCTAAAAAAAAATTAAAAAATATAAGAACAGATTTAATTAAAGATAAATTAAAACAATCAAGAATTATTTCAGCTGAACTTGAGTATAAGAAAAAAAATATTCAGCTAATTAATATTTATACTCCAAATGGAAATCCAGTTGATACTGAAAAATATGATTATAAGAAAAAATGGCTAGAAGATTTAATCAAACAGTTAAAAACCTTGGGTAAGAAAAATTCAAATATAATTCTTGCTGGTGACTTTAATATAATTCCATCTGCTGAAGATGTTTATAATCCCAAAAGTTTTGAAGATGATGCATTATTCAGATTAGAGATAAGAAAAAAACTAAGAGAAATGATTAATTTAGGTTTTAATGATGTTTACAGACATTTCAACGAAACTAAAGAAGGCTACACATTTTGGGACTACATGAGGGGTGCTTGGCAAAAAAATAATGGCATGAGAATTGATCACTTCTTGGTTTCTAATTCTTTAATTGATCAAGTAGAGAGAATAAATATTAATAAAGATCCAAGAGGTCGTGAAAAACCATCAGATCATACTCCAATAGAAATAACTTTAGCTTAAAGACTTTATTTTATTTACAAGCTCCTCATTGATATTTCGAGGACCTTTGTCTAATCTATTTTTATGTCTTCTTTCACCAGGAAGTCTAACTCCATCAAAAGATTTCATCTTTTCAAAAAATTCATCAGCATGTTTTTGCCAATTTGTTTCTGAAGTTTTATCTGGAGAAATTGCAATAATAAATTCTCCACCACTTGGTGGTCCACCATCATTATTATCTTTCGCTGCAGTTTCGAAACTAAAATTATCACCAACTAAAGCTCCAGCCATTAATTCTACCATCATTGCTATTGCTGAACCTTTGTAACCACCAAAAGGCAGTAACACACCACCATCTGCTATCGCTCCTGGATCAGTTGTCTCTTTACCATCTTTAGTTAAACCAGTACCAAGTGGAACTTTGTGCCCTTCTCTTTTAGCTACTTGTACTTCACCCATCGCCATTGATGCTGTTGCCATATCATAAACGACAGGAGTTTTTCCAGGTCTAGGCCATGCAAATGAAATTGGATTTGTACCAAACAATGGCTTAATTGCTCCAGCAGGTGCTACTGCTGGTTTGTAGGATGTGCAAGCAAAGGCAACTAAACCTTCTTCTGCCAATTTTTCTGTCTCTGGCCACATCGCTGCCATGTGATGTGAATTATTAATTGCAAGTACAGCAACACCATTTTCTTTTGCTGCTTTTGCTAATTCAGGTAACCCTTTATTTAAAACTACAGGGGCTAAACAATTATTTCCTTGAACTTTTATTACTGATGAAGAAATTTTTTTTACTTCGGGTTTTCCTTTACCATTAATTTTTCCACTTTTTAAACTACTTACATATGCAGGTAATCTAAACAAACCATGAGATAGAGATCCATCCCTCTCAGCATTTCTAATTAAATCAGAAAGAATAGATGCTGTCTCATCATCACATCCATTAGCTAATAAAGTTTTTTTAGCTAAATCAAAAATTTCATCTAGACTTAGGGAAACTGTACTCATCCCATTATTAGATATTATTTATGCTTAAAGATCAATTTCTAATTAACAACCTTTAAAAGATTTTGACATGTTACCAATTAAATCGAAGTATAAATCTTTGCCAGGGTTAAGTGTTGCCCCTAATGGATCTATAACACCTGTTGTAATATTAGTATTTTTTGCTACAGCTTTAATGATATCAGGATTAAATTGAGGCTCTGAGAAAATACAACCTACTTTGTCATGTTCAATTACTTCTCTAATTTCAGCTAATTGCTCAGCACCAGGCATTACGTCGGTATTTACTGTAAACGCACCTAGAATATTAACACCAAATCTCTCTTCAAAATATTGATACGCATCATGGAAAACTATTGATTTAAAATCTTTATTTAATTCAGATTTAACTTTCTTAGTTAATTTATCTAAATCTTTATGAGCTTTTTTTAAATTTTCTTTGTATTTAGCAGTATTTTTTGGATCATTCTCAATCAGGTGCTCTGCCATTTCACTTAAAATTACTTTTGCATTCATTGGATCTAACCAAATATGGGGATCATGTTCACCATGTGCATGTCCTTCATGTCCATGATCATCATGACCATCTTCTTTATGCTCATCGTCGTGTCCGTGCTCATCATGACCATGTTCTTTCTCTTTTTTGTCATGATCGTGATCATCATGATCGTCCTCTTTCTTTGCATGATCATCGTGATCATCTTCTTTATGACCATGGTCGTGTTCCTCGAAAATATTTCTCTCTCTAAATTTAAGTTTGGTTAACCCTTTAATTTCCATTAATTCAATTTTTTCAGCTTTTTTGGCAATCGATTTTAATGGTTTTTCTAAGAAATTTTCCAAGTCCTCACCAACCCAAAACACCAGATCAGCTTCTTGTAACATTTTTGCATGAGTTGGTTTAAGTGCAAATCCATGAGGAGAAGCATAACCATCAACGATTAAATCTGGTTTTGCCACCCCATCCATTAGATAACTAGCTAGGGAATGTATTGGTTTAATTGATGTAACTACTTTAATTTCTGCATTTGCAGGTACAAAAATAGTTAAGAATGATAATATTGATAAGATAAATGGTAATTTTTTTATGTTTTTCATATGTTGTATAATCTAATTGTTATATTATAACACTATGTAATAATATAACATTTATAAGTCAAGGAATAATATGAGCTCAAATCAGAATATACTTGTGAAGTTAAATGAAGCTGGTTTTAGTTTAAATAATAAATGGCTTGTTAAAGGAGTATCACTTCAAGTTGAAAAAGGTAAAATAGTTACTCTCATTGGTCCAAATGGATCAGGAAAAAGTACAACAGCCAAAATTGCTTTGGGTATTTACAAAAAGATTGATGGTTCGGTTAAAAAATACACAAATAAAGTTGGGTATGTTCCACAAAAGATTTCAATTGATTGGACGTTACCGCTTAGAGTAAATGATTTCATGGTATTAACTGAAAGTCTTGATAAAGAGTCAATAGATGAAGCATTATCTTTAACTGGTGTCATTCATCTTAAAGATAAAAATTTGGGTGACTTATCTGGTGGTGAGTTCCAAAGAGTATTACTAGCAAGAGCTATTTCAAAAAAACCAGAATTATTGGTACTAGACGAGCCAGTACAAGGAGTAGATTTTACAGGTGAAATTGCTTTGTATGAACTAATTAAGAAAATTTCTGATGAATTAAATTGTGGAATTTTATTAATTTCTCACGACCTACACACTGTAATGAGTGCAACTGATCATGTGGTTTGTTTAAATGGTCATGTATGTTGCTCAGGATCACCAATGGATGTAGCAAAAAATAATGAATACAAAGCCTTGTTTGGTGAACAGGCTTCTCAAATTTTATCTAGATATGAGCATAGACATGATCATATTCATACAAGTGAAGGTGAAATAAAGAAAAATTAAATGCTAGATGATTTTTTCATTAGAGCTTTAATAGCAGGTATTGGAGTTGCCATAGTAACCGGACCTCTTGGATGTTTCGTTGTTTGGAGAAGATTATCCTATTTTGGAGATACTTTAGCCCACTCTGCATTACTTGGAGTAACACTAGCTTACTCAATGGAATTCAATATAGCATTTTCAGTATTTATAATTTCATCTTTAATAGCTTTAACTTTAATACAACTTCAAAAAAGAACTAATCTTCCAGGTGATGCTTTGCTTGGTCTTTTAGCTCACTCATCACTGGCAATAGGTCTTGTGGTCATTGGTTTTTTATCATTTATTAGATTTGATATTATGGGATTATTATTTGGAGATATATTAGCTGTTACAGTTGATGATCTATTGATAATATGGATTGGAGGAGCATTAATCCTCTTAGTTCTAAAATTAATTTGGAAACCTTTGTTTGCATCAACGGTTAATTATGAATTGGCTGAGGCAGAAGGTTTAAATCCTGATCGTGCAAAAGCTATTTTTACTATTCTGATGGCAGCGATTATTGCTATTTCAATAAAGATGGTTGGTTTATTATTAATTACAGGAATGTTGATCATACCAGCTGCAATGGCCAGAAATATCTCTTCAAGCCCTCAGAAAATGGTAATGTATTCAATTATAGGTGGTTTGTTATCTGTGATTTTGGGATTATTTTCTTCACTAGAATTTAATACTGCATCTGGACCTTCAATTATAGCAGCATCTTTATTGCTATTTATTTTATCATTATTTAACATCAAACAATCGATTAAATTGAAAAATTAATGAGGAATCGGTAAACTAAACAAAATGCATACTCTTTCAAAAAATCAGCGAATTATTTTCGATATAATTGATAAATCACCTGAACCAATGAAAGCCTATTCAATTCTTTTTAATGTTCAAAAAAAAGGAATTAAAGCTCCTCTACAAGTTTATAGAGCATTAGATAAGTTAGTTGAAATTGGAAAAATTCATAAAATTGAAAGTAGAAACGCGTTTATCGCATGTCAAAATTCAAGTTGTCAGGTGTCAAAAGCTACTGCTTTTTCAATATGCGAAAGTTGTGAAAAAGTAACAGAAATTAATAATTCCAGCCTTTCAAAATATCTATCAAATTTTAAAGACAAAGCTGGTATGAAATATAGTAAATATAATCTTGAATTTTTTGGTTTATGCAAAAAATGTATAACCAAATAAATTTGAATTATTAATGATATTTTTTACCTTAAAGATCATACTTGCAGCAATAATAATAGCATTCGCCAGTTGGCTTTCAGGCCAAAGTCCAAAGCTTGCAGGTTTTATTGTCGCCTTACCTCTTGTATCACTCATAGCTATAGCTTTTTCTTACTATGAGCATAATGATATAGAAAAAACAATTCTTTTTACTAAGAGCATAATAGTTGCGGTACCTGTGAGTTATTTATTTTTTTTACCATTCTTTTTTGCGAAATCATTTAATATGAATTTCTTCCTAATTTATGGCACAGGCTTAGGATTTATAGTTGTTGGTTTTTTTATTCATAAATATATAACTAATTTTCTCTAATACTGTTACGCCTTAATAAATTTGTAATATTGATGTAATAATTAATAAGAAGGAGAAAATATGTTTATAAAAAAATACCTAAAGTGGATCAGTACATTCTTAGTTTTAGTAGGAATACTTCTTACAAATTTAAATATATATCCTTTAAATATATATTTTCATGGATTAGGAGTAGTTGGCTGGACAGTTGCTGGATTTTTAGCGAAAGACAAAGCTATAATGACAAATTTTGGCTTACAAATACCATTATTTTTAGTTGGCATTTATTCAGTTGTATTTTAAAGATTTTCTAGACATCTATTATAGATAGTTTATCTAAGACCAATCCCCGTATTGATTCTCAAATAAATAAATTTTCCATGTAGCAAAAAAAATTTCATAGTTTAAACAATACCTAAGTCATGAATCGATGGAACCGAAAACAATAATATAAAGGGAGAAAAAAATGGAAATGACTTTGATTTATACAGTAATTGGCTTTGGCCTTGCTGGATATAGTGTAATAGGAAACGACTCAATTCAAACATTAGGAACTTTCATAGCATCTAAACAGAAATGGTTTAAATGGTATGTTTTAGCTTCTGCAGCATCTTTTGTAATGATACTTGCTTTAGCATGGGGTTGGTATAGCTACAATGGAGACATATCTTATGGAAGGCTAACTCGAATTCCTTATCAGGAAATTCAATGGTATCATGCTGTTGCACCAGCAATACTTTTAGTTCTTACAAGAGTAGGTATTCCGGTATCAACAACTTTTTTAGTGCTTTCAGCTTTTGCTTCGACAGTAGTTTTGGAGAAAATGCTCATGAAAAGTGTTGTGGGTTATGGATTAGCTGCGATGGTTGCTTATATTTGTTGGATAGTGGTTTCCAAATTTATTAACGAAAAATTTGACGAAGTAAAAGGTGATTTTTGGATTTCTTTTTGGAGAAATTCTGTATGGGTAACATCAGGCTGGTTATGGTGGGTCTGGTTATCACATGATGTAGCAAATATAGCTGTGTATTTGCCAAGACAATTAAGTATTGAGTTATTAATTGTTGTGATGGCTTATTTCACGATATTGTTATTTTACATCTTTTATATTCAAGGAGGACGTATTCAAACAGTAGTTTTAGAAAAAACTGGTACTAGATACGCTCGGTCTGCAACAATAATTAACGTTATATATGCTGCAGTCTTATTTTATTTTAAAGAACTTAATGACCTTCCAATGTCGACAACATGGGTATTCGTTGGTTTATTATGTGGAAGAGAACTTGCAATCGCTACAATGAATAAAGACTATAAATTAGGATATGTCTTTCCATTAATTGGAAAAGATTTTCTTAAAATGGTATTTGGCTTAACCGTTTCAGTAGGTATAGTTCTTGCAATTCATTACGTGATAATTCCAAATAATTGGTTTTAAATATATTTTTATGGTCGTGTTAATTATTTAATACGGCCATATATGTCTTGATATCTAGCTATTTTTTTAAAAAGAGATTAAAAAAGTAATAATTAATATTAATAAAACAATAAATACAGCTGCACTTGATAAGTCTTTAATCTTTTTAATTTCGGGGTTTATATCAGTAGTAACTTTATCACACAGTTTTTCAATTGCAGTATTCATTATTTCAAATGCTAATAATAGAAAATATAATACTGATAATATAATTTTATAGTTAAAGTCTATATTTGATAAGAAAATATAAGGAATTAAAAAAACACCTAAAACAATTTCTAAAATAAAAGAATTTTCTTTCGAAACAATCTTTAATCCACTCAAAGAATTAATTAAATTACTGTATAATTTTTTTATCATTATTTTACTCTTCCATACACATCTTGATATCTAACAATATCAGATTCTTTTAATATAGATCCAACTTGAGCCTCGATAATTTTAACTGGTTTTTTGTAAGGATTTTCTATTCTATGGATTGCACCTAATGGAATAAAAATAGTTTCATCAGGATTCATGGTAAAATATTTTTTATTTAACGTAATTTTAGGTTTACCATGAGTAACTACCCAGTGTTCAGCTCTATGATGATGTTTCTGAAGACTTAATATACCTTTAGGTTTTACATATAATTCTTTAATTAAGAATTCCTTACCATTAAATAGATTTACATAACTACCCCAAGGTCTATGAAATACATTCTTCTTTTTATAATAATGTCTCTTATTTCTTCCATACATCTTACAAATTTCTTTCCAAGATCCTAGATCAGACCAAGGAATATCTAATTTGATCGCATTTATATCTTTAGTTTTTTCTAATATTGCATAGTCAAAAGACTTAGCTGTTGCTTTGGTGAATGCTTGATTGTTTAAATAATAAACATTACTTTTATATTTTGCTTTTAATACTGCTTTATTACAATTTCGATAAATATTCGGTTGGTACTTTTTAAAATTATTAATGATTGAATCTTTTCTCAAATAAAACATTCCAGAATTCCAATAACCTTTTTTACTTATTATTTGTTTAGCTTTGGCCTCTTTTGGTTTTTCTACAAATCTAGTTACTTTGGTATTTTTTGTTAAAAAATAACCAAATTCACTTGAAGGCATTGTGGGCTTAATTCCAAAGATAAAAATATTATTTTGAGTTAATTTCTTTTGGTTTTTTTTGATAGCTTTATTAAATAGACTTACTTTCTCTATCAAATGATCAGCTGCTAGGAACATTAAAGGTTGTTCGTTGGGTATATCCTTTATTAATGCCGTACTTAAAATAGCTGGTGCTGTATTTCTTTTGGCTGGTTCTAAAACTATTTTGAATTTTCTTATTTTGTGTTTCTTTAGATGTTGTTTTACTTGTTTTAAATATTTTGCATTAGTACTTATGATTGGTGCATCAAATATTGATGCTTTAACTCTCTCTAAAGTTTTTCCCAACAAAGTCCAATTACCAAAATCTATAAACTGTTTAGCTTGATGTTTTTTGGCATTAGGCCAAAGTCTTGTTCCAGCTCCACCACATAAAATGACTGGGCGAATTTTCATTAAATTTTCGAGTAATCCTTAACTTCGTTTTTCTTACCTGGATGTGTTGGTGCCCCTAAATATGCAGGTCCTACTGTTTGTGCATATTTCCATAATGTTCCTGATCCAAAATCAGATTTTCTGGCCTTCCATTTTCTTTTTCTTGAAGCCAATTGTGCTCTTGTTAATCTAACATTAATTGTTCCTTTCTTGGCATCAATATCAATTACATCTCCATTACGTAAAAGAGCAATTGGTCCACCTAAAGCAGCCTCAGGACCGACGTGACCCACACAAAAGCCTCTTGTTGCTCCTGAAAATCTTCCGTCAGTTATTAAAGCAACTTTTTCTCCTTTACCTTGTCCATAAATTGCACCCGTTGTTGAAAGCATTTCTCTCATACCTGGTCCCCCTACTGGTCCTTCGTATCTAATAATGATTACATCCCCATCTTTATATTTTCTGCTTTGAACTGCTTTCATTGCACTTTCTTCATTATCAAAACATCTTGCTTTTCCAGTAAATTGTAATTTTTTAAGTCCAGCAATTTTAACAATCCCTCCCTCTGGTGCTAAATTGCCTTTTAATCCTACAACACCTCCATCTGGAGATAATGGTCTGTTATATGCTCTTAAAACTTTTTGTTTTGGATTAAATTTAATTCCTTTTAAATTTTCTTTCATTGTTTTACCTGTAACCGTCATACAATCGCCATGGATGTAACCACCATCATATAAAGTTTTTAATAACATTGGTACACCACCAGCTAACCACATATCTTTTGCAACATATTTTCCACCTGGTTTTAAATCTGCAAGATAAGGTGTTTTTTTAAATATTTTTGCAACGTCCATTAAATCAAATTTAATTCCAGCTTCATTTGCAATAGCTGGTAAGTGTAAAGCTGCATTAGTTGAACCACCTGTTGCAGCAACAATTGTTGCAGCGTTCTCTAATGCTTTTCTTGTAACGATATCTCTTGGTTTAATTCTTTTAGCGAGTAATTCCATCACCATTCGACCACTTGCTTTTGCATATTTATCTCTTTCTTCATATGGTGCTGGTGTTCCTGCTGAATAAGGTAAAGCTAAACCAATTGCTTCCGATACGCAGGCCATAGTGTTAGCTGTAAATTGACCACCACAAGCTCCAGCTGTAGGACATGCAACTAATTCTAATTTTCTTAATTCTTTTGCTGACATTTGACCTGAAGAATGTTTTCCAACAGCTTCAAAAACATCTACAACAGTTACATCTTTTCCTTTATATTTTCCTGGAAGAATTGATCCACCATAAATAAAAACACTTGGTACGTTTAATCGTACCATTGACATCATTAAACCTGGTAAAGATTTATCACAACCTGCGATACCCACTAGTGCATCGTAGCAATGACCTCTTACAGTTAATTCAGCACTATCTGCTATTACCTCTCTTGAGATTAACGAGGATTTCATACCTTCATGGCCCATTGCAATACCATCAGTGACTGTAATAGTACAAAATTCTCTTGGAGTACCTCCTGACGCTCTTACACCCTTTTTAACTGACTGAGCTTGTCTCATTAAAGCTATGTTACACGGAGCAGCTTCATTCCATGTCGATACAACACCTATAAATGGTTTCGATACATCTTTTTCCGTTTCACCCATTGCATAATAAAAAGAACGATGAGGCGCTCTATCTGGACCTAGGGATGTATGTCTACTTGGTAATTTTTTTTTGTTAAACTTCCGCATTATAAACTTTCAATTGTTAGAGATATTTTTTTGATATCATCTTTTAGATTACTATAGTTAGTTTTTTCTTGTTGAACAATATTTTTTGGTGCCCTTTTTACAAACCCTTTATTTGATAATCGTTGTGAAATCTTATCTAATTCTTCCTGGTACTTATTCTGTCTTTTCTGTAAATTTTCTTTGATTAAATTCAAATCCACATTTTCATCAAAATAAATCTTAAAAATATCACCAGAAATAACAAGTGTAGCAGCAGGTTTGTTTTGATCTTTATCAAAAAAATTATTTATACGACCAAGTTTTTTAAGAACTACCTCATTAATATTCAACAAAGATTTATTTTTTTTTGCTATCTTATTTAAGGATATATCTACAAATGAACCAGGGCTTACATTTAGTTCGTTTTTAAACGATCTAAGTTCTGAAATGATATTGATAATCTTTTCTACATCTTTTCTAGATTGGTCTTTTTTTGCTTTACCTGATGGCCAGTTTTTATACATAAGAAAATTTTTATTTGATTTATCAAACTTATTTTTTAACCATATTTCTTCGGTTACAAATGGAATAAAAGGATGAAGCATTACAAGTATTTGTTTAAAAATATAAGCAGATACTTCTTTCACTTCTTTTTGTGCTTTTTTATCATCAGAATAAAGAATTGTTTTTGAAAGCTCGATATACCAATCACAATAAGAATGCCAAGCAAACTGATAAGCATTTTTAGCAGCCTCATCAAAACGATAATCCTCAATGTTTTTTTGAATTTTGTCCTTAATTTCTATTAATTTAGAATAGATCCATTTGTTTATATTTAATGTTGTTTTGGGAACTTTATCAGTCTTACTAAAATCACATTTATTTGTTATTAGGAAATTATTAGCATTCCATAATTTATTTAAAAAATTCCTGTAACCTTTAACTCTATCTTCAGAAAGTTTTACATCTGTACCGGGTGATGCCATTGATAATAGAGTAAATCTTAAAGCATCAGCACTATATTTTTCTATTAAATCTAAAGGGTCAATTACGTTACCTTTAGACTTTGACATTTTTTGTCCTTTTTCATCTCTTACAAGTGCATGAACATAAATATCTTTGAAAGGTTCTTTATTTAAAAATTCCATTCCAAACATCATCATTCTAGCAACCCAAAAAAAGATAATATCAAAACCTGTAACTAAAACTGAAGTAGGATAAAATTTTTTAACAAAGTCTTTTTTATCAGGCCAACCTAATGTTGCAAAGGGCCATAATCCAGATGAGAACCATGTATCCAAAACATCTGGATCTCTTGTTATCGCAACATCTTTTTTATAAAATTTTTTAGCTTGTTTTTTCGCGTCTGTTTCATTTATTGCAACAAATATTTTTTTATCAGGTCCATACCATGCTGGGATTTGATGACCCCACCATAGTTGTCTGGAAACACACCATGGTTCAATATTGTTCATCCATTGAAAATAAGTTTTAGACCAATTAGTTGGAAAGAAATTTGTTTTTTTTGATTTAACAATTTTTTTTGCTTTAACAGCTAATTTTTTTGCATCAACAAACCATTGTTCAGTTAAAAAAGGTTCTATTACTGAATTAGATCTATCACCGTAAGGAACTTTATTTTTAATATTTTCTTCTTTAACAAAAAAATCTTTTTCTTTAAGTTCTTCTAATAATTTTTTACGAGCCTCAAATCTATTAAGACCTACATAATCCTGTGGCGCATTATCATTTATTTTTCCTTCTTCGGTAAATACATTTATGATTTCTAATTTGTTTCTTTGACCTACATCATAGTCATTGAAATCGTGTGCTGGTGTAATTTTTAATGCACCTGTTCCTTGTTCAGGATCTGCATAGTTATCTTTAATAATCTTTATTTTTCTACCTACTATTGGAATTGTAACAGTTTTGCCGACATATTCTTTATACCTTTTATCTTTTGGATTTACTGCTATCGCTGTATCTCCAAGCATAGTTTCAGGCCTTGTTGTAGCAATTGTAATGAAATCTGTAGAATTTTCGATTGGATATCTAATATAATATATTTTAGAATTCATTTCTCTTTGATCAACTTCTAAGTCTGAAATAGCTGTTTTAAGTACAGTATCCCAATTAACCAATTTTTCAGCTTTGTAGATTAATTTCTTTTTATATAATTCAACAAAAACTTTTATTACAGATTTGGATAAATTTTCATCCATGGTAAATGCATTTCGCGACCAATCACAAGAACACCCAAGTTTTTTTAATTGATTAATTATGATATCGCCATACTCATTCTTCCATTCCCATACTTTTTCAATAAACTTTTCTCTGCCAAGAGTATTTTTATTCAAATTTTCATTTTCTAATTTTCTTTCAACAAGAGCTTGCGTTGCGATACCTGCATGATCTGTACCTGGTTGCCATAATGTTTCATAATTATTCATTCGATAATATCGAACCAAGAAATCCTGAATTGAATTGTTTAAAGCATGCCCCATATGTAAACTTCCAGTCACATTTGGAGGTGGAATTACAATAGAAAATTTTTTTGAGTTTTTTTGAGGTTTAAATAATTTATTTTTCTCCCAATAAGCATAAATTTTATCTTCTACTTTAGAATGTATATATTTATCGCTTATCATGGGTTTAATTAGTTTATAATTTAATAATCCAAATTAACAATAATCAAATTAGATCGTTATTTAATAGACTAATTGTAAATATTTAATATAAAACCCTTGTAGCTATCATCTAAGACATAGGGCAACGTGGCGGAATGGTTACGCAGAGGATTGCAAATCCTTGTATCCCGGTTCGATTCCGGGCGTTGCCTCCAAAAAAAATCTTGTTTTAGTTTTAAAAAAAAGTAAGTTGGGATCTTTAATATTCCTCGGTAGCTCAGTTGGTAGAGCAGTTGACTGTTAATCAATTGGTCGCAGGTTCGAGTCCTGCCCGAGGAGCCAAATTGATTATACAGCTTTCGAAATATTACTATTTACTTGTAAAGACTTATTAAATTTTAATTTTTGATCAGAATTAAGTTCTGAATACAATTTTACTAAAAAATTATAGTTCACATTCATGTGACCTTCTTTTGATCTCTCCATGTTAATCAAATATTCTGAAAAATCCTCAAAAAAATAATTTATTGGAACTTTTAAATAATTTGAGAGTTGAAGTAACCTCAAAGAACTTACTCCATTTGTTCCTTTTTCATATTTTTGTATTTGTTGAAACGTTACGTTTATTGCTTTTGCTACTTTTGTTTGAGTTAAACCTAGGGCTAATCTTCTTAGTTTAAGCTTATTACCTAGATGCTTATTAAAATTATCTTCCATTAAGACCCCTCTTAATTTTTTTTAAAAACTTATTCAACTAGGTTTTGATACCTCCTGCAACAACAAATTTATTTATTTTTAATAAAATTTGAGGATAGTCAAATCTCATGTCAAGCATTACTTATGCTATTAATTGAGAAATTTTGCTTGATTATTTTGACATCTATAGTATCTGGCTCAAAAAAAGCTTGGTTCTATCGCTCTTCGGATTAGCAAAAAATTCCTTAGTATCAGCTTTTTCAACGATCATACCTTCATCCATAAATATCATTTGGTCAGCAACTTCTTTTGCAAAACCCATTTCATGTGTAACAACTATCATTGTCATACCTTGTTTTGCTAAATTAACCATAACATCAAGTACTTCTTTAATCATTTCAGGATCTAATGCAGAAGTTGGTTCATCAAAAAGCATTATTTTTGGCTCCATACATAATGCTCTAGCTATTGCAGCTCTTTGTTGTTGTCCACCTGATAATTGGCCTGGATATTTTTGAGCTTGATCAAGTATTTGAACTCTTTCTAAATGTTTTAAAGCTAATTCCTCCGCATCTTTTTTGGGCATTTTTTTAACCCATATAGGTGCTAACGTACAATTATCTAAAATAGATAAATGTGGGAAAAGATTGAATTGTTGAAAAACCATTCCAACCTCTGCTCTAATTTGTTCTATATTTTTAGTATCTTCAGTAAGCTCTGTTCCATCAACAACTATATTTCCCTCTTGATGTTCTTCTAGTCTATTAATGCATCTAATTAAAGTTGATTTACCTGATCCAGAGGGACCACAAACTACAATCTTTTGTTTTGGTTTTACTTCTAAATTTATTCCTTTGAGAACTTGGAAATTACCGAACCATTTATTCATGTTATTAATTTGAATAATATTTTCTGACATAAATTTTATCTATCGGTTTTATATTTTTGTTCTAAATTATAGCTATATTTACTCATTGCATAACAAATAATCCAGAAAATTATTGCAGCAAAAACATAACCTTCCATAGCAAAACCTAACCATTTTGGATTAGTTTTAGCTAAATTCAACATTCCAACTATTTCTAACAGACCTACTACAAAAATTAATGGAGTATCTTTTACTAAAGCTAAAAATGTATTTGCAATTCCAGGAATTACTAATTTTAAAGCTTGAGGTAAAATTACAAAAATATGCATTTTCCAGTATCCCATACCTAATGATTTTGCAGCTTCATACTGACCTCTTGGAAGTGCTTGTAACCCCCCACGAATAACTTCTGCAACATATGCAGCTTCAAATAATGAAATAGCTATTATCGCTCTAACCAACTTATCAATGAAAAAATCCTCTGGTAAAAACATTGGAAACATTACAGCAGACATAAACAACACTGTAATCAAAGGAACTCCTCTCCAAAATTCAATAAACCCAACTGAAATATATCTTATGAGAGGAAAACCTGATCTTCGACCTAATGCAAAAGCCATACCTATTGGAAAACAGAATATTAAACAGAAAAAAGATATTATAAATGTTAAAGATAAACCTCCCCAAGCTCCAGTTTCTACCCAGTTTAAACCATCTAATTTTCCTAGTTCAATATAATCTTCAAAGAAAATGAAATACTTTAATACGATGTAAAGTAAAATTGGTACTATTAGAAAATAATAAAATCTAAACTTACTTGGTATAAAAAAACCAATTATTATTGACAAAATTGCAGCAATTATTCCATATGAAAAATCAAAAAATATTGGTCCACCTGATATAAAGAAAAATATAAATAAAAAAGCAATTAATGGATAGATTACAACGTAATATAGAGTTAAGTATTTTTTAAATCTATCAGTAGCAAAATATCCTACAGAGCCAAGTAAAACTAGAGAGATAAACGATAGATTGATTCTCCATTGTTCTGCATTTGGATACATTCCATACATAAATCTTCTCATCCAGACTTTGATATAGGTCCAACATGCCCCAGAACCTGTACAAACATCTTTAGTGTCTCCCGCAAAACTTGCATCAATTACAAACCAACTGAGTATAGGTGGAAGTGATTTAATAATTATAAATATTATTAATAATGATAAGATGGCATTGAAATTATTAGTATTTATATGTTTGTTTAAAAGATCTAAATTTTTTATACCACTGTATTCTATTCTTATAAAATAAAGACCAATAAAACCAAGTATTAACGGTAATAAAAAACTTAAAAAGTTTGGTAAAAAACCTGTCAAATTCACGTTAAAAAAAGAATTTAGAAAAACATCAAAAATACTAATGAAAAATAGAAATGTACCCAGATATAAAAAAGTATTCAAATTAGCTTTATCAGGTTTTAAAAAATTTACTTTAGACATTATTTCTCCTGAATAGCTATTTTCTTATTATACCAATTCATTAAAATTGATATTGAAATACTTAAAGTTAAATAGGTAAACATTGTAATAGAAACTATTTCAATAGCCTTACCTGTTTGCATTAAAGCCGTTCCTGCAAAGACCAAAACCAAATCCGGATAAGCAATCGCCGCTGCTAAAGATGAATTTTTTGTAAGATTTAAATATTGATTAGTAGTAGGTGGAATTATAATTCTTAAAGCTTGAGGCATTATCACAAGTTTTAATACTTGGTTTGGAGTAAGACCTATAGAAGCAGCAGCCTCTTTTTGGCCTTTGCCTACCCCTTGAATCCCAGCTCGCACACACTCTGCAATAAAAGTAGCTGTATATAAAGATAACGATAATGTTAAAGCAATTAATTCTGGAGGCAAACTTACACCGCCTTCATAAATAAATGATGTTGTTGCTAATTGTTTTAAAACTGGAACTTCAAATGAAAGACTTACTCCACCTATTAAAAAACTTAAAAGAGGAAGAATAAATATTAATCCTATTGAAATTAAAAAAACTGGAATTTGTTTTCCTTGACTTTCTTGAACCTTTTTTGCATGAATTCTAATTACGATAATTGCAATTACTGCAGCAACAATTGAATAAAAGAAAATATTAAAATTTTGCCAAATAAATGCTGGAACATACAGTCCCTTTATGGTCAAGAAAAAAACACCAAATATTGCTTCAGCATCTTGTGGTAATGGCAAAGCCCTTAATGCAGCAAAATACCAAAAAAAAATCTGAAGTAATAATGGAATATTTCTAAAAAATTCAACATAAAAAGCTGCAAATTTATTTATTAAATAGTTAGGAGATAATCTTGCGACACCAACTATTACTCCAAGAATGGTTGCAATTATTATACCTATAACAGAGACGAGTATTGTATTTAAAAGACCAACTAAATATGCTCTAAAATATGAATGTGATCCATCATATTCTATTAAAGAAAATTGCACATCAAATGAAGACTCTTGAGATAAAAAACCATAACCAAAATCAATACCTCTATTTTCCATATTGATTTGTGCATTGTATGTAAAAAACCCGAAGATAAGCACTACAGCTATGACTGTAATTAATTGAGGAACTATATCTTTAAGTCTAAAATTCACGATGTGATTATATATGAGTTTATAAAAAAAAGGGCTAGAAAAATCTAGCCCTTTTTAAATGTTTTAAGCTACAATTATCTTGCAGGTGGAACGTAAAGTATTCCGCCCTTAGTCCATAATTGGTTTGGACCTCTGTCTGGTAAAATTCCAGTGTCAGCTATATTTCTCTTATAACTTTCACCGTAGTTACCAACTTGCTTGATAATTCTTAGGCTCCAGTCATTATCTAGACCAAAAGCAGCACCTAACTCACCTTCAGCTCCAACTAATCTTTTAATAGCTGGATTGTCAGAAGTTTTCATTGAGTCTGCATTAGCAGAAGTAATTCCATACTCTTCTGCTTCGATCATAGTATTTAATGACCATCTAACGATATCTTCCCAAACTGCATCACCTTGTCTTACAACTGGTCCTAAAGGTTCTTTAGAAATAGTTTCTGGTAAAACAATGTGTTCATCAGGGTTCTTCATTTTAGTTCTTTGAGCAGCTAAACCAGATTTATCAGTAGTGTAAGTATCACATCTACCAGCATCGTAAGCAGCTACAACCTCGTCAGCTTTTTCAAAAGCAACTGGCTCATAAGAAATTCCTTTAGAGTTAAAGAAGTCTCTCATATTTAACTCAGTTGTTGTACCAATATTTGTACAAGCTGAGATACCATTTTTGAATTGGCTTGTTGAAGTAATACCTGAACTTTTTCTTACCATGAAACCTTGTCCATCGTAAAAATTTACACCTACGAAAGTAAGTCCGATATCAGCATCTCTAGAAAGTGTCCAAGTTGTGTTTCTAGATAAGATATCAATCTCACCAGAAGTTAAAGCTGTAAATCTTTCTTTAGCACTTAATGGTGTAAACTTAACTTTGTTTGCATCACCTAATACTGCAGCAGCTACCGCTCTACATACATCAACGTCAACACCAGTCCAATTTCCCGCTGCATCAGCATTAGAAAATCCTGGAAGACCTTGAGATACTCCACATCTTACAAAACCTTTCTTTTGAGTGTTTTTAAGTGTTTTTGATTTTTTAGCAGCCATAGTCTCCGTTGTAAAAGCAAACAACACAGCAAATACAGCAACTAAAGAAGTTAATTGTTTTAAGTATTTAAACATTATTCTTCCTTCTGTTATTTATTTGTTAACAAATAATTCAAAACATTGTTTTGAATATTCATAATTTAACCATGATAAAAAACCCTCTTCAAGAAAAAATTAGTTGGATTTAGAAATCTGGACAGATCCTCGTCAAGTAAAAAATTAAAAAAAAGTTCAAAATTATCAATAAAAATGGCGCGCCCTGAAGGATTCGAACCTACGACCCTCGGTTTAGAAAACCGATGCTCTATCCAGCTGAGCTAAGGGCGCATTAGAAAATATACATATACAATAATTAACTAATTTTTAAATAAGAATTTTTTAAAAAATAGTAATATTGTTAATAATTCAATTCTACCGATAATCATGAAAAAGATTAAACAAGACTTAACGAAAGAATTGATATAATTAAAATCAAAATCATTTAAACCATATATAGAGGAATTTACTGTATTCATTAAAGTTAATATAGATAACTTGAATGAACTCTCAAATCCAATGCCACTTATAGTTAATAAAATTATAAGAGTTATAAGTGACATTATAAAAATAAGAATTGTTAAAAAATATTTATTAATTTCTTGAAAATCAAAATTTATCTTTGTGAATATTAATTTATTTGTGAATATATTTTTCGGTCTACTAAAAGATAAAATTTGGT
>CACORY010000009.1 GCA_902629695.1 uncultured Pelagibacteraceae bacterium | reverse complement strand
AAAGATTGTAGACAAAGGACCTATTAAGATTTCAAAAACATATATTCCAAAAGAAACTGAGAAATATATGTGTGAAAAACATAAAGTTTTTTTCAGAATGAAGTTACAGGAATGGAAAAAAGAATTGGTAAAATCTAATAATGAAGCGCTTTATAATGGAAGCATGGATGATAACAGTATTTCAGCAGACATAGTAGACCAAGCAAGTTCATATACAGATAAAAATGTTGAAATGAAAGCAATCAACAGACAAATAAAGTTAATTTCTGAAATAGATAAAGCCTTAGCAAGAATAAGAGAAGATACATATGGTTATTGTTTAGACACTGCTGAGCCAATTGGACTTAAAAGACTAATGGCAAGACCTGTAGCAAAATATACAATTGCTGCACAAGAAAAACACGAGAAAGATGAGAAAGTTCACGCTGATGACTAAAAAAAAAAGAAAAAGTAGAAAAGTACATAATCCAATTACTTATAACTTTACAAAAAAATATATTTATTTTTATTATGCTTTTTTTTGGATACTATTATTAGTTTTTGTATTTACTAGATGAACAAAAAATTTATCTTAATTATCATTGCTATCATAGCTATTGAACTTTCAGGGCATGGAATTTTTGCTTCTTTGTTTAGATTACTAAATTCTATGAATTAATTAGGGTAAAGGTGGAAATTCATCTTTATTCATAAAAGAAAAACCTTTTTTTACAGCTGCCCTTTTAGATACTTCTAAATACCATCTAGTTAAATTTTCATATTTTTTAAGTCCTATATCATGCCACTCATGACGTGCAATCCATGGAAAAGTTCCAATATCTGCAATTGTATAATCACTTCCTGATAAAAATTTTGTCTTTGACAAAACTTCATCGAGGTCTTCGTAAATTCTTTTTGAAATTTTAAAATATCTTTCTTCTCCAAATTTACTTTTACCAGGATTATAATAATGAAATTGATGATGCTGACCCAACATTGGTCCAATATAACCCATCTGTGCCATCATCCACTGATTAATTATAGTTCGTTTTTTTTTATCGTAAAATCTTCCACTTTGTTCAGCTAAATAAATAAGAATTGCTCCAGATTCAAAAATAGATGTATTGTTTTTATGATCGATAATAACTGGTATTTTGCTAAAAGGACTAATCTTTTTAAAACTTTCCTTAAACTGTTCTCCTTTATCAATATCTACTTTTGTTACCTTAAAATTGTAACCAATCTCCTCAAGCATAATACTGATTTTTTTTCCATTAGGAGTATTTGCAGAAAAAAGTTCAATCACTTTTTACACCAAGACGCTCTTTAATACTTTTAGATGATGTTGTAAATTCAAATCTATATTTTTCATTTGGTCTTGCTAGTTTAAAACAGGCTCGTGCTGCTAAAGCACCCTCATGGAAACCCGAAAGAATTAATTTTAATTTTCCTGGATAACTACATATATCTCCTACAGCATAAATACCTTTTTGGTTAGTTTCAAATTTTTCTGTATCAACTTGTATAGTTTTTTTATCAATATTAAGACCCCAATTAGCTATCGGACCAAGCTGCATAATCAAACCGAAAAAACCTAAAGCATAATCCGTTTGGAGTGTTTTTAATTCCTTGTTATCACTTTTAATATCTATACTCTCTAACTTATTTTCTCCTTTTATTCCTGTCATTTGAAACTTAGTTAAAAGGTTTATTTTTCCCTCTTTTGCCAACTGTTTAACTTTGTCTACTGTAGCTTGAGCGCCTCTAAAATCATCTCTTCTATGAATAAGATTTACTTTTGAATTTTTTGACAATTCAACTGCCCAATCTAAAGCACTATCACCGCCGCCAAAGATACTTACAGTTTTACCTTCAAAAATTTTTTTATCTTTTATTGAATAAAATACTGATTGATTTTCAAATTTTTCACATTCTTTTACAGGAAATTTTCTTGGTTCAAATGAGCCAACACCACCAGCTATAATTACATTGGGAGTTTGAAATTTTGTCCCGTTATTCGTTTTGACAATCCAGTTATTTCCCTCTTTTTTTACCTCATCCACTCTATTGCTTAAATGAAATTTGATATCAAAAGGTTTTATTTGATTAATTAAGTTATTAGTTAATTCTTCACCAGTACATTCTGGTACAGCTGGAATGTCATATATTGGCTTATCAGGATAGAGCTCAATACATTGTCCACCAATTTTGTCTAAATTATCAACTACCTCACAATCAAGACCAATTAATTTTAATTGGTGAGCTGTAAACAAACCTGTTGGACCAGCTCCTATTATCAATGCATCTGTTTTATTCATCTTATCCTTGTTTGGATGGAATATTTACTGTCAGTCCATCTAATTCATCTGAAACTATTATTTGACAACTTAACCTACTATTTTTTTTTGGTTCAAAAGCCATATCCAACATGTCTTCTTCGCCATCTTCCTTAGGGGTGATCTTATCAAACCATTCATCATTTACATACACATGACATGTCGCACAAGCCATACCTCCACCACAATCTGCATCAATGCCTGGAATATCGTTTTGAACAGCACCTTCCATAACTGTAAGTCCATTTTGAACTTCAATAGTATGATTTTTATTATCATTAGTTATATAAGTAATTTTAGCCATTGAATTATATATAGGAGTAAAAAAAAATAGGGCAAGTATGTAAAAACATACTCGCCCTATAAATTTAATTTAAACAGTAATTATCTGCTTCTTGCACCAGCTGAACTTACTGCAGCAGCCCAGATTACTAGACCAAATGCAATTTTGTTTATAAAGTCAGCTAAGTTGTAAACTACGTTTAATGAGTTTGCATCTACACCACCTGTTAGGTAACCAAATACATAACCTAATGGGTAAATAGCCCAACCTACAGTTACAATCATTCTCATTGCACCGAACGCAGTTACTAGAGCTTTGTTTCCGCTCTTAGCAGCAGCTTTTCCAGCTTCACCTGAGAATATTTCATAAAGAATGTATACCCAACCTGCCATACCGATTACGAAACCAAGTGTAGCGTTGATGTATCCAGCCTCTCCTAAATATCCACCGATTAACATTACTAATGAACCAATTAACAATCTCCAGAAGATTCCAGAATTTGCTTTTCTTACAGCTACTAGAATTAAATAAAACTCTATCATCTGTAATGGTACAGTAATTAACCAGTCAATATATCTGTATACCGTTGGTGAGTCGCCAGTCATCACCCATACTTCTCTCATGTACATATAGTGGATGAATGCAATACCAGTTACTAGCCCTGCAACAGTTACTGACGTTTTCCAGCCAGGAGCAACAGTGTTTCTCTCCATAAAGAAAAACGCTGTAGCAGCCAACATACCCATTGAAATTATCCAAAAAGATATTCCAACGAAGTCATCTTGAGCTAACATAGTAGCAGAAGCTGCGTTTGCTACACCTGTTATCCCAATTAGGGCAACAGCTGCTAGAGCAAACAATTTAAGTTTTTTCATAAAAAACTCCCTCTTTAGTTAGTTTTTATTTAGTTTATATAAACTAAGCTTAGTTCTCACTAAGCAAAAGTTGTGGTTAAATAGCAAATAAAAACAGTTTATAGAAGGCTTAAATTTGGTTAATTTTCATTGATTTTCCTCATTTTTTAAAATTAAATACAATTTGTGATTTAAAAACCACAAGAAATTTAACTATCGAATCAAATTAATATGTCTGACAAATTTAATAGAATTTACAATGAGTCTATTCAAAATCCTGAAGTTTTTTGGCAAAAAGCAGCTGACGATATATTTTGGTTTAAAAAACCCTCAAAAATTTTGAACAAAACTAAACCACCTTTTTACAAATGGTACGAAGATGGAGTAACAAATACTTGTTATAATGCTCTAGATTTTCATATTGACCAAGGTAAAGGAAAAAAAACAGCTTTAATTTATGATAGTCCAATCACAGGTAACAAAAGTAAATTTACATACGAAGAATTAAAATCAAAAGTATCAAAATTTGCAGGTGCCTTGAAAGAACAAGGAACAAATAAAGGCGACAGAGTAATAATATACATGCCAATGATACCTGAGGCTGTTATTGCAATGTTAGCATGCGCAAGAATTGGTGCCATTCACTCAGTTGTCTTTGGGGGATTTGCCTCTAATGAACTTGCAAGCAGAATTGATGATAGTAAAGCAAAATTATTAATAACTGCTTCTTGTGGTTTTGAACCTGGAAGAACAGTTGAGTACAAACCTTTAGTGGATGAAGCTATTAAACAAGCAAAACATAAGGTTAATAAAATGATTTTATTTCAAAGATCTGGCCATGAGGTAAAATTAAATGCACCAGTTGAGATAAGTTGGAATGAAGCTTTAGCAAATGCAAAAGATACTGATTGTGTCGAAATGAATTCAAATGAGTTTGCTTATATACTTTATACATCGGGAACTACTGGAACACCAAAAGGCATTGTTAGAGATATTGGTGGACATATTGTTGCTCTGAAATGGACAATGAAAAATATTTACAACATAGACGAAGATGATATTTGGTGGTCAGCAAGTGATATTGGTTGGATTGTTGGTCACTCTTATATTGTTTATGCACCATTGTTTAAAGGATGCACAACTGTATTGTTTGAAGGCAAGCCTGTTGGTACCCCTGATGCTGGAGCTTTTTGGAAAATAATTTCTGACTATAAAGTTAAATCTTTATTTACAGCTCCAACTGCTTTTAGAGCTATTAAGAAGGAGGATCCTGAAGGTAAATTTTTCTCAAAATATGATTTAAGTAAATTTGAAAGTTTGTTTCTTGCTGGAGAAAGAGCTGACCCTGATACGATTAAATGGGCAGAAAATTTATTAAATGTTCCTGTAATTGATCATTGGTGGCAAACTGAAACAAGTTGGGCGATAAGTTCAAATTGTACAGGAATTGAAATGATGCAGACAAAATATGGATCTGCATGTAAGGCAGTTCCAGGTTATGATGTTAAAATCATAAAATCAGATCAGAGTTTAGCAAAACCTAATGAGATGGGAGATATAGTTGTTAAACTACCACTACCACCTGGAACTTTTCCAACTCTTTGGAATGCAGACAAAAGATACGAAGAAAATTACATGAGTAACTATAAAGGTTATTATCAAACTTATGATGCAGGCCACATAGATGATGATGGATACATTTGGATAATGTCTAGAACTGATGACATTATCAATGTAGCAGGTCACCGACTATCTACCGGTGCAATTGAGGAAGTCTTGTCTGAACATCAATCAGTTGCTGAATGTGCTGTTTTAGGAATAGCAGATAAACTAAAAGGTCAATTACCGATAGGATTAATTGTATTAAAAGCTGGTGTTGATAAAAATAATGAAACAATATCAAAAGAATGTATTCAAATGGTTAGAGACAAAATTGGACCAGTTGCTGCATTTAAAGTTGCAATAGTAATTAAACGGCTCCCGAAAACAAGATCAGGTAAAATTTTAAGAGGTACAATAAGAAAAATTGCAGATAATGTAAAATATAAAATGCCTCCCACTATTGATGATCCTGCAATTTTAGATGAAATCAAAGAAGATCTGATCAATAATAATATTCTAAAAAGTGCTTAAAACTTATCTTTTTCTTATAGGAGCAATATTTTGTGAAGTAGCTGGAACAATGCTCTTGCCAGTTTCACAAAACTTTACAAAAGTAATACCAACAACTTTGCTTGCAATATTTTATTTAACAGCATTCTATTTGCTTACTTTCGTGGTTAATAAACTTCCAATAGCTATAGTTTATGCAACATGGAGTGGTCTTGGTATATTTACGATAGCAATACTTGGGTATATCTTTTTTAAACAAACCCTTGCTTGGCAGGCAATATTAGGATTATTTTTAATTGTTATAGGAGTAGTGTTAGTAAATAGTTTTACCGGTAAGCTTAATTAAAAGTTATTGATTAAAAAAATATATAGTAAGCTACCAAAACAATTAAAGAGTATTCAAAAAAGGATTTAAATAATAAAATATTTTTTTCACTAAACTTCGAGATTAAGAATTTCCTCAAAAAATAAAAACCTAAATGAACAAGTATTACCCCACATGCTATACCAATTATTGTATATTGAATTGAAAAATTTTTATATCCAAAATAACAAGCAGCAATTAAAGTCAACCATGAAACTTTTGATATAAATACTTTAAAAATTAAACCTGCTTTTTTACTAAAGACAGATTGTGTTTTAATAATAGAATACGACCAAATAATACCAATTATAAAACTGATATATTTTATAATCATTCGATTACCTCAATTTCTTCTATGATGCTTACTATTTTCGAGCCTTTAATGACTGCATTAACTCGAGCACATTCATAATAAGCAAATGAGGTTTCTTCGGCAATTGCTTTCATTGCTAAACATTTAGATCTGCCTGAAGTAAATAAATGTTCTGTTAATTCTGGTGGGTCACCTAAATACATCATTAGACCAATTACCTCGTCTTCTTTTTCAAAACTTGCTAATTCCTCTATTTTAGCTACCCTATCTCCAACGCCGATCTCAAAATCTTTAAATGCTTCGTAGCCTTTATAAACAACAAAAATTAGTATTAAATAAAAAACTATTTTAATTTTGCTCATATTTTTTCTATTTTACCTCTTTAAAAACTAAGCACACACCATTATTACAATATCTTTTTCCCGTAGGTTGTGGGCCATCATCAAAAATATGTCCATGATGGGCATTACATTTTTTACAATGATACTCTGTTCTAGCATAACCTATTAAGTGATCAGTTTTTGTCTCAAATACATCAGGCAACGACTCGTAAAAAGATGGCCAACCTGATCCACTTTCATATTTTGCTTTAGACTCAAATAATTTAATTCCGCAATTAGCACAGTGATAACTTCCTATTCGCTTCTCATTGTTTAATTCACTTGAACCCGGTGGTTCTGTGCCCTCCTCAAACATAACTAATTTTTGCTCAGCAGAAAGGTTTGGGTTTTTCTTATTCATCTTTTTATAATAATTTAGCGGATGATTGATGTAAATATGAATGTAACTCAACTAATTTATTAAAATCTTTATTATAACCACCTCCTAAAACACCACATAAAGGAATTCCTTTTGAGAAGAAATTTTCTGTAACAATCTCATCTCTTTTTTTGATACCTTCATCTGAAATCTTTAATTTTCCTAATCGATCATTAAAATGAATATCTACACCTGCTACATAAAAAACGTAATCAAAATTTTCATCATTTAATTGATGTAAATAGAATTTAAGTAATTTTATATATTGAATATCTTCCATGTTGTCTTCGAGCTCAACATCAAGATCACTCACTGATTTCTTGGCTGGGTAATTAGATTTAGAATGCATGCTAAAAGTAAATACATTTTTGTTATCTTTAAAAATATCTGCACTTCCATTTCCTTGATGAACATCCAGGTCAACAATCAAAATTCTTCCTGCTAATCCTTTATCAAGTAAATATTGGGCTGCTACTGCTACATCGTTAAATACACAATAACCTGCCCCTCCATCAAAATTTGCATGATGACTTCCTCCAGCAGTATTACATGCAATACCGTTTGTAATTGCAAGTTTTGATGCGAGCACAGTGCCCCCAGTTGCAACTAAGGATCTTTGAACTACGCTATCAACCAATGGAAAACCAATTTTCTTAATAATACTTTCATCTAAGGTTTTATTTTTCACATTTCGAATATAATTTTCTGAATGTGCTCTTTTTAAAGTCTCATCCGAACAAGCATATGGTTTATAAAACTTATCTACTATCTTTTTTTTTAATAGGTAATTTGCAAGTTCACCAAATTTATTTATAGGAAATTTGTGATCATCTCCAATTTTAGCAAAATAATCTTCGTGATTTACTACAGATAAATTCATATTTACTCAATTATACGAATTGGCTTTCCTTCTACACAAGCTTCTAATGATTCAATCATTTGAGTATAATAAATATTATAATTTTCTGCAGTCACGTAACCTATATGAGGTGTCAATAACACATTGGGTAAAAACCTTAACTTGTTATTTTCAGGTAAAGGTTCTTTTTCATAAACATCAAGACCAGCACCTGCAATTTCATTAGTAGATAAAGCAATGATTAAATCATCCTCATTTATAATTGGACCTCTTGATGTATTAATTAAATAAGCTGACTTTTTCATTTTATCTAATTCTTTTAAAGTTATACAATTTTTATATCTCTCACCCCCTTGAACATGAATAGATAAAAAATCAGAATTTTTAATTAAATCTTCCTTGCTACACGGTAAAACGTCTAACTCCTTACATTTATCTAAGTTTAAATTTTCGCTCCATGCCATAACTTCCATACCAAATGCTTTTCCAATTTTTGCAACCTGAGATCCAACTTTACCAAGACCAATCAATCCAAGAATTTTGCCCTTCAGTTCAACGCCAATAGTTGTTTGCCAATATCCTTGATACATATTATCTATTTCTTCTTTCAAGTTTCTAGCTAAACCTAATATTAATGCCCAAGTTAATTCTGGTGTTGGGTTTAAATTACTTTCTGTTCCACTTACAATAATTTTTCTTTTTTTTGCAATATCTAAATCAATAGATTTATTTCTTAATCCACTTGTAATAATAAATTTTAATTTAGTTAAATTTTCTATTAAATTTTTAGTAATAGGAGTTCTTTCTCTCATAACTAATAAAGCTTCAAAACCAGATAATTGTTCTAGAGCGTCAGCTTCATCAACAAATGGTTCACTAAAGATTTTTATCTCATATTTTCCTGAAAGTTTTTCAATATTTATAAATTGTTCAGAAACTTTTTGATAATCGTCTAAAATTGCAACTTTAAGCATTTTTAATTTCCTTATTTGACAAAAATAAACCTAATATAATTAAAATCGCTCCAATCAAGTGAAAAAATTGAAATTGTTCATTATAAAAGAATATCGCCATCAAAGTGCTAAATAATGGAATTAAAGATAAGAATATCCCGGCTCTATTTGCTCCAATGATAGAAACAGCTCCTGCCCAACAATAATAAGATCCAATACTGGGAAATATAGCTAAGAAAATTAAAATATAAAATAAGTTAACATTAACCTCTATTTTTTGTCCCTGAGTGAATTCATACATGAATTGTGGAAAAATAAAAATTAATCCTAAAGAACATAAGACATGAACTAAAGTAAGAAGTGGTAATTCAAATTTTTTTTTTTTTAAAAATGCAGAATATAAACCCCAAGAAATAACACCTCCTATCATTATTAAATCTCCCTTATTAAAATTTAATGAACGAATAATTTCTATATTTAGTTTAGTAATAATTGACAAGATTCCTAAAACAGAGATTATAAGGCCTACAATTTGATATTTATTCGTTTCTTCAATTTGAAATAAAAAACACAGTAAAATTATAATTGCTGGTATAGCTGTATTAAAAAGAGAGGCATTTATTACTTGTGTATGAACTAAAGATAAATAAGTAAAAGAATTAAATAATCCTACACTTGTTAATGCTAAAAAAAATAATAATGGTAAATTTTCTAGAATAACTCTCTTATGTCTAATTAATTCATTGTAAGTAAACGGTAATAAAATAAGCCATACTAAAGACCAACGAAAAAAAACCAATGTCATTGGTGGAATGTTAGAGAAAAAAGCTAATTTGCCAACCATAAAATTGCCAGCCCAAAACAATGTTGCACATACTAGCATTATATATGCTTTAGTATTTTGCATTTTATTAATTAAATCTTTTTGAGCTATAGGGATCTAAATCTAAATTTGTATTTTCTTTAGCTATCATTCCAGAGACGATTTTTCCAGATATTGGTCCTAAAGTCCATCCTAAATGATGATGGCCAAAACAATAGAATACATTTTTATATTTTTTTGATGGGCCCATAACAGGTAAAAAATCTGGTAATGTTGGTCTAAAGCCTAGCCACTCATCCTCATGTTCAGGAAGATCGCCCAACATATACTTTGCATTATCGATCAAATTTTTTATTCTTGATTTAGATAAAGGATTATCTAACCCACCAAATTCAACTGTACCAACTACTCTTAGTCCTTGCTCCATAGGGGTAATACCAAAACCTCTGTTAGAAAAAATTACTGGTCTACTTAAAAGATGATCACAATTTTTAAAATGAACATGATAACCTCTTTCAGTATCAAGAGGTATTTTTTCATCTAAATTATCTGTTAATCTTTTTGAGAAAGCCCCACAAGCAATTACAATTTTATCAAAACTATATCTTTCATTATCAGTGACAAAAATTGGCTTCTCAGAATTAAATTGAATATCATTGATATTTTTCTTTTCAAACTTTCCGCCTTTTTTCAAAAATAGTTCAAAAAACTTTAATAAAATTTTTTTTGGATTTCTTGCATGCCTTGCGTATGGATAGTACACCCCTGCATGATAAAATGGTTTAATATTTGGTTCTAAATCATGGATCTCATCTTTATTAACTAATTGTTGTTTAACTCCAAGCTCATCTCTTACCCTGATTTCTAGTTCTCTACTTTTCAAATCTTTATCACTCCAAATATATAAAATTCCTTTATTTTCTACTAAGCCATCTAATTTAATTTCATCAAATAACTCATCATATGCAGGTAAGGCTAAATCTAAAATTTGGTGCATATTTTTAGCAGTATGCATCATTTTATTTTTACTAGTATTCATAATGAATTTAAAAAACCACGGTAACATTTTTGGTACATAATTCCATTTAAGCGCCAAAGGTCCTGTTGAACTTAATAACATTGCTGGCACATCTGCTAGTACATCAGTTCTGTTTAATGATAAAGATGCATAAGGTGAAAAATGACCTGCATTTCCATAGGATGCGGCAGGACTGCCTGGCTCATCCCTGTCAAAAATTGTTACTTCATAACCTTTTTTTTGTAAGAATAATGCATTAGATATTCCTTGAATACCAGCTCCCACAATTCCAACATTTAATTTTTCGCTCATAAAAATTTATACAATTTATCTTAAAAATAAGTTAAGCGACAAATTATACTTAAGCAATTAATTGTTGATTATGAACTCTAGCGCTCATTACTATTCCAAAACCAATCATTGTTGCTAACATTGAGGATCCTCCATAAGACATAATAGGAAGAGGAGAACCAACTATAGGTAGTAAACCCAATACCATGCTCATATTTATTGTTATAAATACAAAAATTGCAGCACCAAAACTGTAACAAAATATTTTAGCAAAATAACTTCTGCAGCTAGCGCCGATTACAACAATTCTATAAATAATAATTGCATAAATTATCAACAGTATAGCTGAGCCAACAAATCCAAACTCTTCAGAAAAAAGTGTGAATATAAAATCTGTATGCTTTTCAGGTAAAAATTCTAAATAACTTTGTGTTCCTTTTAAAAATCCTTTTCCAAAAATTCCTCCTGAACCAACAGCAATTTTTGATTGTATAATTTGATAACCAGCTCCTAAAGGATCTCTGTCAGGATTCAAAAAAGTTAATACTCTTAGCTTTTGATATGGCTTTAAAAAAGCAATTATAAAAGGTAATGAAATTACAAAACCTAACATAGTATAAATAAAATATTTATGATTAACTCCAGCAAACCATAAAACTGCTATTCCACTTATTCCAATAAGAAGTGAGGTTCCTAAGTCTGGTTGTACAATTACTAAGCCCATCGGCAACATGATTATAATAAGAGAGGTTAAAATGGTATATATAGAGTTTACATTTTCTAATTTCATTCGATGAAAATATTTTGCAAGACACAAAATTATAAATACTTTCATTAATTCAGATGGCTGCAGGTTTATAAAATAAAGGTTAATCCACCTTTGTGAACCGGATGATGTAATTCCAAATAAATATGTACCTACTAACAAACCAATAACCATCAAATATGATAGATAACCCAATGCAAACCAATATTTAATATTAATGAATGAAATTATTAACATCATAATTGTAAAAACAATTAATTTTGTAAAATGGCTTTTAGTATGAAATAATGCTTGACCACCATCAGTAGAATACATTGTTATTAAACTGATAAAGCCTAATATGATTATGCAAAATAATAAAATGTAATCAAAATTTCTAAATTTTTGAAAAAAACTTAATCTATTTGTTTTTAATCTCGAATGTTGGTAAATGTACATTTTTAAATCTCCAAATATCTTCTATCATCCATAGATTGTCTTAAATTATGTCTATCAATAATTAGTTTGAACAATTTTTTTGCCATAGGAGCAGCTGTAGTACTTCCATTTCCTCCATGTTCAACTATTACACTTAATGCGTATCTCGGATTTTTATATGGACCGAAAGCTACGTACAAAGCGTGGTCTCTTTCTTCATAAGGAATTTCAAAAGTTTTAAGATCCAATTCTCTATCTCGCTCTGTAATTTTTTTAACCTGGGCAGTACCGGTTTTTCCAGCAAATTGGTATTTTGGATTATCAATCCTCGACTTATAAGATGTACCCATAACTTCATTGGTTGAACCAAACATTGCATCTTTTATAATTCTGATATTTTTTGAATTCTCATACAAAGGTATATACTTATCAGCAGGTTGATTTTTTTGTTCATCTCCAACAACAATATATGGATAAATCTTATAACCACCGTTTGCAATTTGAGCGGTCATTAAACATAATTGAATTGGTGTGGTCTGTATATAACCTTGACCAATTCCTGTAATAATTGTTTCTCCCAATAACCATCCCTTACCTAATGCATTTTTTTTCCATTGTGTATTCGGTATCAATCCTTTTTTTTCAATGTCAAATAAATCTCTAAAAACTTTTTCTCCTAATCCAAATTTCTTTGCTGTCTCACTTAATCTATCAACACCAAGTTTACGAGCAATTTCATAGAAGTAAGTATCACATGATTGTTTCATTGCATTTCTTAAACTAACAAAACCATGACCTTTCTTTTTCCAACAATGGTAAGTTTGACCATACATTTCATTTTTTCCAGTACACTTAACTGTAAAGTTAGTGTCAATTATTCCATTTTCTAAAGCTGACAGAGCCACTATAGGTTTTATTGTTGAACCTGGGGAGTAATTCCCTTGTAATGTTTTGTTAACTAAAGGTTTCATTGGATCATTTCGAATTAATTGCCAATCATCTTTACTAATTCCAAAAACAAATAAATTTGGATCAAACGATGGAGACGAGTGCATCGCTATTATTGCTCCTGTATAAATATCCATTACACATATTGAGCCAGCTTGATCTTTTAATAGTTCATTAGCTAATTTTTGAACCTCTGTATCAATAGTTAGTTTAAGAGTTTGGCCTTTTTCACCTTTTTGGAATTCTAGTTGACTAATTCTTCTGCCATAAGCATTCACTTCATATCTCTCGATATCATTAGTACCAATAAGCTTTTCTTCAAATGTTTTCTCTAAACCAACTTTTCCAACTTTAAGACCCGGAACAAAATTCTTTTTAATTGATTCAGTTGTTTCAATATCATTCTGGTTTGCTTGACTTACATAGCCAATTAAATGAGTAAAATTTTCTTTAAACGGATAACTTCTTGAAATTGAAATAACAGGCTTTACTCCGTTTAGATCATATAAATGATTATTAATTTTAGAAAACTTTTGCCAACTAAGATTGTCTGAAACAATTAAAGTTTCCCAAGGCTTTATTTCATTTTTCTTTTTTAATACTTTTCTAAACTCTTTATCAGATAATTCTAACAAGTCTTTAATTCGATAAATTACATATCTAAAATCATCAACTTGTTCAGGAATTATATGAAGTTGATAAGCCTCAAAATTACCAGCAATAATATTTCCAAAATAATCATGAAATTCACCTCTGATTGGTGCTAGTTTCCATTCTCTAATTCTATTTTTATCTGAAAGTGTTAAGTATTTTTTGTTCTCTTTAACTTGTAAAAAAAATAACCTGCTGATTATACCTACCATTATAAAAAATTTTAAAGAACCGGTAATAAACATTCTTCTGTTTATAGAATTAAGTTTTTTTACATTGTCACTTGAAGAATTAATCATTTAAACCTTTTAAATAATATTTAAACATGGATACAAAAATTATATAAAACAAAAATGTAAAAAATGTATTCACTATAAAGTTCATCAAAATTAATTCAAATTCAAAAAATAATGATAAAAGAGAGTAATTTAAAGAATTAATCAAACTTATGATAAACAAAAAATAAAACCAATCTTTAACAGGATTAGGTCTGATTGTAATATTTCTTATGTAGGCAGCAGAAATACATATTAATGTGTATGACAAACTACTTAATCCTAAAGGTAAACCTACAACTGTGTCATTAAATAGACCAGCAAAAAATACTAATATATAATCAAAATGTTTAAAATCTTTTAGAGTAAAGAAAAAAATTAAAATAAATGGAAAATTAAAAGAAAAATATTTTAGATTTAAATAATTTAAATCAAACTCATTTAATACAGAAATATACAAAATTAATATTGGTAACCAAGAATATAACTTCTTAAATGATCCTTTTGCCCTTAAACTAGCCATCAATTTTTTCCTCTATTCAAAACACATGTTTTATAATTCTCACTACCAACATTATAACCTTTAGTATTTAAAAATGATTTTCTACATTTATGACCATATTCTAAATTTAATCTTAAAAATTCTAATTCCTTATTATCTAAATTGAACTGACTAATTGTTCTTTCTTTTGAAGATATTTCATTATTTAAATTTGAAATTTTAAAATTTAAATTATTGATTTCATTTTTTAAATTATCATTTTCAACTTGAAATTTTTGATTTGAATCTTCGATAATCTTTAATTCATCTTCTAAAATTTTTATTTTTGCATCTATAGGGTTATTAATCTCATTGCTATCGTTATTTTCAATTGTCTGAGAAATTTCTTTTTTAGTTACTATTTCAGCAAAAACATATTTTAGTTGAGAAAAATCACTGTAAAATTCTACTTTATACTCATTTACAGAATTCTCTTTAAAAGATTGTAATATTCCAATTGGGACACCACTTTTAAAAATTGCACCAGTACCTGAAGTATAAACTATACTTTCACCTACCAAATCTTCTGTGAGACCAGATTTTATATATTTGATTTGACCATAATCGCTTCCGGCTCCTGTGACTATTGCTTGAATATTTTGAGGAGCGATTGTAACTGGAACATTTGAATTCAAATCAGATAACAATAAAACTCTTGAGGTTTTATAGTTTACTTCAATAACTCTTCCAACTAAATATGATTGGTCATAAATATTTGTTCCAATTTTGATATTATCTTTACTACCCTTATTAATAATAATACTTTTTAAAAAAGGACTATCATGATCAACAATAATTTTTGCTAATATTTTATCTGAACTCGATACATAATCATTAATTAATTCTTTCAATTCCTTATTTTCATATTGAATTATTTCATTAGACACATAATCTGATTTTAACCTTTCTAATTCCACACTATTTTTTTTAAAACTATTAAAAAAAGTCGTGTATTCAACTACTTCTGTAAAAGCACTTTTGGCCATGTTTTCAGGGATCGATACAACAAATGATGATCTATAAACAATTTCACTTATTGCAGCTTTAAGATATCTTACAGCTTTAAAATCTAAACTAGAGAGAACAATTATAAAAACTGATATAGAAGCTAATGTTAATAATGAAAATTTTTGCTGAGTACTTTTTTTTAAAAAAGCAGATCTAATTGCAATTATAAAATCATCTCTGCTTGATGCCATTGCTCTTAATATTCAGTCAACATAGTCGAGAAAGTTTGTTCTTGATCCAAAGCCTTTCCTGTTCCAACGGCAACACATGATAAAGGATCATCAGCTATATGAACTGGTAATCCTGTCTCTTTAGAAAATCTTTTATCAATATTTTTAAGTAGTGCACCCCCACCCGTCAAAACAAGACCCATATCTACTAAGTCTGCTGAAAGTTCAGGTGGCGTACTTTCTAACGCGTCCTTGATACCGTTCACCATTTGTCTTAAAATATCATTAAGAGCCGCAGCAGTATCCTCTTCTGTAATATTTACTTCCTTTGGTGTACCAGATCTTAAATCTCTTCCTTTTACAGCATAAGTATTATTATTAGTTGGTATTGCTGTTCCAATTTCTTTTTTAATTTTTTCAGCAGTACTATCTCCAATCATAAGATTATATTCTTTTCTCATATAATTTATCATAGCTGCATCCATTGCATCTCCAGCAACTCTTAAAGATTTTGAGTAAACCAACCCTCCTAAAGACATAACAGCTATCTCACTAGTACCACCTCCGATATCAACTACCATTGAACCAGTTGCTTCAGATATTGGTAAATTTGCTCCAATAGCAGCTGCAATAGGCTCTTCAATTAGTTGGACTCTTCTTGCACCTGCCGCTAAAGCGCTATCTTGAATTGCTTTTCTTTCCACAGGAGTTGATCCTGTAGGAACACAAATTAAAATTCTTGGATTAGCAAATGAACTTCCTTTATGAACTTTCTTAATAAAATGTTTAATCATTTCTTCTGTAACTATAAAATCTGCAATTACGCCATCCCTCAATGGTCTAATGGCTTGTATGTTACCAGGAGTTCGTCCAAGCATAGTTTTGGCCTCATCTCCTACAGCTAATACCTGTTTTTTTCCTGCTTGATCTACTATTGCTACTACTGAAGGCTCATTTAAAACTACACCTTTACCCTTTACAACAACTAATGTGTTTGCAGTTCCTAAATCAATAGCCATATCTTGGCTCCAAACTTTTTTAATTCTCTCAAATAATCCCATTAAAACACTCCTTTTACTTTTTTAGGCTCTATATTGTTGTAGAGAGATTTCTTCTCTCTTTTTATTAACATCTTATTTAATGCATTGAGATAAGCATTGGCTGACGCTACTAAAGTATCTGTATCAGCTGATTGTCCTACAGTGGTCCTATCATTTTCCTCAATTTTAACACTCACTGTTGCCTGAGCATCAGTTCCTTCAGTAACTGCATGAACTTGATATAAAGACAACTTAACGTCATGCGGATAAAGTTCCTTAATGCATTTAAATATTGCATCAACAGGGCCATCTCCTGTTTGAGTAGTTTTTTTAATATTTCCAAAAACATCTAGTGTCATGTCAGCTCTTTGTGGTTCTCCTGTGCCAGCAAAAACTTTTAAAGATTTTAAATTAATTGCGTTAATTTTATTATCAATGATTAGACTGTCATCAACTAAAGCAACTATATCTTCATCATAAATATGTTTTTTTTTATCAGCTAAGATCTTAAACTTACCAAAAGCTGCCTGAACAACATCGTCTGTGACATCAGCATATCCTAAATCGCTCAATTTATCTTTAAAAGCATGTCTTCCAGAATGTTTACCCATTACCAATGACGTTTTTTTAACCCCAACACTTTCAGGTGTCATTATCTCATATGTTTCTCTATTTTTAAGCATTCCATCTTGATGAATGCCAGACTCATGTGCAAAAGCGTTTTTTCCAACTATAGCTTTATTAAATTGAACTGGAAATCCAGTGGCATTTGATACAATTTTTGAGGCCTTACTTATTAATTCAGTTTTTATTCCAGTTTCATAAGGCAATAGATCATCTCTAGTTTTAATCGCCATAACAATTTCTTCTAAAGCAGCATTACCTGCTCTCTCTCCTATTCCATTAATTGTACATTCAATTTGTCTTACTCCTGCTGACAATCCTGATAATGCATTAGCAACAGCTAAACCTAAATCATTATGGCAATGAGCCGAAATAATTGCTTTATCAATATTTGGTACGTTATTTTTAATGAGCTTAATTGTTTTAGCAAATTCCTCTGGTATTGAATATCCAACGGTATCAGGAATATTTATTGTCGTAGCACCACATTTAATTGCTAGCTCAATTGTCTTGTACATAAAATCTAGATCTGTTCTGGTACCATCTTCACAAGACCACTCAACATCATCTGTAAATTTTTTTGCATAAGTAACACTTTCTTTCACAGCTCCTAAAACTTGTTCATTTGTCATATTTAATTTATGTTTCATATGGACTGGGCTAGTCGAAATAAAAGTATGAATTCTAAATCTTTTTGCATATTTTAAAGACTCGTAACAAGCATCTATATCTTTCTTGGTTGCTCTAGCTAATCCGCATGGAATAGAATTTTTTACGCTTTTGCTTATTGCGCTTACAGCTTCAAAATCACCAGGAGATGATATTGGGAAGCCGGCTTCTATAATATCAATTCCCATTTCATCAAAAACTCTGGAAATCTGAATTTTTTCTTCGACACTCATTGAAGCACCCGGTGATTGCTCACCATCTCTCATAGTTGTGTCGAAAATAAATACTTTATCTTTATCAGCCATATTAATTTTTTTTTATTGTAGAAATATACAACCTCTCGTTTAAATTGCAAAATAAAATACTAAATTTGTCCCAATTTGGAACTAAAATTTACTTCTTATCACTATCTACTAATTTCTTTTTCCCAATCCAAGGCATCATAGCTCTTAAATTTGCTCCAACTTTTTCAACTGGATGTTCTGCCAATTTTGCCCTAGTTGCAAGAAAGTTTTTTTGACCATTTTTACACTCTTCCATCCACTGTTTGGTAAATTTTCCTGATTGAATATCAGCCAAAACTTCTTTCATTCTCTTTTTAGTTTCACTCTTATTAATAACTCTTGGACCAGACTCATACTCTCCATACTCTGCAGTATTAGAGATTGAATAATTCATGTTAGCTATTCCACCCTCATAGATTAAATCTACAATTAGTTTTACTTCATGAACAGTTTCAAAATATGCCATTTCTGGTTCATAACCAGCTTCTACTAATGTTTCATATCCGTTTTTTATCAATTCAACAAGACCACCACATAAAACTGTTTGTTCACCAAACAAATCTGTTTCTACTTCATCTTTAAAAGTTGTTTCTATAATTCCAGATCTTCCACCACCAACAGCAGAAGCATAAGACATTGCAAGATCTCTAGCTTTACCAGAGCCATTTTGATGAACAGCAAATAAACAAGGGACACCACCGCCTTTTACATACTCACTTCTCACTAAGTGACCTGGACCTTTTGGAGCAACCATAAATACATCTAAATCTTCTCTTGCTTTAATTAAGTCATAATGCACATTTAGTCCATGGGCAAAAGCAAGTGAAGTTCCCTTTCTTACTCTTTGTTCAATATGATTTTTATATATAGATGCCTGCAATTCGTCTGGTGTTAAAATCATTACTACATCTGCCCACTCTGCTGCATCAGAAAGATTCATTACTTTTAAACCTTTTGACTCTGCTTTTGGTTTACTTGATGATCCTTCTCTTAAAGCAACTACTACTTCTTTAACGCCACTGTCTTTTAAATTAAGTGCATGGGCATGTCCTTGACTACCATAACCGAATATAGCAATCTTTTTATCCTTAATTAGATTAACATCTGTATCTTTTTCGTAAAACATTTTCATAATATTCTCTCCTTTTAATTAAATATTTTGTCTCCTCTAGTCATTGCAACGGCGCCTGTTCTGGAAACACTAACTAGCCCAAATTTTTTTAAATTTTTTGACATCTTGTCTATTTCTCTTCTTAATGCGGTAATTTGAATAACATTAGATTTTTTTGTCCTATCCAATATTACAGCATTGTATTTTTTACAAGCGTTAATAGCTTTTTTAATTTTGTTAGTATTACCAACAATCTTAAATAAAGCCATTTCTTTAAAGATTACGCTTTTATCATTCCTGTTGAAGTCAGCTACTTTGTGAACTGGGACTAATTTTTTTAATTGAAGTTTAATTTGGTCAATAACTTGTGGTGAGCCGGTTGTAACAATAGTTATTCTTGATATATTTCTTTTAGCATCGACTTCTGCAACTGCTAAAGACTCGATATTGTATCCTCTGCCAGAAAAAAGTCCAACCACCCTTGCTAAAACACCTGCTTCATTATCAACCCAAACAACAATTATATGTGTATCTGATTTTTCTTTTTTTGTAGAAACACTATATGCTGATTTTGGATTTGCCATAACTAAACTAAAGCTTTACCTTTGCCAGTAATTTTGTTCTCTTCTTTTTCAGAGGGCCCTAATATCATTTGATTGTGAGGTTTTCCCGAAGGGATCATAGGAAAACAATTTTCATTAGGATCAACACGACAATCAAAAATCACAGGTCCATCAAATTGAACCATTTCTTTAATCTTTTCATCAAGCTCAATCGGTGTTTCAGCTTTTATACCTTTGCAGCCATAAGCTTCAGCTAATTTAATAAAATCTGGTAAAGCTTCAGAATAACTTTCTGAATAGTTTTTTTCATGAAGTAATTCTTGCCATTGTCTTACCATTCCCATGTATTGATTATTCAGAATGAAAATCTTAATTGGTAAGTTATACTGGACTGCAGTTGACATTTCTTGCATTGTCATCAAAACAGATGCTTCCCCTGCGATATCAATAACTAATTTTTTAGGATGAGCTATTTGAACGCCAACAGCTGCTGGAAGGCCATATCCCATAGTTCCTAAGCCACCAGAAGTCATCCAACGATTTGGTTTATTGAATTTATAATGTTGAGCAGCCCACATTTGATGTTGACCAACTTCTGTCGTAACAAATGTATCTTTATGTTTAGTAAGTTCATACAGTCTCTGCACTGCATGTTGTGGTTTAATTGTTTCATCACTATTATTAAAATGTAGAGAATTTTTAGTTCGCCATTTTTGAATTTGTTCCCACCACTTTGATATTTGATGTTTATTTGATTTATTGAAATTAAAATTTTTCTTTTTCAATGTTTTGTTGATGCCTTTCAAAACATCTTTAACATCACCCACAAGTGATAAATCAACTTTAATAATTTTATTTATTGATGATGGATCTATATCGATATGCACTTTCTTTGATTTCGGGGAAAATTCATCGATCTTACCTGTTATTCTATCATCAAATCTTGCTCCAATATTAATAAGTAAATCACAATCATGCATAGCGTTATTAGCTTCATAAGTTCCATGCATTCCTAACATTCCTAAAAATTGATTATCATCTCCAGGATATGCACCTAAGCCTTGTAAGGTTGAAGTAATTGGAAACCCAGTTAATTGAACTAACTCTCTTAATACATCGCTTGCTTCTGGCCCTGAATTTATTACACCACCACCAGAATAAATAATTGGTCTTTTTGATTTATTCATTAGATCAATTAATTCATCTATGTCTCTTTGAGAAAAATGGTTAATTGATTTCCCATTAAGTTTTTTTACAGGTTTGGGTTTTGAATAACTTATTTTTGCAAACTGTATGTCTTTTGGAATATCAACTAGAACTGGGCCAGGTCTTCCTGTTGTAGCAACTCTAAAAGCTTCATGAAGAGTTTTTGATAAATCCTTGATATCTTTTACTAACCAATTATGTTTTGTACAGGGTCTGGTTATTCCTGTAGTATCACATTCTTGAAAAGCATCTGTGCCAATTAAATGTGTTGGTACTTGTCCTGAAATACATACCAATGGAACTGAGTCCATGTAAGCATCAGTTAAAGCAGTTACAACATTTGTTGCTCCTGGACCAGAAGTAACTAAAACTACACCAGGTTTACCTGATGATCTTGCATACCCTTCTGCTGCATGACCTGCACCTTGTTCGTGTCTAACTAAAATATGTTTTATTGAACTATGATTTTTTAACTCATCATAAATAGGTAAAACTGCACCCCCAGGATATCCAAAAATAAAATCTACTCCTTGATCTTCAAGGCATTTAAATACGATTTCAGCTCCTGTAAATAATTTAGACATTCATCCAATCTAGCTGAAGTTGTACTGATTGGTCAAGGCTAAGTAAGTAATATCTAAATTTTTTTTAAAAATTTATTGAGAGCATCTGAGTTAATTTTATTCCAATCAAGCATGTTACCCTTAGCCCAAGTGACCTGTCTTTTAGCATATTGTCTGGTCTTAATAGAAATTCTCTCAATAACCTCTGAAATTTCGATCTTTTTATTCAGAAATTCCTTAATTTCTTGTATCCCAATTGCTTTATAAGCAGTTTTTGATGACTGAATTTTTAATTTTAAAAATTTTTTTACCTCTATTATTGCTCCTCCATTTATCATATCTATGGTTCGAGTATGAATTCTTTTAATGAGCCTATCTCTTGGAAAGTGTATATAAATTTTATAAAAGTCATCTTTTTCATAGTCTGACTTAGTATTTTTAAACCATTCATACATAGATCTTTTAGTAAATAATTTTATTTCATAAGCGCGTATAGCCCTTTGCTGATCTGATGGATTAATTTTACCTCTTACTAAAGGGTCTAATTTTATTAATTTTGAATAAAACTTTTTAGACCCTAGTTTTTTATATAAAAGTCTTATTTGTTTTCTATGTTTTATTGGAATATTTGGAATATTAACTAGACCATCAGTTAAGGCTTTAAAATATAGACCTGTTCCACCCACAAGAATTGGTATTTTTTTTCTTTTTCTTATGTCGAAAATTTTTTTCTTTGTTAATTTTAACCAATCTCCTGAAGAGAAATTTTTTTTTGCACTTATAAAACCATACAAATGATGTTTTATTTTTTGATAATTCTTTTTTAATGGTCTTGCAGATAAGATCTTAAGATCTTTATAAATTTGCATACTGTCTGCATTTATTATTTCACCATTAATTTTTTTTGCAAGTCTTACAGAAAAAATTGATTTACCTGATGCTGTTGGTCCATAAATTAAAACAATTTTGGATTTAAAATCCATAATTAATCTAATTTAATACCTATATATCTTCTTTGATTTTGACTATTGTAGATAACCAATAAAATGGTTTTTTGATTACTATTTAAAACTTGTTTTAAAATTTGAGTAAAGTCATTTATTGATCTAATTTTTTTCTTCTGAGCTTCTAAAATAATACTATTAACTTCAATAGAGTTTGCTAACGGACTATCTTTTTCAATTTTTGTTATAATTAGACCAGTAGTTTGATTTGGTAAATTTCGTGATTGTATATCTTCTTTTGATAATTTTTTCACAAATATCTTTAATTCTTTAATTTCAGTTTCTTTTGAAGGTTGTTTTTGATCAGCAACTTTAAAATCTTCAGATGTTTCTAATCTTCCAAGTGTTATTGTCTTTTCAATTTCTTTTTTATCTCTCCAAATTTTTACTTTAACTTTTTTTCCAACTTCCGTTCTTGCCACAATAATTGGAAGTTCTTTCATTTGTTGAATTTGTTCTCCATCAAATTCAAGAATAATATCGCCAGCTTTTACACCTGCTTTATCTGATGGACTATTTTCGGCAACACTTGCTACTAAAGCTCCTCTTGCCTTATCTAATTTTTCTACTTCAGCTATTTCTTTTGTAACATCTTGAATTCTAACTCCCAACCAACCTCTTTTAGTTTCACCAAATTTAATTAATTGATCTATTACAATTTTTGCACTATTAGCTGGTATTGAAAAACCAATACCTATTGAACCACTTCTCCCCAAAATAGCAGTATTGATTCCAATTACATCTCCGTTCATATCAAATAATGGTCCCCCTGAGTTTCCAGAATTTATGGAAGCATCAGTTTGAATATAATCTTCATATCTTGATAATCCTATTGATCTATTTCTTGCTGAAATTATTCCTGAAGTTACTGTTCCACCTAGGCCAAAAGGATTTCCAATTGCAATCACCCAATCTCCAATTCTTGCTTTATCAGAGTCTCCAAATTTTACCGGAGTAAACTTTTCATTAGTTTGTAATTGTAAAACTGCAATATCTGATAAAGGGTCAGCACCAATTACTTTTGCCTCGTATTCTTTATCACCATTTACTCTAACAATTATATCCTCTGCATCTTGAATTACATGATTGTTTGTTACTACTAAACCCTTTGCATCTATTATAAATCCGGATCCTAAAGCAGATGTTTGTCTCTCTTGAGGTGTACCAAACTCTTTAAACATATCCTCAAAAGGAGATCCTGGTGGAAATTGAAAACCAGGAAATGGATTACTTCTAGTAACAACGGTTTGAGTTGTTGAAATATTAACAACTGAAGGCATTAATTTTTCAGCTAGATCTGCAAAAGACTCAGGAACGCTTTTCGAGAAGGAATTTAAAGGAAATGCGAAAATTAGAATAAAAGTAAATATTAATCTTTTGATCATATACATCTTAATTTTTTGTATAATAAATTATAACAAATCCAATTATTGCAAAAATTAAACCACCTATTCTTAACTGATTAGCTTGTATTAATTCTAACTTTTTTAACATACTTTTCATTTTTGATGGAAATATGGCATATAAAATGCCTTCTATAAATAAGAATAGACCGAAGGCTATGATCAGCTCCTTCATATAAAAATTAATCTGGTTTAGTAGGCTGTTTTATGTTTCCAAAAAATTTAAAAAATTCACTATCAGGTGACAATATTAAAGACGTCTCTCCACCTATCAGGGCTTTTTCATAAGCTTGCATTGCTCTATAAAATGCAAAGAATTCTGGATCTTGTCCGAACGCAGCAGCAAAGATATTATTTCTTTTACCATCTCCTTCACCTTTCATAATCTCTGATTTTTTTTGAGCGTCCGCTAATATCACTGTTACTTCTTTATCAGCAGTTGATGTTATTGTGACTGCCATCTCTGCTCCTCTTGCTCTAAATTCTTTTGCTTCTCGCTCCCTTTCGGTTTGCATTCTTCTAAAAATTGCATCACTGTTTGCTTGAGGAAGGTCTGCTCTTTTAATTCTTACATCTACAATTTTTATTCCAAAATTTTCGGCCTCGGTATTAACTCCCTCTTGAATTAGAGCCATTTGTTTAGTTCTATCCTCTGATAATAATGTTTGTAATTCTTGCTGACCAAGTACATTTCTTATTCTTGAATTGATAATTGTTGCTAGTCTTGATCTTGCAACTCTTTCATTTCCAACTGAAATATAAAACTTTAGAGGGTCTACAATCTGAAATCTTGCAAATGCATCAACTATTAATCTTTTTTGATCTGAGGCGATAACCTCTTCTGGAGGAGTATCTAGATTTAAAATTCTTTTATCTAAGTAAACTACGTTTTGAATAAATGGAATTTTAAAATTTAATCCTGGTTTTAAAATTATTCTTTTTGGATCACCAAATTGTAGTACTATAGCTTGATTAACTTCTTTTACTATAAATATAGAAAAGAATGCAACAACCAAAACTGCTACTATTAAACCAGCTATTACTTTACTAATATTATTCATTTTAGTTAGTCACTTTCTTTTTTAACTCAGGTAATGGTAAATACGGTACAACACCTGAGCCCGCATTTTTTTCTATAATAACTTTGTCAATATCAGCTAAAACTTTTTCCATTGTCTCTAAGTACATTCTTTCTTGTGTTACAGATTTTGCATTTTTGTATTCATTATAAATTGCAAGGAACCTGCTGGCTTCACCTTCAGCCTTTGCTACAACTTCTTTTTTATATGCTTCTGCAGCTTGTAATATTTTTGCAGCTTCACCCCGAGCTCTTGGAATTACATCGTTAGCATAAGCTTCTGCTTCATTTTTCGATCGCTCCATATCAGCTCTTGCTGCTTGCACATCTCTAAATGCATCAATAACTTGATCCGGTGGGTCAGCTTTTTGAGTTTGAACTTGAGTGATTTGAATACCACTAGTGTATTCATCTAAAATTTTTTGAATAATTTCTTGAGTATCAGACTCTATTACCGATCTACCTTCAGTCAAGATAGGTTGAATATCTGATCTTGCAATAACTTCTCTCATTGCAGTTTCAGCTGCTGCTTTAACTGTTCCTTCAGGATCTTGAATTTTAAATAAGAAATTACCTGCATCTTTAATTACCCAAAACACTGAAAAATCTATGTTCACTATATTTTCATCACCAGTTAACATCAAACTTTCTTGTGGTACATCAGCTACTCCACCTGATGAAGAAAATCCACTATCTCTCTCAGATCTAAAACCAATATCAATTCTATTAACCTTTGTTACTTTAGGAGTTAAAACTGACTCTACTGGAAAAGGAATGTGATAATTTAATCCTGGTTGTGTTGTCTTTACAAATTTTCCAAACCTTAAAACTACACCTTGTTCGTCTGGTAACACTCTATAAAGACCACTTGCTAACCAAACAAAACCTAAAATTAATAAAACTAATATTACTTGTTTTCCTCCAGATGAACTACCGCCAGGTAAAAATTTTTTAATTTTTTCTTGAAATTCTCTTATGATTTTATCGATATCGGGTGGAGTTGGTCCTCTTCCTGAACCATTACCGCCACTTCCTCCTGGAGGTCTTCCCCAGGGACTTCCGCCTCTTTGTTGAAAATCGTCCGACATACACTATCTATATAGTGTCTAATTTACTAAAAACAAGTTAAGATCAATTTATGACCGATAAAAAGCCTGAACTTAGTGCCGCAATGAAAAGTAAGCTAGAACCTAAGGTTTTTAAAAAAAATCCGATCATTGGAACGAAATTTACCATAGCCATCTCAAGTGCTAAAGGAGGAGTGGGTAAGTCTACGTTTGCCACTAACTTAGCTTTAGCTTTAAAAAAAATTGGATGCAAGGTTGGTCTTTTAGATGCTGATATATATGGACCATCAATACCAAAAATGTTTGGGATTAATGAAAAGCCTAAAAGTGATGGTCAAAAGTTAGAGCCTATTATGAAATATGATATTCAATGTATGTCGATTGGATTTTTAGCTGATCAACAAACTCCCATGATCTGGCGAGGTCCCATGGTAACAAGTGCAATTAAAACATTCACTCAAAAAGTAAATTGGAAAGATTTGGATTTTATAATTGTTGATATGCCTCCAGGCACAGGTGATACACAATTAACATTTTCACAAGAGATAAAAATGGATGGTGCAATTATAGTTTCAACCCCTCAAGAAGTAGCTTTATTAGATGTTAAAAGAGGCATTAAAATGTTTGATAAACTTGGAGTTCAAATTTTAGGATTAATTGACAATATGAGTTCTTTTACTGGAGAGGATGGAAAAAAATATGCAATTTTTGGTGAAGGTGGAGTTAAAAGAACAGCAGAAGAATTTAATAAAGAATTCTTAGGAGAAATACCTATTGATCCTGAAGTTGGTAAATCTGGAGATCAAGGAAAACCAATTGTAGAGAGTAATCCAGAAAATAAAATTTCTAAAATATACCTAGATTTAGCTAATAAAATTAAGTCTAATTATTTTAAAAATTAATTAACATTCGAAATTTCTAAATACACTCCATAATCTGGATCATCTTTAAAAAAATCATAATGGCTATCTATATTAACTTTGAAGTCATTTAATTCTTTGTTGTGTGAAAGCTGAGCTGAACTATCTTGAAAAGACATAGCATAAGAAGATCTTTGAGAACCTCTGTAATCCAAAGCAATTATAAAGCTATCATTTTTATGGTTTTGAGCTTGGTCTCTGGTGTATTTTGTCATTAAGGTTAATCCATTGTCTGAGATAAAATCAAATCCAATACCACTCGAAAAATTATGAGTAGAGCTCTCAATATTTTCTAAAGTAAAACTCTCACCATTAGATACATAAGAGAATTTTTGTTTTGAAGCTGGACTCATATCTGCATAATACTCAAAATCAAAATAGGGAATAAAAGATCCAACTTCAAAATCGTAAGTATTATCTAAACTTGTTCCTAAAGATGATGTAAAGTTTCCAATATATTGATCCTCATATTCTAAGTTCAATCCTGTAGATCCAGTTTCTTTATAAGCTCCTAGATGTGTTATTCCATAATTAATTTTTAATTTAGGTGTAAAATTTAATCGTTTATTTGAAAATGTATCTCTTAAACTTAAGGAGCCGTATAATTGTTCACCGTATCTTTCGCCATCTGTTGAAGCAGAACCACTATTATTAATTAAATTAGAATTTATGAAACTCATACCTAATAAGCTATCTGTAAATCTTTGGTCTCCCTTTGGTTTACTTGAGTAAAAAGTTAAACCAAAAGAGCTCATATCAAGTGCACTTCCTAAAGTACCAACATCTATGTCATCAGTACCAAATCTTAATGCAATACCTCTCATGATATTATCTTCACCTTTTTTATCTGCACCAAGTGTGATTGCGGATGTGTTGATACTCTTTGCTGAGGAAGCTGAGTCGTCCCCAACTTTACCAATGCTAATAGTGCCCTCGCTCCAAAAAGACCAGCTTGAACTTTGATCATTTAAATCATTTGAATTATCATTTGAAAGATAAAGAGGGATCAAGGTATCTGATAAGGAATTTAAAATTTCATTATTAAATTGAAACTTTATATTTTGATTTGTTAAATTTATTCTTCCACTGTTTCGTCTTAACCACTCCATACGATTGAGCACTGGGTAAGTTGTATGCTGTATAAGTTTTTTTGTAGTTTCAGACTGTGTTTCAATTGAAGCAACATCATCTTTATTTGCTGTTGGATCAATACAACTAATGACACCAAAACCACAAGTTAAATCATATTCATTAACATCTCTATTAGCATCATTATTTTCGAAATCTAAAATAAATAATTTAAGGCCATCATCACTAAACGCAATTCCTGCAGGTTCATCAATTTGGCCAGAGAGGTCGTAACCATCCGATTCAAGTGTTACATTGGATAAATCAAAAGGTGTGCTTAGTGTGAATTCTTTAATTTTTTGTGTGCCTGTTCCTGTAACGTACATTTTAGATCCATCAGAGCTAAATGCAAATCCTTGTGGAGTTCCATTTATTTCTCTTAAAGTTTTACTGCTTGTTCCTCTATATTGTTTTTGAAGAACTGCGTTTGAGAGATCAAAGGGACTACCCAATGAATATTGTTTAATCGAGTCATTACCTGTCTTATCATAAATAAAAAGTTTTGTTCCATCCGTATTAAATGCGATAGCAACAAAATTCAAACCATCTCCATTAAAATATATATTCTGATGTACGCTGGTTGAAACATCATAGGCAGTTGATAAATTATACTCATTTATTTCTTGATCATCTGTTCCAGCAAGAAACAATTTTGTACCATCAGAATTAAATTTTATATCTCTTGCATCTATTTGTTCTGATACATGAAGATATTCATTAGAACTTTTGGTAGCAGTTGAAATATCAAAAGCTGTAGATAAATCAAATTCAAAAATTTTATTTTGACTCAATCCAACAACAAACATTTTAGTTCCATCTGGTTTAAATGTTATTCCATGTGCAAGTTTTTGCGTAACACCTTTGCTGTCAACAAATCCACTTACGGCTCCAAAAGCATTAAAATTCAATGAAAGAAAAATGATTATGAAAGTTATCTTTTTTATAAGTTTCATTTATAGTTTTTATTTTTTTTTGGCGGACTATATCAACTTATCTTTTAGATCAAAAGCAGTCATTAACTCATTCCATTCTCGCTTAGATAATCCTGATTTTTCAGCATCAATTTCTTCCCCACCAATCAATTTTTGAATTATCTTTTTGCCTTTTGAGGATACTTCGGTTCCACCCACTCTATAATCCATGAATGCATCATATGTAATTGGGACCCATTTTTTTACTGTATCAAGCATAGCATCTGCATAAGCTCTTATTTCATATTGTGCATGATGATCTGCTCTTAATCTTAAAAAATTCATTAAGTTTAAAAGATCTGTTTTCCAGTACCACTGAGTATAAGTGTTTAGAGTTAAGTTCATTCTTGCTAGCTCTCTTGCTAAACCAACTTGTTTTTCATCAATGACTGAACCATCGTATCTTTCATTTAGCATTGTTTCATAATTATCATAAGTTTGTTCAGCATCTTTTTTTAATAAATCTAAAACTTTTTTTGCTTGATCTCCCGTAAGGATATCTCCTCTTCCTTGTCGATTGCTTTGAGATTGTGCTGCTAAATTTTCAACAGCTGGTAAATAAAATTCTTTATCTAAAATAGAGTATCTTGCTGAATATTCGTTCACATTTGCCGTTCTGTGTCTGATCCATTGTCTGGCAATAAAAATTGGAAGCTTTACGTGGTACTTAATTTCACACATTTCAAATGGAGTACTATGCCAGTGTCTCATTAAATATTTAATTAAGCCTGAGTCAGTTGAAACTTTTTTGGTACCCTTGCCATAAGAAACTCTAGCTGCCTGGACAATTGATGTGTCATCACCCATGTAATCAATTACTCTTATAAAACCGTGATCTAAAATTGGTATCGCCTCATATAATATGTTTTCAAGTTCCGCTACTGTTACTCTTTTAGTTTTATTTTCTTGAGACTGTTGATCTTTAATTTCTTGTTGTTGTTCTTGAGTTAATTTCATGAATAATTTATTGAATCTTAATCAATTACTTTTATATTAAACATGTTGGTTTTCCAACTATGACGATAAACGAATTTCGTAATAACCATTGCGGACGTGGGGGCAGTACCCACCACCTCCACCATTTACAACTTATGGGGGTGAACCAGATTCGACGGGTGACTAAAGGCTATTCTTTCGTTCGGAATTGTTCCACCGAAACGGGCTAATTTATAATTGCTAACGAAAGTTACGCACTTGCTGCTTAATTAACTTTGTTAATTAAGTAAACGGGGTTTGGGGCACCTGGCAACAGAACGCCCCTATAAATAAAAGATAGATAAATGCAAACATTAATTATTTTAACACTTGTGATAGTTGTTGCTTGGATACTTTTTAGACCCTTTTCAAAAAATGAACTGGAAAGACATAAAGATAAAGACTGGCCAGATATGAATCTATGAAACTACAAGACAAATCTTAATTTTATTTATTAACAAATTTACTTAAATCTGGCTTAAAATAATTTGGTCCTTTCATAACTTTACCAAATTCGTTGTAAATAGGTTTTCCATCTTCGCCTAATTTACTCATATTTGAGTTTTGAACTTCATTAAAACATTTGTCTAAATCTATGCCAAAAGCATGTCCTGCACCATAAGTTACATATAATAAATCAGTTAATGCATCAGCAACTTCTAGCAAATCATTGTTAGTCATAGCTTCTTTTAATTCATCAAGTTCCTCTTGAATTAAGCTTATTCTTAGTTGGTTAATTTTTTCAGTGCTAAATGAAGGTTTATTTTTAACTTCTTGTCCAAAAGTTTTCATAAATATACCAACTTTGTTAAAATTTGTCATTTTGCTCCTGTAAGTTTATTAAATTTTAATATATAGATAAATAACATCTATCAATGAAATTAAGAAAAGAATTCGACAGTATAGGTTCAATAAATGTTCCTAATGATAAATACTGGGGGGCTTCTACTCAAAGATCAAAAAAATATTTTGATATAGGTGAGTTTTTAGTAAGGCCAGTTTTAATCAAATCGATTGCTATAATCAAAAAAGCAGCTGCAAAAGTTCATGTAAAAGAAAAACAAATTGCTTCTAATATTTCAAGAGCAATAATAAAAGCTTCTGATGAGGTTATCTCTGGCAAATTAGATGATCATTTCCCACTTAAAGTTTGGCAGACTGGATCTGGTACACAAACTAATATGAATGTTAATGAAGTCATTGCCAATAGAGCAATTGAAATTTTAGGGGGCAGAAAAGGTACAAAAAAACCAGTACATCCAAATGATCATGTAAATAAATCTCAATCTACAAATGATGTATTCCCCACGGCTATGCATATCGCAATAGCCTTAGAAACTAGAGGTAAATTGCTGCCTTCTCTAGAATTATTAAATAAAGAATTAAAAAAAAAAATTTCTCAATTTAAGAACATTATTAAAGTTGGAAGAACTCACCTCCAAGATGCAACTCCGTTATCTCTTGGACAAGAATTTTCTGGTTATCAATCTCAGCTTCAAGAGTGTATTAAAAGAATTAAAAATGCTTTAAACGAAATATATTTTTTAGCTCAAGGTGGAACAGCTGTTGGAACTGGAATAAATAGCAAAAAAGGTTTTGATAAGAAAATTATTACTGAAATAAAAAAAATAACAAAAATTCCTTTTAAACCTACTAATAATAAATTCGCTGCCTTAGCTGCACATGACGAAATAGTCAATTTTTCTGGAACCTTAAATACAACAGCAGTTTGTTTGATGAAAATTGCAAATGATATTAGATTCTTGGGTTCTGGGCCTAGAGCTGGATATGGAGAACTTATTTTGCCAGCTAACGAACCTGGCTCGTCAATTATGCCAGGTAAAGTCAATCCAACTCAATCTGAAGCTGTTACTATGGTCTGTGTAAAAGTTATTGGAAATCATAATGGAATTACAATGGCTGGTTCACATGGTCACTTTGAATTAAATGTATTTAAACCTTTGATTGCTCACAACATATTACAATCTATAGATCTTTTAGCTGATAGTTCAAAAAATTTTTCATTGTTTTGTATTAAAGGTCTAAAAGCTGATAAAGAAAAAATCAAAAACTATTTAGATAATTCTTTAATGTTAGTTACTGTCTTAGCTCCAAAAATTGGTTACGACAATGCTGCAAAAATTGCAAAAAGAGCATTAAAAAACAAAACTACTTTAAAAATTGAAGCTTTAAGGTCAGGTCTTATTAGTGAAAAAGATTACGATAAGATTGTTGTTCCAAAAAAAATGATTTATCCAAAATAAATTCTAAAAAATTCATTTACAAAGTTTTTGAATGTAACTTTATTAAAAACTTTAGTGTTTAGATTAAAATTGTTAATAAATTTTTCTATGTCATTAT
>CACORY010000008.1 GCA_902629695.1 uncultured Pelagibacteraceae bacterium | reverse complement strand
TCTGCCTTTATCATCCAAAGAAACTTCAATTGTTTTTTCAGCAAGAGGTACTGATGATGTGAATTTAAGATATTTGATCGAAAAATATGGAAAAAAATATGCTCTTACAAAAGTTGACAAAATAGAAAAATTTGAAATTAAATCAAATAATCTAAGAATTTATTATCATAAAAACATCTTAGCATTCGGTGACTTACTTCACCAGATACATCCATTGGCAGGCCAGGGCTTTAATATGACTTTAAGAGATATTAAAGTATTGACAAAATTAATTAAGTTAAGAATTGGCAATGGACTAGACCTTGATAGCTCTGTTTGTTCTGATTTTCAAAAAGAAATAAAACATAAGAATTATCTTTTTTCTTCAGGCGTAGATTTCATTTATGAATTTTTTAATTTTGAAAGAAGATTTAAAAATCAATTTTTAAGCAATTCAATAAAACTCATAGGGAAAAATAAAATTTTTAATAGGACTTTTAAAAAATTAGCTGATATCGGTATGACAATTTAGCTCACTGAATTGTTGTATTATTATATTGATCAAAAGAATATGTGTTCAATATTTTAGCAATTTTAGTTTTTCTTACATCTAAACTTTGTGCTTCTAATAATGCTTGTTTTTCCTCGAGTGTAAAAGGTGATGCCATCGCTAACGCATTTATTGTTTCATCTAAACTTTGATTCTCTAGTGCTTTCCAATTTACAATGAAACCTCTTTTTTCAAAAAGAGATTTCAAATCTTTGAAAATCAAATCTAAGTCGGAAAATTTAAGTTCTGCTTTTTTTTCAATTAGATCCTCATAATAATTTTTAAAATTAACTTCACATTCACGATATTTTTTATTTGTTTTGATTTCTTTATTAATCTGAAATCTTATTATTCCTTTTAACTCAATTAAATATCTTTTATCATCAGTCTCTTTAAATGCAGTTATTTTCCCCATACAGCCAACTTGATATAGTTTTGGAGTGTAGTCATTATCTGATTGTGTGTTTTTTGGTTGTATCATACCAATAAGCTTATTTGACTTCATGCTATCATTTATCATATCGATATACCTGGGCTCAAAAATATTTAATGGTACGGAAGTATTTGGAAAAATTATAAAGTTACTTAATGGAAAAACCGGTAAGATATTAGGTAAGTTTTCTTTTTTCATTTAATTAAACTTTAAATATAATTTAACTTAAATCAATATTATCTAAATTTTAATTAGTATATTTGTCATATGCTTCAAAATATGCATTTTCAATATTTTATACAAATGATTTATAAAATCTATTTTAATTATTCTTGCTAAAATACAGTCTTGATCTATAATATTTTAAATGCGGGCGTAGCTCAGTGGTAGAGCGTCTCGTTGCCAACGAGAAGGTCGAGGGTTCGAGCCCCTTTGCCCGCTCCAAAAAATTATGAGTGATTTGTCTGAAAAAAAATGTGTTCCATGTGAAGGTGGTATCCCGGCTTTTGATATATCAAAAATTCACGAATATATAAAAAAAGTAGATGGTTGGGAAGTCAATAAAGATGCTTCATCAAACTATTTTTTGATAAAAGAATTTAAATTTGAGAATTTTTTAAAGAGTCAGAATTTTGTCAATAAGGTTGGAGAAATTGCAGAAAAAGAGGGACATCATCCTGATATTTGTTTTGGATGGGGTTATGCAAAAATTAAAATTTTTACTCATGCCATAGAGGGATTAGCTGAAAGTGATTTTATTTTAGCAGCTAAAATTGATAAAATTTAATTTTATCCCTGTTTAATGATTAAAGTGACGTGTTTTTGAAAATATCAGAATTGTGTTAGTTCTATTTGCAAATTTTATAATTTCTTTATCTTTAATCGATCCATGGGGTTGAATTATTGCTGAAATTCCTGATTGAATTAATTTTTCAACACCATCTATAAAAGGAAAAAAAGCATCAGATGCAGCAATAATTTCACCTTTGTTATTATTAAATTTATTCATTTTATCTATTGCTATTTGACAACTATCAAGCCTACTTGGTTGACCTGATCCTATACCAACTGTTGATTTGTCACTCACAAGAACTATTGCGTTTGATTTTACAAATCTACAAACGTTGAAAGCAAATATTAAGTTTTCAAATTGGGATTTGTTTGGCTTTCTTTTTGATACAACCTTAAAATCTTTTTTTGTAAAATTTTTCTTGTCTTCAGATTGATATAAGATTGCATTATTAGCTGAAATAAATTTAAAATTTTGATTTAATGTAAAATTTGTTGCATCTATCAATCTTAAATTCTTTTTTGTTTTAAGAATTCTAAGTGCTTTTTTTTCGAAGCCATTCGCAATAATAACTTCTAAGAAAATTTTTTTAAGTTCTTTCGCTAAACTCTCATTTATCTCATAATTACAACACACAATACCACCAAAAGCACTAATTGGATCACATGATATCGCACTTTTGTAACTTTCTAATTTATCTTCCTTGATTGAAATACCACATGGATTTGCATGTTTTACTATTACCGTACCAATATTCTTTGGTAGCGATTTGGAAATTTTTAATGCTGAAAAAATATCATTATAGTTGTTATAACTTAATTCTTTTCCGTGTATTTTTTCTAAATTTAGTTTTTTGTTTATTGTGTAAAGAGCACTTTCTTGGTGTGGATTTTCACCATATCTTAATTTCTCAAAAAGATTTCCTAGTATAATTTTTTTTTGTGGAAAATCTATTTTTGCAGATTGATTAAGATAATTTGATATAGCTAAATCATAATAAGTTGTTTCTGAAAATGCAATTTGTGACATTTTTTTTCTAAATTCCAGTGAGGTTGATCCTTTATTTTTCTTAAGTTCATTTATAAGATCGTCATAATATTCATTTGAAGTAATTACTGTCACATCATTATAATTTTTAGCTGCAGCCCTGACCATTGCTGGACCACCTATATCAATATTTTCTATAATCTTATTATGATTTTTTGTTTTTTCTAAGGTTTTTTCGAATGGGTAAAAATTAACTATAACCAAGTCTATATTTTCAAAATTATTTTTTTTTAAATCATTTTGATGAGTTTTACTATTTCTTTTATTTAATATTCCAGCATGAATTTTTGGATGTAAAGTTTTTACTCTTCCATCAAGTATCTCACTAAATCTAGTGAAGTTTGATACTTCAATACATTTAAATTTAAGGTCCTTAATTGTTTTAAAGGTTCCTCCAGAACTAATAATTTTTATATTATTTTTTTGGAGTATTTTTAGTAGTGGTTTTAAATTTTTTTTATTAGAAACTGAGATTAAGGCTGATCTAATCTTTTTCATTAAATTTTTGCTATTTCCCAATTAATATTTTCTATTTGATGATTAATAACACCAGATATAAAAATATTTTGATTTTCAGTATAAGAATTTTTATTACCGAAATATAAACCATTATCAATATTAATTTCAAAATCTTCACAAGTGAATCTCCATCCCTCATCAGCTAATTCTATTAAAATTGTCTTATTGTCTTGTGTTTTCATTAATTTAATGGTTGGTTCAAAATGAAACCTAATATCAAATTTGTAATTATATTTTTTTTTTTTAATAATTTTATCTATTCCTATAAATTTCATTTTTTCAGGGTAAAATTCAATTTTTCTTTCATGTATTGATCCATAATTTCTAGAATAACCATCGTGTGCAGCATTTATTTTCCAATAATTCTTTTCAAAAACTGTCTCTTTTTTTATTATTTTTAAACCCCTGTCTATTAAAGATAATCCGTTAATTCTACAAGATGAGTGATCATCAATAGTTAATGTGCTTTGTGAAGCGGTGGATCTTGAAATTTGATTCAGTTTCTTATTAATTTTATTATAATAACCACAATTACTAATTAATTTTTTACCTTTTCTAATAATTTCAAATGACAGGGCTCCCGATTGATAATCTTGTGTATATTTTATATTTGGTGTCGATCCAACATCCATAGTTAATAAAGTATTTTTATCTTTTAAAATTATATATCCACCGTAATCATGATGGTCATTTTTAAATTTGTAACCTAATCTTTTTAGATAATTATCAAAATCAACATTATCTGAGTTTGTATTTCCATTAAACAAAAGATCTGAATTCACATTTTGCCACATGAATGCATATGCTTGGCCCAGATAAAAAATAGTTTCATCAACATATTCTGGAATTTGGTTTTGGGACTCCTTATACCATTCTCTTATAAGTATAAAATATTTTAGATAAAATATTAATTGTTTCGTATTTCTTGACCTCGGAAAACCTGAATTATCCAAAGACATTTTAGTGATCTTTTTTAAACTTTCTAATCCAAAATCCAGATAAGTTTGATTTTTGTAACACAGTCCAACAAGAATAATTGCAGCGCACCCAGTTATCTTATTTTCAATTTGTTGTGTTTTATCTATCTCACTTATTAAATGATTTGCTTGTTTTTGAATGATTTTATTAAATATTAATTTATATTTTTCACTACTTTTTTCAAAAGTAAGACTATGACATGATAACCATGCAATAATTCTTTTTGCCGTAAGATTAAAATTCCAACTTTTAGAATTAAATTTGCCATTAATTTGTATCCATTGTGAAATTAGAGATTGAATTGCATCTTTCTCTGACTTTAAATCTAAACTTAAAAACCAATTGAAACTGTTAAATTTATAAAATTCTTTCTTGTCCAAATTTTTTGAATTTAGATTAGAAATAGATGAGACATCAATTTTAAATCTTTTTTTTTGATATTTTACTAATGATGATAATAAATGTGGACTTGGTTTGTAATTAAAATTATTCGTAATCTTTTTTGAGATTTTTCTGTCGTAAATATTCGAATTTAAATATAATTTTCTTAAATTTTTTGAAACATTAGAAAAAAACTGATTTATATAAATCATTATGTTATTTAGATTTTAATAATTCAATATTTTTTTTAATATCTCCATTATTGCTTTTAAAAACTGTTGTACCTGATACAAGAATGTTTACTCCTGCTTCTATCGCCGTTTTTGAATTTTCAAAATTTATTCCACCATCAATCTCAATATCAAAATTAAGTTTACTTTCATCTCTTATCTTTTTTAATTTTTTTACTTTATCTAAAACTTCAGGCATAAATTTTTGACCTCCAAAACCAGGATTTACACTCATTATTAATACTAAATCAATTTTGTTTAGATGATTTAAAATTGTATCAATTTTAGTTTCAGGATTTAAAGAAACACCAACCTTTTTTTTTAATTCTTTTATTTTTAAAATAGATGCGTTTAAATCATCTGTCGCTTCAGGGTGTATAGTGATAATATCTGCACCTGAGTCTGAGTAAGCCTCTATGTATTCATGTACTGGTGAAATCATTAAGTGAACATCAAAAACCAATGATGTATATTTTTTTAAAGCTTTAATTACAGGAGGCCCAATTGTCAGATTTGGAACAAAATGACCATCCATAACATCTACATGGATCATGTCTGCGCCAGCTTTTTCTAATTTTTGTATCTCTTCACCTAAGTTGCTAAAATCAGCAGATAAAATTGAGGGTGAAATTTGTATTTTTTTCATTGATAACTAAATTAACTAGTATCAATTTTAAAATTTAATTGAATTAAAAAATTGATAAATTTGTCTTGAAATTTCACTTTCCAATGGAAAAGATAACATACCCATCACAGAATATCCTAAAACCCAAGGCATTAGATAAAATCTTATCATGAAAAAAAACCAAGCCACATATAAGGGAACTAAAGGACCAATTATAAATGAGGGAGTTATTGGTTTAAATAAAACAATTAAAGGATTTGTAAATTTAACAAATACCTTCATAAAAAAAAATTGTGAGTCTTCTCTTTGAAATATATTCATTGCTACTCTTCCAATTAAAGTCCACATGATTACACCCAATATGTAATCAATTATATAAACCAAAGGATGAAAGTTAGCTGACATTAAAAAATAACTTGAAAACTGAATTTTTAAAAAGGGGCGAAATTAATCGCCCCTTTAGAAGATTTATTTAGTGTTGTTTACCAAGGATCGATTTACCAGATGGTACTCGAACCTCATCAACCATTTTTTGCGTTGCAGCATTAGGCTCTGCAGTAATTAAACTTACTACTACCATAGATACTAAGCTGACAGCAGAACCAAAGATACCAAACGTTAGCTGTGTAATACCTAGGAATCCACTTCCGCCATTTCTTACCCAAATTAGGTAACCAGCACCAGAAATTAATCCTAAAGCCATACCAGCTATAGCACCTTCTCTGTTAGCTCTCTTCCACCATACACCAAGTACAAGTGGGAAGAACAATCCAGACATCGCAAAGTCAAAAGCCCAGATTACCGAACCTAAGATACCTTGGATCTCCATTGCTGCAATAGTTGCTCCAGCAAAACCAATTACTACAAGTAATACCCTTGCAACAACTAGTCGTTTTGCAGTTTCTGCTTTTGGATCAATGATCTTGTAGTACAAGTCATGAGATAAAGCATTTGCAATCGCTAGAATCAAACCATCAGCTGTTGACATGGCAGCAGCCATACCTCCAGCAGCAACTAGACCTGAGATTACATATGGTAATCCAGCTATTTCTGGAGTTGCTAACACAACGGCTTTACCACCCATGAAAAACTCATTTAATTCAAGAGTTCCATTTCCGTTAAAGTCGCTTACAAACATTAAGTTTGCTTGGTTCCAGTTTTGATACCAATCTATTGACTGAACTTCTGCAATTGATTTACCGATAATACCAGTTGGTAATGACGGGTCAATCAATGACAATTTAGACAGTGTCGCTAACATTGGAGCAGAAGAATAAAGTAAGAAGATAAAGAATAGTGACCAACCTACTGATTTTCTAGCTGCTTTTACACTTGGAGTAGTGAAATATCTCATCATCACGTGCGGTAATGAAGCTGTTCCCATCATCATCGCTAGTGCTAGTGAAATAAATGCCCAAGGTGTAGCGTTAACCGCTGAGTGAGCTTTAGTTATTCCAGCTAAGCCTTTAGGTACTTCTTTTAGATTTTCAGCTGAGTTTTTTACAAAACCAAACTGAGCTTCTAATTCAGCAATTCTAGAAACTTCATCAGCTAACATAAAGTGTGGGAAGAAACCCGCACCCATCTTGTTACTGATCCAGAATACTGGAAGTAAATAAGCTATAATTAGTACAATGTACTGTGCTACCTGTGTCCAAGTTACTCCTCTCATACCACCTAACATTGAACATAATAAGATACTTATTAGTCCAACATAAACTGCGTATTGGAATGGAATATCAAGAGCAACAGATGCAATAGTTCCTGTAGCGTTAATTTGTGCAGTCACATAAGTAAATGAAGCAACAGTTAAAACTATTACTGCCATTAACCTAGATAAATTACCACCGTATCTTGTACCAATAAAATCTGGAACTGTGTAACAGCCAAATTTTCTTAAGTATGGTGCTAATAAAGATGCAACTAGTACATATCCACCAGTCCAACCAACAAGTAGTGCCATATATCCATAACCTTTAAAGTAAATACCACCTGCCATTGCAACAAACGATGCACCAGACATCCAGTCTGCTGCTGTCGCCATTCCGTTGAACACGGTAGGTACTTGTCTTCCAGCTACGTAATACGCATCTGCTTGAGCTGTTCGTGATAGATAACCAATTATCGCGTAGATGGCTACTGTAAAGGCTACGAAACAAATTCCGATAGCTTTAGCTGACATACCCATCTGTTCAGCAATTGCCATAATGATTATGAAAGCTAAAAATCCACCTGTATAGATTCCATAAACTTTAGGCAAATTGTCTATAAAATTACCTTTTATCATTAGTCGTCTCCTCTTTCACTGAAGCCGAACTCTTCATCAATTTTTTCTTGTCTATTCGCAAACCAGAAAATTAAGATTACGAAAATTCCAAGAGAACCTTGACAAGTGAACCAGTAAGTCAATGGGTAACCAAATGGTCCCGTAACTTCGTTCATTTCTGCTCCGAAAAGGAAGATGCCAATTGAGAATACAAACCAGATTGCTAACGTAACCATTAACAATCCCCTGGTTTTTTCCCAGTGTTGTGCTTGTTTTGACATTTATACCTCTCTCTTTTTAGTTATAACTGGCCAAAACCATAACCATTATGAAAGAGATTTAAAGTGTTAAAATTGTTCATAATAAGGGGGTTTTTAAGGTATAAATACCAGAAATTAACGGTTTTTATGGGAAAATACAAACTTACCTGGAAAGATTTAACTTGGAGAGATTTTAAGATCTACCTTTTTGCACTTTTTAAGGCTTTTGTTCCAAAATCAAAAATTAAAGATCTGAATGCCCTTGAAAATTTTATCCAAACAAAATCTGCCTGGGTTACGCAGGTGACATTATATGGATATTTAAAGACCAGAATGGGAACCAGGTATGTACTTCATTTTGAAAATGATGAATTTATGGCTTCAGTTAACTTAGCCAAATGGAATATCTATGCAATGGCATTACAAGACCTTACCTTTTTTAGCTTTTCATATTTAAAAACAAATTTTAATTATAATGGGACAGAAAAAGCTAAAGAAATTTTTTTGAACATTTTAGATGATGAAATCTCTAATAAAATGCCAAATGATATAATTGAGGAAGCAAAAAAAAATTTTGAAGGTAGACTTAAAGATATTAATTGGGACACTTATCATGGTGACTTGCCATTTAATCCAAGTGCGCTATCATTGTATAAATGGGCACCAATAGCAGAGGAATTAAAAGTATTAGATCGTAAAATAGTTTTAAACTCAGTTATTTTGAAATGGGATATTGTTAAAAAAGAATTTAAAGAGAGAATTAATCTTTAGGTATTTTTTCTATTATCAACCAAACTATCTACCACATTTGGATCTGCTAAAGTTGTGGTATCACCTAGTTGACCGTGTTCATTAGCAGCAATCTTTCTTAAAATTCTCCTCATAATTTTTCCAGATCTTGTTTTTGGAAGTCCTGGTGTGAAATGTATTAGATCAGGAGTAGCTAAAGGTCCAATTTGTTTTCTAACCCAAAGTTTTAATTCTCTTTCAAGATCTCCAGTTTCAGATTCGCCTGCATTAAGAGTTACATAACAATATAATCCATTTCCTTTAATATCATGTGGATATCCAACAACTGCTGCTTCAGCAACTTTAGGATGAGCAACAAACGCACTTTCTATCTCTGCAGTACCAAGGTTATGTCCTGATACAATTATTACATCGTCAACTCTACCTGTAATCCAATAATAACCATCTTTATCTCGTCTACATCCATCACCTGTAAAATATTTACCATCAAATTGAGAAAAATAAGTATCTATAAATCTTTGATGGTCTCCATAGACTGTTCTCATTTGACCCGGCCAAGATTGAGCTATGCATAATCTACCTTCTCCTTGCCCTTTTATTTCTTTTCCATCTTTGTCTACTAAGACTGGTTTAATACCATAAAAAGGCTTAGTAGCAGAACCTGGTTTTAAAGGAATAGCACCAGTTTGTGGCGCTATTAAAATTCCACCAGTTTCAGTTTGCCACCATGTATCAACAATTGGACATTTTGAATTCCCTACTGTATTAAAATACCACATCCAAGCCTCAGGATTTATTGGTTCTCCAACAGTGCCTAACAATTTTAATGATTTTCTTGATGTTTTATTTACTGGCTGATCACCTTCTCTCATTAGTGCTCTAATTGCAGTTGGCGCTGTGTAGAAAGTATTCACTTTATATTTATCAACAATCTGCCACCATCTTGAACTGTCAGGATAATTTGGAACACCTTCAAACATAATAGTGGTAGCTCCATTCGATAATGGTCCATAAATAATATAGCTGTGTCCAGTAACCCAACCAATATCAGCAGTGCACCAATATATATCCTTTGGTTTATAATTAAAGATATACTGATGAGTCATTGATGCATAGACCATGTAACCACCTGTAGTATGCAAAACTCCTTTTGGCTTTCCTGTTGAACCAGATGTGTATAAGATGAATAAAGGATCTTCTGCACTCATCTCTTCTGGTTCACAAACATTTGAAACATCTTTGATTAATTCATGATACCAAACATCTCTATCATTTTCCCAATAAACATAATTTCCAGTTCTTTTTACAACAATACATTTTTTTACATTTGGACAATTGGTGAGAGCTTCGTCAGTCGTGGCTTTTAAAGGAATGGTTTTTCCTCCTCTTACACCCTCATCTGCAGTTATTATATATTCAGATTCGCAATCATTTACCCTACCAGCTATAGATTCTGCAGAAAAACCTCCAAAGATAATTGAGTGGATTGCACCAATTCTCGCACAAGCTAACATTAATACTGCTAACTCTGGGATCATTGTTAAATATATTGTAACTCTATCACCTTTCTTGATACCTAATTTTTTTAATCCGTTTGCTGCTTTTGAAACTTTTTGATGTAGTTGTTTGTAAGAAATCTTTTGAGACTCTTTAGGGTCATCTCCTACCCAAATAATTGCAGTTTTGTCTTTTTTATCTTTTAGATGCCTATCAATACAATTAGCAGATGCATTTAATGTTCCATCTTCATACCATTTAATTCTTACTTCTTCTTTGCTATATTTTACATCCTTAATTTTTTTGTAAGGTTTAATCCAAGTAATTCTTTTTCCTTCTTTTTTCCAAAATGTATTATTATTTTTAATAGACTCACTATATTTAGTTTGATACTGAGATTTATTTACAAGACTATTTTTTATCCACTCGGGCTTTGTCTTAAAAATAGTTTCTTGTGTAGAGTTATCATTTTTAACTTTAACTGTTTTATTTTTTGACACTTTTTTTTTTGTACGAACTTTTTTTCTTACCGAACTTCTTCTTTTTGAAATTCTTTTTTTTCTTTTAATTTTGGATGATTTTTTTTTTGTTTTAGGTTTTTTCTTTTTTTTAGGCATAAAATTAATTTTTAAAGTTTACTCATGTTATTTAAAATTTTCCAGCTTTTAGAGTCAATTGGCATTACTGAAAGTCGACTTTGTTTAATTAATGATAAATGGCTTAATTCCTTGTTTTTTTTTATGTTTTCTAAGGTAATTGGTTTGTTTAATTTTTTCAAATATTTTACTGTGACAGCTACAAACCGACCAGATTGGTCAGTTTTATCCAAGTAAGCCTCTTTAATAACCTCCACTATACCAACAATTTCTTTTCCAATATTTGAATGGTAAAAAAAACACTGATCTCCTTTCTTCATTGATTTTAAATTTTTTGCAGCTTGGTAATTTCTTACGCCATCCCAGGGCGCACCTTTATTCCCTGCTCTCATTTGTTGTTCAATTGACCAAACATCTGGTTCAGATTTTAATAACCAATAAGATTTTTTCATTAATTACAATTTTACTCCTGCACCTTTAAGAAAAATTGCATTTTCATCTAGAGGCCATCTTGGAATTGCTGGGTGACTTAGTTCACTAAAATCGCCTTTTTTAAACTTTTCTAACCCAACCATTGCTATCATTGCTGCATTATCACCACATAATTCTTGCTTAGGAAATATTGGTGTAATATCATTTTCCTTGCAAAGATTAATTAACATTTTTCTTATATTTGAATTTGCGGCAACCCCTCCGGCTACAACAAATTTGTCAGCTTTAATCTTATTTACTTTTTCAAATTCTTTAAAAGCAATTTGAGTTTTTTTATAAAGTATTTCCTCAATTGTTTTTTGAAAAGATGCTGCAAGATCATACTTATCTTGGGTTGATTTTAAATCTTTTGAAATTCTAAGCACTGCTGTTTTCAAACCTGCAAACGATAGATTACATCCACCTTTGTTAAATATTGGTTTTGGTAGTTCATATTTTCTAGGATTTCCTTTAGAAGCAAGAATTTCAACTTGTGGGCCTCCGGGGAAATCTATACCTAAAATTTTTGCTGTTTTGTCAAATGCTTCACCTAAAGCATCATCTATTGTCGTGCCAAGTCTTTTATACTTTCCTAATCCTTCAACACTTAAATATTGAGAGTGCCCACCTGATATTAACAAAAGAAGATATGGATAATCTAGTTTACAATTAAGTTTTGGACTTAGAGCATGACCCTCTAAATGATTTACAGCTATAAAAGGTTTATTAAGTGATATTGCTAAAGCTTTACCAAAACTGAGTCCCACTGAAAGACAAACAATTAAACCAGGTCCAGCGGTAGATGCTATTGCATCTAAATTTTCAATTTGAATATCACTATCTTTTATTGCTTTTTCAACAATCAAATCAATTTTTTCAATATGTGATCGAGCTGCTAATTCAGGCACTACTCCTCCAAATTCTTTATGTATATCAATCTGACTTGATATGATATTAGATAGAATAATCGGAATATTTTGCTCATTTTGAGTAATAACTGATGCAGCAGTTTCATCGCAACTAGACTCAATTCCAAGAATTAAAGGCTTTTTGATCATTCAAATAGTTTTTATAAATAGTACAATCTTTATACAAGAAACATAAATTTTTAATGAAAAAAAAAATAATTATTGGCTCAAGGGGAAGCAAATTAGCTTTAATTTATGCAAAAAAAGCTAAGGAGGAATTGTTAAAATATTTAAATGATTACCACGATGAACAAATCATAATAAAAGAAATTGTTACAACGGGTGATGAAGTTAAAGATAAAAGATTATCTGATTTGGGTGGAAAAGGATTATTTTCAAAAAATATAGAAAATGAATTAATTGAAAAAAAAATAGATATTGCCATACATGCTTTAAAAGATATGCCAGCTATAGAAACAAAAGGATTAATAACTAATTGTTTTTTAGAAAGAAATGATCCTAGAGAGATTTTAATTAGTTCTCAAAATAAAAAATTGGATGAGCTAGACAAAGACTCAATTATTGGAACCTCATCATTCAGAAGAGAATTTCAGTTAAAAAAATTAAGAAAAGATCTTAACATTAAATTAATTAGAGGTAACGTCGATACTCGTATTAAGAAATTAAAAGAAGGAGAATATGATGCAATATTACTTGCTAGTGCAGGAATGAAATCTTTAGATTTAGAAAATAAAATAACTCAATTTTTTTCAACTTCAGAGATAATTCCTAGTGCTGGTCAAGGAATAATAGCCTTACAATGTAGAAAAAGTGATAATGAAATGATCGAATTATTAAAAAAAATTAATCATAAGCATACTCATTTTTGTGCTTTAGCTGAAAGGAATGTTTTGAAAATTTTAGAGGGAGATTGTGAAACAGCAGTCGGTGTTCATGCTAAAATCAATGATAATGAAATAGAGTTAGATGCTGAACTTTTTTCATTAGATGGTACAAAAAGATATAATGAAAAAAAAATTGGTACACTTGAATCTGCTAGGAAATTAGGACAAGAAGTTGGAATAAATTTAAAAAAAAAATCTGACAATTTATATAAAAAATAATATGCATGTTTTATTAACACGACCTTTAGAAGATTGTTCTGAAATGATTTTAAAATTAAAGAATTTAGGTCATCAAATTTCACATTTACCACTTTTAAAGATAGAGGCTGTTCAGTATGAAAAAATTAATTTGACTGATTTTAATGCAATAATTTTTACTAGTGCTAATGCTATTAAGTATCTTAATTTAAAAGATTTCGATAAAGATACTCCTTGTTTTTGTGTAGGTAACGCAACAGAGAAAAAAGCCAGAAGTGCAGGATTTCAGAATGTTTTTACAGCAGATGGAAATGTTTCTAATTTAAAAGAAATAATTTTTCAGAATTTTAACTCATCAGATGGGAAGATTCTTTACATAAGTGGAAAACTTCTATCTAGCGATTTGGATAATCAATTGATTAAAGAGGGCTATAATTTAAAAAGAATTGTTAATTACAAAACTATCCACAATGAAACATTTGATGAAAAATTTGTTGAAAAATTAAAATTACAGATTCCAGATATAGTTTATGTTTACTCTCAAAATTCAGCGGCAAGTTTTTTGAATTTTATAAAGAATTATCAATCAGAGAGCTTATGGATGAATACGAATTTAATGTGTATTGGTGAAAAAACATCATCTATATTAAACGAGATTAAATGGAAAAAAATATTTCTTTTTAATCCTGGTGAAGAGGAGTTTTTGTTATATAAAATTTGATTATGGAAATGATAAAAAATTTTTCAGAAATATTTTTGTCGGTATGGAACAAAGGTATTCTAGGTGTAGATATTTTTCAAATATTAATTGGTATAGGAATTTTTTTAATATTTCTTATTTTTAGAGGTTTGATAAGTAAATTAATAATCAAAAAATTAGAGGTAATTTCAAAAAGAACTACAAATAAATTAGATGACACATTTGTAAGTTCACTTGTAGGTCCTGCAAGGTTTATTCCAATTGTTTTAGGTTTTTTTATTGCAAGTTATTATATGACATTCTCTACAGAAGGAAGAGAAATAGTTGATACAATTAATAGAACTTTAATTACAATTTTAATTTTTTGGGTCATTCACCAAATTATAGAACCAGTCTCTTATATTTTAAGTGGTCTTGATAAGCTTTTAACTAGAGAACTAATTGGGTGGATCATAAAATCATTAAAAATACTTATATTTATTTTAGGTTTAGCTGCGGTTTTAGAATTATGGGGAATAAAAATTGGGCCAATAATTGCAGGACTTGGTTTATTTGGTGTCGCCGTAGCACTAGGTGCTCAAGATTTATTTAAAAATTTAATTTCAGGAATTTTAGTTCTTGTTGAAAAAAGATTTAAAATTGGTGATTGGATTTTAGTTGAAGGAATAATAGAGGGCATTGTTGAAAAAATTGGTTTTAGATCAACCACAATAAGAAAATTTGATAAATCTTTGGCTATTATTCCAAATTTTCAGTTTGCTGAAAATGCGGTTATTAATGTTAGTGAAACTTCTAACTGGTTGATTAGCTGGATAATAACTCTTCAATACGATACTACAGTTGATCAATTAAAAATTATAAGAGATCAAATAGAAAATCATGTAAATAAAAGTGAGGATTTCAACACAAATATTGGAGTAGCGGTACGGGTTGATAAATTTTCAGATAGTTCGATAGATATGTACGTAAGATGTTTTACAAAAACAGACAGTTGGAATGAATGGTTGGCAGTAAAAGAGCGTTTAGCTATAGCAATTAAACAGATAGTCGAAAACAATAAGGCTTCGTTTGCTTTTCCAAGTCAGTCTATCTATGTAGAAAAAAAATGATTGCCATCTTTTATTTGGTTTTACAATTATTAAAACTTTATTCTTATGTCGTTATCGCAAATGTTATTATAAGTTGGTTGATTGCTTTTAATATTTTGAATACTCAAAATAGATTTGTGTATGTGATTTTAGATTTTACTTATAGACTTACGGAGCCTTTTTTAAACAGAATAAGGAGATTTCTTCCCAATTTAGGTGCTTTAGATATATCTCCAATAATTTTACTTTTATTGATTTGGTTCATAGAAGAGTGTATGAAGCTTTACATTGCACCAATGATATTTTAAAATTTTATGATTTTAATTGATGGAAAAAAAGAAGCTGCACTTTTAAGAGAAGAACTTAAAAAAGAAGTCTCAAGCTTAAAAATAAAATATAATAAAGTTCCTGGGTTAACTGTGATTTTAGTTGGTGATTTAACTCCGAGTCAAATTTATGTTCGAAACAAAGAAAAATCAGCAAATGAAGTTGGTCTTAAATCAGAGGTTATTAAATATCCTGATAATGTAGAAGAAAAAATTGTTTTAAATAAAATTAAAGAATTAAATAAAGATATTTCAGTCTCAGGTATTTTGGTACAATTGCCACTTCCAAAACATATCGATAAACAAAAAGTTATTGAGACCATTGATCCCTCTAAAGATGTAGATGGTTTTCATCCTATGAATGTAGGGAATCTTTCATCAGGGTATGAAAGTTCAGTCCCGTGCACGCCATTAGGATGTTATCTTTTAATAAAAAAAATAGAGCCAAATTTAAGTGGAAAGAAAGCAGTAGTAGTTGGTAGATCTAATCTTAATGGTAAGCCAATGACACAACTTTTATTGAAAGAAAATTGTACAGTTACAATTACTCATTCAAGAACTAAGGATTTGAAAGCAGAATGTTTAGAGGCTGATATAATTATTGCAGCAGTTGGTATACCAGAGCTGGTTAAAGGAGATTGGGTAAAAAAGGATACAATTGTAATCGATGTGGGTATTAATAAAACAGACAAAGGGATAGTAGGTGATGTTGCATTTGAAGAGGTTTCAAAAAATGCAAAAGCTTTAACACCTGTTCCTGGTGGTGTGGGACCGATGACTATTGCGTGTTTGCTTAAAAATACGATTGACTGTTTCAAAAGATCGCAAATTTAATATTTAATCCATTTAACAATCTTTGATAAGTTAGGTTATGAAAAAACCTAAGTATCCTTACAGAATAGCAATCCTTATGGCTATACTTACAATTCCTCCAATTGGGGCAACGCAATTAGGTTGGTATTTTTATGATCAACAAACGGGATTTGATTATGGTATGATCGTAGGAACATTTTCAGTCATATTTGCTGCATGGTTAATGTATGAAAAAAAATGGAGAGAGGAAGATGAAGATTAATTAATGGAAAAAATTATTTTTTTTGGTTTAGTAATCCCAATTCTTGGATTCGTATTATATTTAGGAGCCACAGCCATTATGAAAGGTTTTAGTGCTAAAAGTGCAAATAAATCAAATGAAAATATTGAAAATGAAAATAGTAGTGAACTTCCAAGCGATGAAAATAAACTTAGTGATGAAATTGAAAAATTAAATCAACTTTTAAAAGATGGAGTTTTAACTCAAGAGGAATTTGAAAAAGCAAAAAAAAAACTACTAGATAATTAATTGTAATTCAGTAATTTTTTCAATGATTCAAACTCACCTATTTTATAAACAATTACGTCTTCATTTTTAAAGCCATATTTTTCTGCACCAGCTTTAAATCTTTTTGGAGGTTCCATAATTGGCTCTAAAGAGAGGACGAAAGTTCCCCAATGCATTCCAATCACTTTTTTACTTTTTAGGTTTTTAGCAATTTCCAATGCTTCTTCAGGGTTGGTGTGGTAAACTGATTTATCTTTGTAAGGCATTATTGGATAAAAATTGTAGGCTCCTATATTTATAAATGTAAGATCAATTGGACCATAATTATTACCTATATCTTTATATATATTTCCAATTCCAGTATCACATGTGAATAAAATTTTTTTTCCATTATATTCAATTAAAAAATTTCCCCACAATGATTTGTTTGTATCTGTTAAACTTCTTTTAGACCAATGAACAGCAGGTAAGAATGTAACTTTTAAATTATCGTTAATTTTAATCTCATCATACCAATCCATCTCATTAACATCTTTATACCTTTTAAAATATTTACTTAGTTTAAGCGGGAGCAAAACTTTTGCATTTTTATAGGGAAATTTTCTAATAGTAGACATATCTTGATGATCATAATGATTGTGTGTTAGTAAAAATAAATCTATTTTTGGAATTTCTTTAAGTTTTAAAGCTGGTTCGGTAAATCTATCTGGCCCGAAGATTAGTGGCCCTGCATTCTTTGAAAATACGGGATCAGTAATTATTGTGGTTTCTCCAAGCTTAATTAAAAAGGTAGCATGGCCTATCCAGGCTACATAATCATCATCCTGATATTTTTTTAAGTCTGATAAAACCTTTTCTCTTTCTACAACATGCTCTTTAGGCACTGTCATATCAAGCTTCTTTTTTTCCTGATTAAATATTTTATAAGACCACTTAACATTTGGATCTCTTTTTGGAGAACCCTCTGGATTTCTAAAAGTTCCATCTGGCAAATGATGATAAGGCTTTTCCATTGCAATACTTAAACAATTATAAAAAAAAATTCCAATTAAAATTAATGAAATATGTATTAATCTTTTTCCATCAACCACAAACTATCTCCTGCTAAAAAATAAATTTTGCCATTATTTGGATCAACTTGTATATCCCTTATTCTTCCAATTTTACCTTTAAAAATTATATCTTCCCTAACATTTGATAAGTCATTGAATACTAATTTTCTCAGAGATTGATCTTTAAGAGAAGTAATTAAAGCATGTCCATTCCATTCATTGAATTCTTCACCTTTATAAATAGTTATCGCACTTGTTGCTATTGAGGGTACCCAATAGTGTATCGCTTTTGTAAAGCCTGGTTTCCACTTTGGACCAATAGGGATGCCTGAATAATTAGTTCCTCCCCATCCTAAAATTTTCCATCCATAGTTCTCTCCTTTTTTTACTTCACCAAACCAATCACCACCTCTTGCCCCATGGTTACTTAAATAAATTTTATTATTAAAGGGTGATAATGTAAGGCCTTGTGGATTTCTGACTCCAATTTGATAAATTTCTGGAAGCCAATCTGATTTACCCTGAAATTTTGGATTATCTTTTGGGATACTACCATCAATATTTATTCTGATTATACTACCAGGATGTTGAGTTGGATCTTGTGCTATCATCCCTTGCCCTCTTTCACCAGCTGATGCAAAAAGAAAATTATCTTTTATAGCTAGACGAGATCCAAAATGATAACCAGAGTCGATTGGTGGGTTTGCTTGAAAAATATTTTTAAATATTAAATTATTTTTATTAAATTCACCTTTAGCTATTGATGTACTTGTTTTCCCATCTCCTCTATTTTCTGTGTAAGAAATATAAACATTATCATCCTTAAAAAGAATATCTAATAATCCACCTTGACCGTGTTCCAGATAATTAAGATTATGTTTAATTTCTAAAACTTTTTTGGAATTAAAATTAACCAATTTTATTTTCCCACTTTTTTCAGTGATCAATAATTCATTACTGCTGATAAATGTAGAACTCCATGGATCATTTAAATCTACTATTTTTTTAAAATTAAAATTTTCTGCAAAAGAGACCTTAATAGAAATTAAAAAGAAGATTACTGAAAGAAAAAATTTTTTCACTTCAAGATAGTTTTGACCTACCACCGTCAACAGCAATAATTTGACCTGTAACCCAAGAGCTATCATCAGTAATTAGAAATTTTGCAAGTGAAGCTGAGTCTTTTCCTTCGCCCAATCTTTTTAAGGGGTGGGCTTTTGCTATTCCATCTGCTAATGCTTTGTTTTTCAGCATTGGTTCTGCAATTTTTGAATTAGTTAAGCTAGGTGCAATACAATTAACTCTGATGTTTGGCGCAAATTCAGCTGCAAGGGAAACTGTTAAACCTTCAACTGCAGCTTTAGCAGAAGCAATTATTGCATGATTTGTAAATCCTCTTTGTGCTGCAACCGTAGAGAATAAAACAACAGATCCTTTATTTTTTTTTAAACTTTCTTGATAACCCTTAATAACTTCCACAGCAGAATAAAGATTTAGTTTCATACATTTATTAAAATCTTGCTCATTAACCATTCTCAAAGGTTTTAAATCTATTGAGCCAACACAGTAAGCAACACCTTTTATATCTGAAATGTCATTTTTTACCTTTTCTATAAATCTATCTTCTAAAACATCAGCAATGGTAAAAGTACAACCAAGTTTTTCTGAAATATTTTTAGTTTCATTTTGATTTCTTCCAACTAAATGAACAGAATTTCCTGAGTTTACCAATTGTTCAGCTAAGCTAGATCCGATTGAACCTGTCGCACCAAAAATGAGATATTTTTCTGACATAAAAAATTTTATTAGTTATATTTAGTTATGAAGTTATTTTTTATACTAGGTAATCAATTATTTCCATCAAAATACTTAGAACGCTTCAAAAAAGACCACCTGTTTTTTATGGCTGAAGATTACCAACTATGTACTTATGAAAAACATCATAAACTAAAAATACTCCTTTTCTTATCATCAATGCGATCACATGCAGATAGTCTTAAAAGAGATAAGTTCAAATTAGAATATATTAAAATTGAGGATAAAGAATTTAAAGATGATTATTTAAAAAAATTAAAAAAAGTAATTAGTTCAAAAAAAATAAAAGAGATTTCAAGCTTTGAAGTTGAAGATAAATTTTTCGAAAAAAAAATAAATCAATTTCTTAAAAAAGAAAAAATAAAATGGAATGTTATACAAACTCCAATGTTTTTAAATTCAAGAGAGGAATTTAAACAATATCTATCCAAATCAAAAAAACCTTTTATGGCAACTTTTTATAAAGATGTCAGAAAAAAATCAGGAATATTAATGGGGTCAGATGGAAACCCAATTGGAGGTAAATGGAGCTTTGATGAAGATAATAGAAATAAATTACCGAAAAATATTTCAATTCCAAAATTTCCAAAAATAAATGAAACTAGTCATACCAAAAAACTAAAACCAATTATTGAAAAATTATTCAAAGATCACCCGGGGAAAACTGATAATTTTTGGTTCGCTACTGAATATAATGATGTCATCAAGCTTTTAAATTTTTTTATCAAAGAGAAATCAAATTTATTTGGAGATTATGAGGATGCTGTTGATCAAAAAGACAATGTTTTATTTCATAGTGCATTAAGTCCATACATTAACTTGGGTTTAATCACTCCAGAATTTATTATTAAAAAAGTTTTAGAATTCCACAAAAGTAAAAAGATAAGATTAAATTCACTAGAGGGTTATGTACGTCAGGTAATTGGTTGGAGAGAATTTATGAGAGGAATTTATCAAAGTTATTCAAATGAAATGGAAACTGGAAATTTTTTTAAACAAAAAAGAAAAATGAAAAAATCTTGGTATGAAGGCACAACTGGATTACCTCCTCTTGATTATGCAATTAAGAATGCTTTAAATCATGGATGGTCTCATCACATTGAAAGGTTAATGATTTTATCTAACATCATGAATCTTTGCGAAATAAAACCAACATTTGTTTACAAATGGTTCATGGAAATGTTTGTAGACTCGTCTGATTGGGTAATGGTTCCAAATGTTTATGGAATGGGATTATTTAGTGATGGTGGAATTTTTGCAACTAAACCCTATATCTGTGGATCTGCTTATTTTATGAAAATGATGGATTTTAAAAAAGGTGAGTGGTGTAACATAATGGACGGACTTTATTGGAGATTTATTGATCGAAATAGAAAATTTTTTTTAAGAAATCCAAGACTTTCAATGATGGTAAGAATTTTTGATAAAATGAAAACCGAGAGAAAAAAATTAATTTTATCTGCTGCAGATAAATTTATTAAGCAAAATACTATTTAGTGAAAAAACAAAATCTTCCCTCAAAAATTTGTCCTGTCTGTAAAAGACCTTTTGTTTGGCGCAAGAAATGGAGATTAAATTGGCAGGGAGTAAAATACTGCTCAAAAAAATGTTCTAATAAAAGAATTTAAAAATGAATTTAGAAAAATATAAATGGAAGAGTAGAATTTTATTAGTAATTACTCCAAATTTTAAAGATAAATCATATCAAAAAGCGAAAAAAATATATCAAAGCAAGATTAAGGAATTTCATAAAAGAAATGTAAAATTAATATGCAAATCAAATAAAAACAAAACTTTTTTAGTAAATCTTATTGGGTTCGATGGTAAATCAAAAAAAGTGATGAATTATTTAAACTACAAACTCATTTTTCAAATTATTGATAAGATGCCATTAAATAAAAAAATTAAACCAATTAACCTATCCTTATATTCAGATTATAATCCCAAAACCACTACACATGGATTAGGTTTTAAAAATAAAGAAAAAGCTTTATTTACTATTAGCACAATTAAAAATAGACCTATCAAATATCAAGTCAATGTAGTTTCGACCATGTTAGGCAGAGCCAAAAATCATCCAAATAAAACTAAAGATATGGTGGGTGCTATAAAAGTATTTGATGGCTGGATGAAAAAATATAAGAGTAAGAAAAAATGAAAAGCAAGTTATCGAAATTTTTAAAAAAGATAATTCTTTTTTCAATTTTAATAACATCCAACATTGTTAATGCTGATTTTTTTGAGGATATATCCAATAAAATTGTTAATAATCCAAAAAGACTTAGTTATGGCATTTCTGTTGCCGATATAGACAAAAATGAAAAATATGAATTTATAGTTACAGGATTTGGTTATCCTAATTTAGCCTTATCCTATGATAAGGGAAAATTAATTAATGTTGCTGGTCAAAAAATATTTTCTGATGAATTTAGAAAAACTATTGGGGTTGCTGCGTGTGATGTTGATAGAGATGGATATGAGGAAATATACTTTCTAAACACAGATACTTACAGTGGAACAAAAAAATATTCTGATAGACTATTAGATTTAGAAGGAAATAAGTTTTTAGACATGTTTGAAATTGAAAAAAATAAAAAGGAATTAAATTTAACAGCAGGAAGATCAGTTGCTTGTGTGGACAGAAAAGGTAATGGCGAATATGGTATTTACGTATCGAACTATGGAGGACCAACAAGATTTTATGAGATTGAAAATAATAAAATTAAAGACAAATCAGCTGATTTAAATTTAGATAAGGTCACAGGAGGAAGAGCAGTTGTGTCAGGACATATTTTAACCGATAGATCAGATATTTTTGCAGCAAATGAGAGAGGCGCAAATTTTCTTTTAAAAAATAACAATGGACTCTTTGAAGATGTAGCGTTTGATTATCGAGTAGATGATGTGATTCAGAACGGTAGAGGAACAACATTATCAGATATACTTTATAGAGGAAGGTTAGATATAATAAGTGGAAACTGGCAGGGTTATCACAGAGCTTATGTTTTAAGAGACAATAAATTTAAAGACATCGGTAACATCAAATTTGATAAACCATCTAGAATAAGAACTATTATATCTGCTGATTTTGATAATGACGGTTATGATGAAGTCTTTATGAATAACATAGCTGAGCCTAATAAGTTATTTAGAATAAAAGAGAATGGAATTTTTGAAGAAATAATATTGGAAACTGGTCTTGAACCAGATGGGTTTGGCACAGGAGCTGCAGTTGCTGACATTGATGGAGATGGTATTTTAGAATTACTAGTTTCTCGGGGTGAAAGTATAGAGCAACCATTAACTCTTTATAAAGCAAAAGTTAAAAAAGATAGTAAATATTTAAGAATAAAACCCTTAAATAAATACGGTGCACCAGCTAGAGGAGCTACAGTAACGTTGATAACTGATCAAAGAAAACATTCAAAAACTATTGATGCTGGGTCAGGTTATTTATGTCAAATGGAGCCTGTGGCACATTATGGAATTAGAAAAAATGAAAAAAATTTTAAATTAGAAGTTAAGTGGACTAATGGAGAAAAAGAATTGATTAATATAAGTGACCTAAATAAGACAATTACTATTAAGCAAAAATGATAAAAATTTCTAACATACTATTATTTATAATTTTAATACTATTTAATTTTAATTCATTTGCTGAGGAAAAAAATTATCATAAAGAGTTAATTACTGATTGGTCTAGAATATTTCCTGATCAAAATAGGAATGCAGCAGGTCCTAAATTTTTCAAATATATTATAGATAAAAAAATTACGTATAAAGATTTTATTGAGTTTAATAAATTATATTGTGCAGTTTCAGGATCATTAATTGATCCTGATAGTGAACCAGATTTTTTATTTGTTAATGAAAGCGATACTAACACAAAAATTTGTGGAAATTATTATAAATGTTGTATCCCTTGTTCATGTGATATTATGAAGTACTCGAAGGTTCAAAAAATGAAATATGAATTTGACGACGGTCTTAAAGAGTTTTTCGTCTTTACGATAAAAAACCCTTGTAATAAAAATGATTTTCCCAATAGAGTAAATAAAGACTATTTCTGTGATGGAAAAAAAATTAATGATAAGCAAGTTTACAATCTTAATGACCGAATTGTAATAGGATTACTACATGATGGGAGAAGTTGTAATAAGGATGATATTGATTATGTAAAAAGTCATCAGGTTACTGGCAGGTATTGCGAATTAAGAAATAATACCCCTTTAGAAAATTTAGATGCTGGTATGGGTGACATCTTTATAAAGCTTGCGAGATAAAGTTTTTGAGAATTTAAAATTAGATATGTATAATAATTAAATATTGAATATTATCATTTTACAGCATATTAAAATTGAAGATCCGGGTTACATAAAAGACCTTATGTTATCCGATGGATTAGATCTTACTACAATTGAGCTAGATGAAGGTGAGAAAATTCCAAATGATTTAAGTCAATTTGATGGAATGTTTTGTATGGGTGGTCCAATGGATACTTATATGGAAAAAGAATATCCTTGGTTAATTGAAGAAAAAAAGAAAATTGAAGAATTCGTTGTTAATTTAAAAAAACCTTATTTAGGTTTTTGTTTGGGTTGTCAGTTATTAGGCGAGGTAGTGGGTGGTAAGGTTGTAAAATCAAGCCCAGCAGAGATTGGTATGATGGATATCAATTTTACGAAAGAAAAAAATCAAGATAATTTATTTTATAATTTTCCCAACAAAATTAAAAGTTTGCAATGGCATTCATATGAGGTTCAAGGAATAGAGAATAATAAAGATGTCACTTTGTTAGCCTCATCCCCTGTCACTAAATTTCAAATTTTTAAATATCTTAATCATGCTTATGGTATTCAATTTCATATTGAAATTAAAGATACGACAGTTAACGATTGGGGATGTGTACCAGAATATAAAAAAGCTCTGGAAAACCAATTAGGCGATGGTGCATTAGAAAAATTCGATCAATCTGCAAAAGAAAACATGACTGATATGAATAATTACTCTAAGATTCTTTATAGTAATTTTAAAAAACTTTTATGAATAATAAAATTTTTGAATGGGCAGGAGTTATTACCGCAATATTATATTCATTATTTGTAGCTATGAATATTGGTATAGAGTTTTTTGGTTTTTGTTTATTACTTATATCTGCGATCTTAATTGGAATTTGGGCTTATAGAGGAGGCCATAGAGGAATATTATTTTTACAATTTTTTTACGCGACGGCCGGAATTATTGGGATGTTTAGGTGGTTTTAACTTAAAGTTGAAATTATTTTAGGAATATAATTTTTAAAATTAAAAAAACCTTTATTACAATATTGCCAAGAATATTGATCAAGTTTTCTATATAAAAAATCACACTTTATATTATTTAAATTTAAATAGTCTAAGTTTTCACCCACCGTTGGATATAAACCATAACAATTTTTAATTTTTTTAATTTCACTCACATCTATGACTTCACAATCAATTGACTTAGTCTTTAATCTTTGTTTTTGGTCTTCAATTAAAAGGGATTTAAATTTCACTACCTTTTCAGCAAGTTTGATAGATCTATTTTCATTTTTATTAGAAATTAAATAAATTTTTTTAAATTTATTATTTTGAAAATCAGTGATTTCAAAAGAGAGATTATTTTCAAAAATTAATAGATTTTTATCTTCAATATTTTGTGGATTTTTAAAATCTTGTTTAATAATCGAGTAATTTTTTTCAGAAACTTTAGGAGGAGCGTTTTCGTTTAATTTGATATTATTAAATTTATTATTTGTGAATTTCTTTATATTCCATTCACTTGCTAAGTAGTGTTTTCCCTGTGTTTGAACTCCTGCGACCCATCTCCAACCAAGAGTATTAGATGCAGCATCTCCATCATAGAGATGTTGCATAAAAAATTCTGCTCCTAATTGCCAAGGTAGATCTAAAGTAAAGATCCAAATACTAGCAAACCACATTCTTGTGTGATTATGCAAATAATTGTTTTCTTTCAGTTCATTTGTCCATGCATTAAAGCATTTAATATTTGTTTTACCTTCTATTGCATCTAGATATTTCTGATTACTTTTGAATTCTTCTCTAATTTTATTTAATTCAATCAAATAATCTGACCATACATTTGGTCTCAATTCTAACCAACCTTTCCAGTAAGTACGCCATAAAACTTCTTGAATAAATTTTTCATTTTTTGAAAAAGAAAATTTAGAAAGGGATTTTTCAATAACTTCTTTTTCACTAATTATTCCATGTGTAAAGTAAGGAGATAAACAAGAAACGTTAGATCTATTTTCTGGTCCAAAGTCAAAGTTTCTAAGTTTAGAATATTCAGAAAGATTTTTTTCAACAAAATAGCTTAATTTGTTTAAGGCCTCCGCCCTTGAAGGTTCAAAATTCATTATAAATTATTTAGATTTTTTTTTCTTTAGACCAAGTTTATCACTATGTCTTAATCTTAAGATAACGATTGCACCAGCAATTAAAACTATAGCTACTGCTTCATAAACTAATGCACTTGGATCCATTTCTTTTCCTTGAAGAATAATGAAACGTGCAAGAGCAGTAATTGCTATTAATAGTGGCAATGTAATACTGATTGATTGTTGATTCCAAAAAACTCTTACCATTGCAAGTACCTCTAAGTAAAGAAACATTAAAAGTAAATCGGCTAAAGTTACTGATCGATTTTGAAACATTTTGTAAATTTCTATTCCAACAGCAATCACTGTACTTACTAAAATAATAACCATTAAAATAAGCTGTAAATTTTTTGCTATTTTTTCCATTATCTATCTTTACTAAATGGTAGCCATTTTTCAAACACTGATTTTGACGGTCCATCATATGGAATTGTATATGAATTAGTGTTTGTAAGAACTTCTATACCTTTTGAAAAAACAAAGATAAAAACAATTACAAAAACTATCACCATTATTTTGAATGGGTCAAAATTTTTTGTTCTAAAAACACTACTCGATTTTTCCTCAGCCTTATGAAATTGTTTAAATGTCATGTAAACGGCAAATATTAATCCGATATGAGCAATATATGTTCCAGCCCATCCAAAAGCAAAAGTAGTGTATGAGAAAACATACAAACTAAAAACTGTTGTCCAAATAAAACTTAGAACCAACAAAATTTGTAATCTTACTGCTTTTGGCAATGATCTAAGATCATTCTTACTATCATCAAATAGTATATTAGCTGAGTCTTGCATCCATTTTTTTAAACCGTCCATATTAGTTAAATTAAGTTTTTTTTCATAATTGACAATGCCCAAATTGTCCAAAGATTTTTAGTAGTTTTTCAACTTTTTTTTATGAAAACTTATGAATTTTTCTACATTTGATTTATTAAAAGATTTATTTTCTTCAAATGAAACCTTTTTCATTGAATAAGCTTTACTATTAGTAATTCTTGATTCGATTGTTATATTTCCCTTATAAAGTTTAAGTTTTATTACACCATTTACTTTTTTCTTTTTAAGATCGATAATCTTTTGTAACTTAAATCTTTCTTTTGAATACCAGTAGCCATTGTAAATAAGTTCTGCATACCGAGACATTATATTGTCTTTTTTATGCATTGTTTTTTTATCTAAAGTAACAGACTCAATTGCTCTATGGGCCTGAATTAGCAATGTTCCTCCTGGAGTTTCATAAACTCCTCTTGATTTTATACCTAGAAATCTATTTTCGACGAGATCAACTCTTCCAATGCCATTTGTTCCAGCTAACAGATTGACTTTCTCAAGCAACTTTGCAGGACTTAATTTTTTCCCATTAATTCCAATTGGGTCTCCATTTCTAAATTTTATAGAAATAAATGACGGCTTATTAGGAGCTTTTTCAGGTGAAACTGTTCTTTGAAAAATAAATTCAGGTGCAGAATTTTTTGGATTTTCCAAAACTTTTCCCTCAGTAGACGTATGAAATAAATTATCATCTACAGAAAAGGGAGAAGCACCTTTTTTATCCTTTGGAATGGTTATTTTATGTTTTTTTGCATAATTAATTAAATCGGTCCTTGATTTTAATTTCCAAATTCTCCACGGAGCTATAACTTTGATTTTAGGACCAAAATAATGATAACCAAGCTCAAATCTTACCTGATCATTTCCTTTTCCAGTCGCACCATGCGATACAGCATAAGCTTTATATTTTTTCGCAATTCTAATTTGATCTTTTGCTATTAAGGGTCTTGCAATTGAGGTTCCTAATAAATAAACACCTTCATAAATCGCGTGTCCTCTGATCATAGGAAAAACATAATCTTTTACAAAAGTATTTTTTAAATCTTTTATAATAATCTTTTTAACTCCAAATTTTTTTGCATTAGATAGAATTTTTTTTCGATCGATTTCTTGTCCAATATCTGCAGTATAACAAATTACTTCAGCATTATAATTTTCTTGCAACCATTTAAGTATTATAGATGTATCTAAACCGCCAGAGTAAGCTAGAACAATTCTTTTTTTTGATTTCATTAATTAACTGCAAGCTTTTTTTGCAGTGTTGTATGCTTTTGTAAATCCAAGTAATGAATAATGGTCTATAGTTTGTGAACCTTTTTGATTATAGCCTGCTACCATTATTCTCGAGCCTTTTTTCATTATTTTGACCATAATCTTTTCTTTTTTATTACTAGTCATCCAAGCAAAACCTTGTTGCTTAATATCAAACTTAAATTTATTATTTCCAGAAGTTGCTAAAACAGAATTATCTTTATTAAATTCATAGCCCGCGGTTGTACTAATTTCGTTAGAAATTTTTTCATTTGGTCTAAAAGTTACAAATAATCTTGCGTCCCTTTTATTTTTTTTTGGTGCTTGTAAAACAGGGGTAGATTGAGCAAAACATACCTTTCCAGAGTTCTCCGTCATAACCATTACCTCCCAATCCTTAAATTTTCCAACTTTTTTGAGATCTGATGCAACAGTCTGTGATAAAGATGTGATCAAAAAAATGATTGATAAGAATAAAGTTTTTTTAATTATGGACATGGATTTGGATAAATTTTTTGTATTTCATTAATTTCATTAATTATTTCATTAGACAAATTTATATTTACACTTTCTATATTAGTTTTCAACTGCTCCATTGTGGTTGCTCCAATTATGACAGAAGTTACGAAAGGTTGAATTTCTAAAAATTTTAAGGACATTTGTGCCAAATCTAATTTATATTTCTGCGCTATTTTATAATATGCATCAATTGCTTTTTCTGAATTGGGCTTGTTATATCGAGTCCAAAAATCTTTATGAAGGGCTATCCTAGACTTTTTTGGTAACTGATTATTTCTATACTTTCCAGAGAGATATCCACATGCTAATGGGGAATAAGCAAGTAATCCAGCTTTTTCTCTCACAGATATTTCTGCTAGACCAACTTCATAAGTTCTATTTAAAAGGTTATACGGGTTTTGAACTGAAAGCATTCTTGGAAGGTTTTCTTTTTTTGATATATCTAGAAATTTAGAAAGCCCCCAAGGCGTTTCATTCGATAACCCAATATATCTAATTTTTCCCTGTTCTATAAATATTTTGAGATTTTCCAAAATATCCTCAAATTTAGTCCACTCTGCATCGTCATTATGTTCATAACCTAACCTACCAAAAAAATTTGTATTTCTTTCAGGCCAATGAAGTTGATACAAATCTATATATTCAGTTTTTAATCTCTTTAAACTTCCTTCTAAAGCCTCTGTGATATTTTTTTTACCAAACTGATTTCCACCGCCCCGAACGTATTCTCTCATTGGTCCACAAACTTTAGAGGCAAGTATTACCTTGCCTCTTTTTTTTGTTTTTTCAAACCAATTGCCTATGATTTTTTCTGTGCTCCCAAATGTTTCTTCTCTTGGGGGTATAGAATAAATTTCAGCAGTATCCCAAAAATTTACACCTTGATCTAAAGCAAAATCCATTTGTTCAAATCCCTCAGCTTGAGTATTTTGTTCACCCCAGGTCATGGTACCGAGACAAATTGTACTCACATCTAAATCAGTATTGCCTAATTTTTTGTAATTCATAATGGTTTTTAGTCTAAAATTTTTTTATTAATCTTTTAAGGTATCTTGAATAATTAGTAAAAGACTATATATTTTCTAACAATGGAAACTGATAAAAAAGGAATTTTTGCAAGAGCTAAAGCAGCAGCACAAGAATCTGCAGTTGTGACAGATGAAGGACTTAGAGCTTACATGCTTAAAGTTTATAATTATATGGCAACTGGAATTTTGCTTACAGGTATAATTGCTTTGCTGACTTTCAAAATGTCAGTTGTTACCAATGAAGCTGGAGCTATTATTGGTTTAACAGAGATAGGTAATGCAATTTATATGTCAGGACTAAAATGGATTGTAATGCTAGCTCCCCTTGGAATAGTTTTTTACATGAGCTTTGGAATAAATAAAATGAGTGCATCAAAAGCACAAACTACATTTTGGATATTTGCAGCTTTAATGGGCTTATCTTTGTCATCAATTTTATTAATTTATACAGGAATGAGTGTAACAAGAGTTTTTTTTATTTGTTCAGCTACCTTTGGAGCAATGAGTATTTATGGTTATACAACTAAGAGAGATCTTACAAAGTTTGGCTCTTTTTTAATGATGGGTCTAATTGGAATTATCATAGCTTCTCTAGTAAACATTTTTATGAAATCTTCTATGATGTACTTTGTAATTTCCGTTTTGGGAGTTTTAATTTTCGTGGGTCTAACTGCGTATGATACTCAAAAAATTAAAAACATGTATGTTGCTAGTGATACCGGCGAACTAATGGGTAAGAAAGCAGTAATGGGTGCTCTTACATTGTATTTAGACTTTATAAACCTATTCATAATGCTTTTGAGATTATTTGGTCAAAGAAGATAATTTTTAATCTGAAAGTTTTTTCCAATTAGTATTTTTTAATAAACCATTTAAATCATAAGAATTTTTTAGAATTTTTCCATTTGTGTCAATAATTAAGTACTTTAAGTTTTCATTTTTTGGCTTAAAATTTTTACAAATTTTATATAAAGCATTTTCAGCTGCATTTTTAAATACACTAAATCCAACCTGTTTACTAGAAATGGACAGTCCATAATCTTTCCAAGATCCTTTTGAAACCATTTTACCGTATAAATCTAAAATAATTTTTAATTCTTTTTTTTCAAAAAAATACTTTTGATCTAAATTATCTTTATGAGTGTTATTAATTACTAATTTTAAATTTTTATTCATTTATTTTGTGTTTATTTATTAGTCCTATTTGAAAAGCTGTAAAAATAAATGTGATTGGCAATAATCCCCAAACTTTAAAGTTTACCCAAAATTCTTCTGATTGAGTTCTCCACACAGCTTCATTTAAAATTGCTAAAGCAAAGAAAAAATATATCCATCTTTTATTTAAAATTTCCCAACCTTCATCTGTTAAAGAAATTGATTTACTCATTAATTTTTTAAGAACTGGTTCATTGGTAAAATATCTTCCAAAAATAAGAGCTAGACCAAATAAGATATTTATTATTGTAGGTTTAATATAAATAAAAACTGGATTATTAAAATATATTGTTAGACCTCCAAATAGGGTAATTAATATACCACCCACAAGAGGCATTTTGGGAATTTTTTTTTCCAATATCCAAACTATTAGCAGGGCAATTATTGTCGCAATTATGAATGGTGGAATTGCTACTTTTAAGTCTTTTCCACTATCGTAGTAGTAGTAAAAAAAAATAATTAAAGGGCCAAAATCAGTTAGAAACTTTAAAAAAGATTTATTCACTCTTAAGATATTAACATAAATAATATTTCTAAGAAAACTCTAATTTTTCTTATTGATTTTTATTTTTAAATACCCATACTAAATCAGATGCCAATTCAAAAAGCAAAATTTTCAATAGGAGATATTGTTAAGCACAAGCACTTCGAGTTTAGAGGAGTGATCTATGATGTTGATTTTGAATTTAACAATTCTGAGGAATGGTATCAATCGATTCCAAAAAATGTACGACCTAGAAAAGATCAACCATTTTATCATCTTCTAGCTGAAAATGATGAAATTACTTATGAGGCTTATGTTTCAGAGCAAAATCTCTTAGTAGACGACTCCGATGAGCCTATAAAACACCCTTTAATAGAGGAGATTTTCTCAGGAAAAAAAGGGTCGAGTTATTTCAAGCAATCAAACTGATAAAATCATTTTTTTAACACATTTACTTCAAATCTTTGACACAGCGTCGATTTAAACTTGGATTTATTCTGATCAAGAGTGTTAATTAATTACCCTTCGTTATTATCTCCCTCTACATTCTTGATCAGATAATTTTTTCATATTAAAAATCAATTATAAAATGTTTAAATATTTTGAACCAAACAAAGTTTTTTCTATTACGTCAAAAGCGCCTAAGTATGTGTTGATTTTTTTTATTACCATAGTCTCAATAGGTTTGATTGAGGCATTAATTTTATCTCCAGAAGATTATAAACAGGGTAATTCAGTTAGAATTATGTATGTTCATGTTCCAGCAGCATGGATATCACTAGGAATTTTTTCAATGATTACTTTTCTATCAATCTTTGGATATATTTTTAAAATTAAGAACTTTTTTTTGATTGCAAAAAGTTTTGCACCTTCTGGTTTTGTTTTTAATATAATTGCTTTGGTCACAGGTTCAATCTGGGGAAAACCAACATGGGGAACCTGGTGGGCTTGGGACGCACGAATAACCTCTATGTTAATCTTAGTGTTATTTTATGCTTTGTATTTAATTTCATGGAGAATTTATGAAAATAAGGATCAAATTTATAAAATAACATTAATTATTACAATTTTAGGATTTATTAACGTTCCAATCACCAAATTCTCAGTAGATTGGTGGAATACACTCCACCAACCTGCCTCAATAAATATTTTTACAAAATCTTCTATTCACGAGTCGATGTTATTTCCATTGGTGATCATGACTGCGGCATTTGCACTATTTTCTCTATTAATTTTTTTGATGAAATATAATACAGAACTGATAAAAATTAAAAATAAAGGCTTAGATAGAATATGATTGATAATTTAATTTTTATGAATGGTTACGGACTTTATGTTTGGTCAGCTTTTATCTTCACTTTTTTTTGTTTTACATCATTATATCTAATTACAAGAAAACAATACCTCAGAGAAAACAAAAAATTTATTGCTAAGTTTGGAAATTTAAACTCCGAAAGAGCTGCACTTGCTAGAAATCAAAATATTAATAAAGAAATTTTATCTAATATTTCAAATATCTAACTTTTAATCCATGTATGGTCGAAAAGTTAAATTAAGATTTTTTTTTATATTTTTAGCTATTGTAACTTTAGCATTATCAATATTCTTAATTTTAAAATCTTTAGAGGAAAACGTTGTTTATTTTAAATCACCATCTGAAATCAAGATTGATGCAGAGATGGATAAAAAAAAAATTAGAGTTGGGGGAATGGTAAAAAAAAATTCAATAAAAATTGAGTCACAAGATGTTAAATTTGTAATTACAGACTTTAAAAATGAAATAAATGTTGTTTATTCTGGAGCAGTTCCAAATTTGTTTCAAGAGGGTAAAGGGGTCGTTGCAGAAGGCTATCTTAAAGATAGAAATTTTTTTTTAGCAACCAAAATTTTGGCAAAACATGATGAAAACTATATGCCTCCAGAGGTTAAAGAAGCATTGGAGGGAAAATAAACTTGCCTAGTATAATTGGATTTTACTCGTTAACTTTTGGATTAATAATTTCCTTTTTAATAATTTTTTTTTCAATCCAAAATTTTAAGAATTCTGATAGTCTAGATAAAAAAATAGTTACTTTCACATTTTTACAGTTTTTATTTGTTTTTATAAGTTTCATTGGTTTAATTTTATCTTTTGTAAATTCTGATTTTAGCAATGAAACAGTATTTAATCATTCCCACACAACTAAACCTCTTTTTTATAAGATATCTGGAACTTGGGGAAATCACGAGGGAAGTTTATTACTTTGGTTACTCGTATTAACATTATTTATTTTTATTTTTTTAATAAAATCTAATGCTCAACCTAAAAAGTATAGAATCTTAACTTTATTATTCCAACAAGTGATAATAATTGGTTTTTTTATTTTTTTATTGAAAACATCAAATCCGTTTAATTATATTTTACCTATACCTGAGGAAGGTTTAGGACTTAATCCAATATTACAAGATCCTGCATTAGCGATTCATCCTCCAATTTTGTATTTAGGATATGTTGGTTCATCTATAATTTTTTCATCAGCGCTTGCTGCCACTTCTACAAATTATTTATCTAAAGAGTGGGCTAAACATATTAAAATTTGGGTATTGATATCTTGGATCTTTCTCTCACTTGGAATTTTGTTAGGTTCTATTTGGGCATACTATGAATTAGGATGGGGTGGCTTTTGGTTCTGGGATCCAGTTGAAAATGTATCTTTGATGCCTTGGTTAGCTTTAATTACATTGTTGCATTGTGTTATTGTTATGGAGAAAAGACTTATCTTAACTTCTTGGGCTGTTATTTTATCCATAGCTACATTCTCATTAAGTATGTGTGGAACCTTTTTAGTAAGATCAGGTATACTGAATTCAGTACATACATTTGCAAATGATCCTGAAAGAGGTTTGTTTATATTAATCTTTTTATTTTCTTTAATTTTCTTATCTCTATTTATCTTTTTCTTTTTTCATAAAACAGATAATAAAAATTTAAATTCTTTGAACCTGTTTAGTAAAGAGACATCAATCATAGTAAATAATTGGTTTATGATGTACTTTTTGTCAGTTGTCTTGATTGGAACTATTTATCCAATATTTTTAGATGTGATTTCATCTGAGAAAATATCAGTAGGTCCACCATTTTATCATAAATTGATCATTCCTTTTTTAATTCCTTTTTTAATTGCAATGACTTTAGGTCTTAAATTTAAATGGATAAAGTCAGAAATAGAAGATAAAAAAAACTTAATAATTTTTTTTTTAATATCCGTATTAATATCGATACTCATCGTAAGAAATTTTGATACCAATTTTCTTATATATAGTGTTTTAATTTCATCAGCTTTTTTTCTATTCTTTGTTACAGTAAGAGATTTTTTCGTTAAAAAATTTAGTAGTTTTTCACAAAATATTTCTCATTTTGGTTTTAGTCTTTTGATATTGAGTATTCTGTTTAACAACTTTTTAACCAATGAAACCATAATTAATTTAAAAGTAGGACAAACTCATGTAGCAGAAAAATTTATAATAAAATTTGAAGATGTAAACCAATCTAGTCAAAAAAATTATGAGTCAGTCGTTGGAAAATTTAGTGTAAAAAATAACGATGGGAAAACTGATATACTTTATCCTGAATTAAGAATTTATAATCAACCAAACATAGTTACTAGTGAAGCATACATTAAAACAAATTTTTTTTTAGATAAATTCATGACTATGAACTATGTTCAAAATGAGGAATATTTTAATATTAGGTATCAAACAAAACCTTTAATGCTTTGGATTTGGATTTCAGTAATTTTGATCAGTCTTGGAGGTCTAACAAGTTTATTAAAAAAAAAATATGAAAGTTAAATTTTTCCCTTTTTTTTTGTCGCTAATTTTTGTTTTAATTTTTATTGTTTTTTATAAAGGACTTAATAAGTCTAATATTTATGCTCCAGACAATATTATAGAAAAAAAAGTTCCTTCCTTTTCTGGAAAATTATTTAATCAAGAAAAAGAAGTCACCTCATCGGAAATATTTGCAGAAAAAAAATTCTATTTAGTAAATATTTGGGCATCTTGGTGCATTCCTTGTAGAGAAGAGCACAGTCTTTTGATGGAATTAAATAAAATGAAAAATTTGGAAATTATTGGCATAAATTACAAAGATAAAACTGACAATGCAAAATCTTTTTTAAATGAACTTAAAAATCCTTATGATCTAATTATTTTAGATAAGAATGGGACTATTTCAATTGAATGGGGTGCGTATGGAGTACCAGAAACATTTTTAATTTCTGATAAAAATATTATAAAAAAAATAATTGGTCCACTTAATACAGATTCATTATCTGAAATAAAGGATTTAGTAAAATGAAATTCATAAAATTTTTTTTAACTCTTTTAATCTTGTTTAATTTTAATTTAGCTAAAGCTGAAAATGAAAATTTAAAAAATGAGATTACAAAAAATTTAAGATGTTTAATTTGTCAAGGACAATCAATTTACGACTCTGATTCAGAATTTGCCAATAGTTTAAAAAGTTTAGTTAAACAAAAATTAGATGACGGTTATAAAGAAAAAGAAATTTATGATTTTTTAAAAGATAAATATGGAGAGTGGATTCTTTACGAGCCAGAATTTAACAAAAATACCTATTTTCTTTGGTTATTACCAATATTGATGTTTTTGATAGGTGGTGCAATAATATTTAAATTATTTATTTTAAAAAAAAATTAACTATATTGCGAATATGAATTTAAAATCTTTTTACATATTAGTTCTATCTTTTTTTATAGGTTATTCAGTTTCTGCAGAAGACCTTAAAATAGATAATAATAATACAGAGATAAATTTTTATACAGGTTTATTTGATTTCAGTCATGGCGATAAAAATTCATCACTTTTTGGAGTTCAACATAGAAATAATGACTTAATCCGAAATACATTCATTGGAAAGTTATCACCAGTTAGTGGAGCAATGATTACAGCTGACAATTCAACTTATTTTTACACCGGGGTTCAAGCGCAGTATAAAATTGGTTTATTAAATTTTACGCCAAGCTTTACTCCTGGATATTATGACTCAGGAAATGGAAAAGATTTAGGTCATGCTCTCGAATTTAAAAGTGAAGTTCAACTTTCAGTAGATATGCCAAAAAGTACTCAGTTAGGTTTTTCTTATAATCATTTGTCAAATGGTACCATAGGAGATAAAAATCCTGGGGCAAATAGTTATATGTTTAATTTCCTTAAAAAATTCTAAAATTTGTAATGAATTTAAAAGATTGTCATAATTTTCGTGATTTTAGAAAATTAGCTCAAAAAAAATTACCCTCACCAATTTTTCATTATATTGATGGTGCTGCTGACGATGAGATTACTTATGCCAGAAACACAAGTGCTTTTGATGATGTAGATTTAGTTCCAAATGTTTTAAGAGGTGTTGAGAATGTAGATTTATCAACGACTATATTTGGTAAAAAATTAGATTTACCCTTTTATTTGTCTCCAACTGCTCTCCAAAGACTTTTTCACTATGATGGCGAACGAGCTGTAGGAAAAGCTGCTAAAAAATTTAATACAATGTTTGGCGTATCTGCTCTTGCTACCGTAAGTGTTGAGGAAATTTCTGCAATGGTTGATACTCCAAAGATGTTCCAGTTTTATTTTCATAAGGATAGAGGCTTGAATGATTCTTGTTTAGAAAGAGCTAAAGCTGCTAACTTTGATGTTATGGCATTGACAGTTGACACAATAACTGGAGGAAATAGGGAGAGAGATTTAAGAACTGGTTTTACATCGCCTCCTAAACTTACCTTAGCTAGTTTATTTAGTTTCGCTACAAAGCCAATGTGGGGAATAAACTATTTAACTAAGGGTAAGTTTGAGTTGCCCCATCTTCAAGATTTTGTGAAGGAAGGCACAGACACTAATACTTCAATTGGTAATTATTTTTCAACAATGTTGGATCAATCAATGAATTGGAAAGATGCTGAAAAACTTTGCTCTCAATGGGGAGGACATTTTGCATTGAAAGGTGTTATGTCGGTTGAAGATGCAAAAAGAGCTGTTGATATAGGATGTACAGGTATAATGGTTTCAAACCATGGTGGCAGACAATTAGATGGATCGAGATCACCATTTGATCAACTAGCTGAAATTGTTGATGCTGTTGGAGATAAATTAGATGTGATTTGTGAGGGAGGAATTCATAGAGGAACTCACATGTTAAAAGCATTATCTATAGGTGCTAAAGCATGCTCGGGAGGAAGACTTTATTTATACGCATTGGCTGCTGCAGGACAAGCTGGTGTTGAAAGAGCTTTAGAATTATACAAGTCTGAACTTGTTAGAGACATGAAATTAATGGGCTGCACAAAGATTTCAGATTTGAACAGAAATAATTTGAGATTTAGAAGATAGTGAGTTTACAAAATTGTTACAATTTTGATGATTTTAGAAAACTTGCAAAAAAAAAATTACCTTCACCAATTTTTCATTATATTGATGGTGGTTCTGACGATGAAATAACTCTCAGAAGAAATACAAAATCTTTTGATGATTGTGATTTAGTTCCAAATGTTTTAGCGAGCGTTGGAAAACCAGACTTATCAACGACTATTTTTGGAAAAAAAATTGATATGCCAATTTTTTTATCTCCTTGTGCTATGCAAAGACTTTACCATCATGATGGAGACAAAGCCTCAGCTAAAGCAGCAGATAAATTTGGAACGTTTTATAGCATGTCCACTATGGCAAATAACACCATTGAGGAAATATCAAATATTTCTGGTGGTCCAAAATTATTTCAGCTGTATGTTCATAAAGATCAATCAATAACTGATGATTTAATAGATCGTTGTAAGAGGTCAGGATTTGATGGTATGTGTCTAACAGTAGATACATTAGTTGCTGGTAATAGAGAAAAAGATCATCGAACTGGATTTACAACTCCACCAAAACTAACTTTGCAAAGTTTAATGAGTTTTGCTCTTCATCCTAGTTGGGTATTTAATTATTTAACTCATGGTAAATTTAAATTAGCTAATGTAGCTAACAAAACAGACAAAGGTACAAACATTGCAAAATCAGTTATCGATTATATTAATGAACAATATGATCCTGCTATGAATTGGAAAGATGCAGAGTATTGTGTAAAGAAATGGAATGGACCTTTCGCATTAAAAGGAGTTATGTCAGTTGAGGATGCAAAAAGAGCAATAGATATCGGATGTACTGCAATTATGATTTCTAATCATGGTGGTCGCCAACTTGATGGATCGCGATCTCCTTTTGACCAAGTAAAAGCTATCTCTGATGCAGTAGGAGATAAGTTGGAAATTATATTAGATGGTGGAGTTAGAAGAGGAACGCATGTGTTAAAAGCACTAGCTGCTGGTGCAAAAGCTTGTAGTTTTGGTAAAATGTTCTTGTTCTCTTTGGCCGCAGGAGGCCAACAAGGTGTTGAACATTTACTAAAAAATATGCACGATGAGATAAATAGAAATATGGTTTTAATGGGTTGCAAAAATTTAAAAGAGTTGAATAGTTCAAAAATAATTTATAGAAATAGACCTTAAAATTTAAAATACAACATTATGAAGCTAGCAAAGAATTTAAATAATTTAGGTACTGAAACAGCTTTCTCAGTTTTAGCAGAAGCTAAAGCATTAGAAGCCAAAGGAAATCCAATGATACATTTGGGTTTAGGTCAACCAGATTTTAAAACACCTAAGCACGTTGTTGAAGCTGCGAAAAAAGCTTTGGATGATGGACATCATGGTTATGTTTTATCTAATGGAATTTTAGAGTGCAGGCAGGCTGTTACAAGATGGATTAAAAAAAGATATAATACTGATGTAGACTCTGAAAGAATTTTAATCATGCCAGGTGGTAAACCCACAATGAGTTATGCGATACAGTGTTTTGGAGAACCAGGTGCAGAAATAATTCATCCAACTCCTGCTTTTCCCATATATGAATCAATGATTAATTATACAGGCTCTACTGCTGTACCTTATGATTTAACAGAGGACAAAGATTTAAAATTTAATCCTGAAAAAATACTGTCACTCATCACTGATAAAACAAGATTATTAATATTAATTAATCCAAATAATCCAACAGGAAGTTTCGTTGAAAAATCAGATATTGACGTATTGGCTGAGGGATTAAAAAAACATCCGAATGTAACTATCCTAAGTGATGAAATTTATAGCCGACAAATTTTTGATAATAAAGAAATGCCCTCATTTTTTAATTATCCTGAGTTAAGAGAAAGATTAATTGTACTTGAGGGTTGGAGTAAAGCTTATTCTATGACAGGATGGAGGCTAGGTTGGAGTTTTTGGCCAAAAGAATTAGTTCCACATGTAAATAAACTTTTGATTAATAGTGTTTCTTGTGTAAATGCTGCAGCGCAATATGCAGGAATTGCAGCATTAGATGGTCCAGATGATTCAATACATGAAATGATGGAAAAGTTTACAGCTAGAAGAAACTTAATTCATCAAGGTTTGAATGATTTGCCAGGAGTAGAATGTAGTTTACCCGGTGGTGCTTTTTACGCATTTCCTAAAGTAATTGGAACAGGTATGAATGGATCTGAATTTTGTAAAAAAGCAATGCATGATGCAGGTGTGGCAATAGTGCCTGGAACTGCATTTGGAAAAACTTGTAATGACTATGTTAGATTTAGTTTTGCTGCATCTAGAGATAATATTTCCCAAGCCTTAGAGAATATAAAGAAAATGCTTACTAAATAAGCTGTATTTTTTCTTATTCTTTAATAATATTAAAATATGAATGAACAAGTCCAGGCAGAGTTAAAGAAAATGCTTAATGGAAGGTTTTCTACTTCTGAGTCTGCTAGAGCTAATTATGCTAGAGGTGAAGATACTTATGATCCAGTTTTATCTCAGGCAGTTGTTTTCCCTGAAACTAATGAAGAAGTTTCAAAAATACTAAAATTATGTAATGAACATAAAATTCCTGTTGTTCCATTTGGAACAGGAACTTCTTTGGAGGGCAATGTAGTAGGTAATGAAAATGGCATAACTATTTGTTTGGAAAAGATGAATAAAATTTTAAGTGTTAATGTTGAGGATTTTGATTGTAGAGTTCAAGCTTGTGTAACAAGAGAACAATTGAATGAGTATTTAAGAGAGGATGGAGTTTTTTTTCCAATTGATCCTGGAGCTAATGCTGCCCTAGGTGGAATGGCCTCGACCTCTGCGTCAGGTACAATGGCGGTAAAATATGGAACCATGAAAACAGTTATTTCAGGTCTTACGGTAGTTTTGCCTAATGGTGATATTATAAAAACTGGTGGTAGAACTAAAAAAACATCTGCAGGATATAATTTGACAAATCTATTTATTGGATCAGAGGGAACTTTAGGTGTTATTACTGAAGTTCATTTAAGATTATCCCCGATACCAGAAAACATAATGAGTGCTGTTTGCCATTTTCCTTCTTTAGAGGATGCTGTAATGACTGCTCAACAAGTTATTCAGTATGGTGTCCCAATAGCAAGAATTGAGATGCTCAATAAAGAACAAATGGGAATTAGCATTAATTATTCTAAACTAAAAGACATTCAGGCAGTACCAACTTTATTTTTTGAATTTCATGGATCTGAAATTTCTAATAATGAAAATATAAAAATTGTAGAGGAAATTTCAAAAGACAACAATGGTAGCTCATTTAAGTGGGCTAAAGATTTAGAGGAGAGAAACAAGATTTGGAAGGCGAGGTGGGATGTATATTATTCAGTTAAAGCTTTAATCAATAATGGTAGAGTTTATTCAACTGATGTATGTGTTCCTATCTCAAAGATCACAGAGTGTGTAAAATTTGCAGAAGAACAAGCAGAGAAATTTGGAGTTAGAGCTCCAATGGTTGGTCACATGGGTGATGGTAATTTCCATGTGATTTTACCTTTTGATCCAAAAAATAAGGAAAGTTATAAAAAAATAAGGTCTTTTAATGACACACTAATAAAAAAATCAATAGAGCTTAACGGAACTATTACTGGTGAACATGGTGTAGGGCTTCATAAAAAAGAGTATTTACTAGAGCAACATCCTGATAATATTCCAGTTATGAAATCAATTAAAAGAACATTAGACCCAAACAATATCATGAATCCAGGAAAGATATTTGATCTTAACTGATAATCTAAAAAAATCTTATGAAAAAAATTTTGATTACAAGAAAACTGATTAAAGACAGTGAAGATAAAGCTTCAAATACTTTTGAACCAATATTCAATTCTAACGATGAATTGTATTCTCAATCAAAAGTAATAGAAATGAGCAAGGGTTGTGACGGAATATTAACATCACTCACAGACAAGATGGATAGGGAAACAATTAATAAATTGCCCGATACAATTAAGATTATTTCAAACTTTGCAGTTGGTTTTGGTAACATAGATTTAGAAGCTGCAAAAAAAAAAGGTATAGCAGTAACAAACACACCTGAAGTTTTATCTGATGCAACTGCTGAAATAGGTATATTATTAATTCTTGGCGCTTGTAGAAGAGCTTCAGAGGGTATCGAGTCTGCGCGAGAAGGTGGCTGGAAATGGTCAGCAGATTATTTAATTGGAAAACAATTAACTGGAACAAGATTGGGAATTTTAGGAATGGGTAGAATTGGTCAAAAAATTGCAAAAATAGCAAGGTCACTGGGAATGATAATTCATTACCATAATCGATCAAAATTGAGTGAAGACAAAGAACAAGGTGCTGTTTATCATGATAATATTAAAAGTCTTTTTTCAGTCTCTGACGTGCTATCAATTTGTTGTCCTGCAACTAAAGAAACAGAAAATATGATTAATAAAGAAACAGTAGAATATTTTCCAAAAGGAGCAGTAATTACTAATATTGCAAGAGGAGATATTGTAGATGATGAGGCTCTGATTGATGCTTTAAACAGAAGAAAAATTTATGCTGTAGGTTTAGATGTCTACAAAAATGAACCAAATTTAAATCCAGGATATCTTAAAATCAAATCAGCTTTTGTTTTACCTCACTTGGGAAGTGCTACTAAAGATACTAGAATTGCAATGGCTAATTTAGCAATAGACAATATTGACGAGTTTTTTAAAACTGGAAAATGTAAAAATAAAGTCAATTAATTCTACTCAAGATTGTAAAAAATTAAATTTCTGCGACATCTACGCTTTTTTTAAGAAAGACTCTAATCTAATTCTGTGCTTAAATTCGGAGAGTTAATTAACTTTAATAGGAGTAATAATGACAAAAGAAAATAAATCATTGAAGGTGAAAACATCTTCAAGACGTAAGTTCTTTAAAACTGCTGCTAAAGCTGGTGCTGTAGCTGCAGCCGCTGTTGCAATGCCAAACATAGCAACTGCTGGCGGTCATAAAACATTAAAGATGCAAGCTGCATGGCCAAGTGGAGCAAACATCTTTTTTGAAATGGCTGGTGACTATTGCAACATGGTAAAGGAAATGTCTGGAGGAACACTTCAGATTGACCTTCAACCTGTTGGAGCAGTCGTAAAGACTTCAGAAATCGGACAAGCAGTTAGTTCCGGTGTAGTAGATATGGGTCACTGGGTGACTGCATATTGGTATGGTAAAAACCCTGCTGCATCTTTATTTGGAACTGGTCCTTCATACGGTATGTCATCTCAAGAAGTTATGGGATGGATGGAATATGGTGGAGGAAGAAAACTATATGATGAAACTCTTGCAAAAGTAGGTTTTGATTATATTGGTTTCTTTCATATGCCTATGCCAGCTCAGCCTTTTGGTTGGTTCAAAAAGAATGTAACTAAAGTATCTGATGTTAAAGGTATGAAGTATAGAACAGTTGGTCTTGCGACTAACGTTTTAACTGCAATGGGAATGGTAGTTAGACAATTACCAGGTGGTGAAATTCAGCCAGCAATGAAAACTGGTTTGATTGAAGCTGCTGAGTTTAACAACCCTACTTCAGACTCTCAATTTGGTATGCAAGATGTTTCTAAGCATTATCACTTAGGAAGTTTTCACCAATCTCAAGAGATGTTTGAAATACCAGTAAACAAAAAAACATATAATAGTTTATCACCAGCACACCAAGCAATTCTAAAGAATGCTGCTTATGCTGCAAATAGTGATAATTACTTTAAAGCTTTAGTAAGATACTCAGCTGACTTAGCTAAGTTAATGAATGAGCACAAAGTAAATGTTTACCAAACTTCTGATGAAATCTTAGCTCAACAATTAAAAGGTTGGGACAAGGTAATCGGTGATTTCAATAAGAAAGATCCTTTCTTTAAGAAAGTCGTAGATTCTCAGAAATCATATGCGAAGAGAGTAATGAAATACTTGCTGATGAACCAGCCTAATTACAAACTTGCGTATGAAAATGAGTTTGGTCCAATAGCAAAAGTTAAGATATAATTAACTTTATAAATTTTAATAAGGGGGCCTCGGCCCCCTTTTTATTTGATTATTTTTTAACAATTCAATAAAAGATTATATCTATGATGAGATCCTACATAAAATTCGCTGATCGTTTAAGTGTCTCAATGGGAAAAGCATTTTCATGGTGTATTGTAATTTTAATGGGGGGAACGTGTTATGAAGTTTTTATGGCATATGCTTTAAATGCACCAACTTTATGGAATTTTGATTTTAGTCTTCAAATGTATGGAGCAATTTTTATGATGGCTGGTGCCTATACTTTATGTACAGAGGCACATGTAAGAGGAGATGTAATTTATAGACTTTTTTCACAACGAACACAGGCTTGGATAGATGTTGTTTTATATTTCATTTTTTTCTTCCCTGGCGTTATTGCTTTAGCTTTTTATGGGTATGAATATGCAGCATTAGCATGGAAGATAAAAGAAACTAGTTGGAATAGTCCTGCACAAATTCAAATTTATATGGCAAAATCTTTGATACCTTTATCTGGAAGTCTTTTGACCCTTCAAGGTATAGGAGAAGTTTTTAGATGCATTATTTGTATCAAAACCGGAAGTTGGCCAGAGAGAGGAACTGAGCGTGATGCTGAAGAAACTGAAAAAGTATTAATGAGAACTTCACAAGAAGGAAATAAAGAAGATGTTATTTAGTCTAACAAATCCTGAAGTAGCAATTATGATGATGGGGATATTTTTATTTGCCGTCTTATTAGGTTTTCCTATAGCGTTCACGTTAATGGCGATGGGTCTTGGTTTTGGATATTATGCTTACTTTGATCCGACTAAGATGGAGCATCTGTTTGATAACAGAATTTTCCAACTCTTTGTTCAAAATACCTATACTGTAATGGACAACAATGTGTTGACCGCAGTCCCCCTCTTCTTGTTTATGGGATATTTAGTTGAAAGAGCTGGGATTGTTGCAAAATTATTTTTTGCAATAAGATTAGCATCTCACAAACTTCCAGCTTCAATGGCAGTTGCTGCATTAATTACTTGTGCGCTATTCTCAACTGCTACAGGTATTATAGGAGCAGTAGTAACTTTAATGGGCCTTCTTGCTTGGCCAGCAATGATTAAAGCTGGTTATGATAAAAAATTTGCATCTGGAATTATTTGTTCAGGTGGTTGTTTAGGAATTTTGATACCACCTAGCATTATGTTAATCGTCTATTCTGTAATTGCTCAATTATCGCCTTTAAGATTATTTGCAGCTGCAATTTTCCCAGGATTAATGCTAGCAGGACTTTATATCGGTTATGCAATATTTAGGGCATGGATGAATCCCTCAATAGCACCTAAACCTGCAGCAGAAGAGATTCCTCCTACTGCAGTAATTATGAAAGAAGTTTTAGTTTCTTTTTTACCTTTATTCTCATTAATCATCTTAGTTTTAGGAACAATACTAGCAGGTATAGCTACCCCAGCAGAGGCAGCCGCTGTTGGTGCATTTGGTTCACTAGTGCTTTCATATTTTTATAAAACTCTAAAATGGAAAAATTTTAAAGAGTCAGTTTTTCTTACAGCAAAAACAACAGCCATGATTATGTGGTTGTTTATTGGATCGTGGACTTTTGCCTCAGTATTTTCATATTTGGGGGGTCATGAAGTTTTTGAGCATTTTTTCAAATCTTTAAATTTACAGCCTTGGCAGTTTTTAGTTATTACCCAATTAATTATATTTTTATTGGGATGGCCTCTAGAATGGACTGAAATATTAATCATATTCGTACCAATTTTTTTACCATTGGTTGAATTTTTTGGAGTAAATCCATATTTCTTTGCAATGTTAATCGCTTTAAACTTACAAACCTCATTTCTGACACCCCCCATGGCAATGTCAGCTTATTATTTGAAAGGAGTTCAATCAAAGAATGTTGAACTTATGCAAATTTTTGGAGGAATAATGCCATTTTTAGGCATTGTAATTTTAGCGATGGTTTTAATGTATTTATTCCCAGGAATAGCTCTTTGGTTACCAGAGACATTATTTGCAAATTAATTTTGAATGACAGATATATTTTCTTTAAGTCTTGAGAAACTAGCAAAAAAGATAAATGATGCTCAAATTACATCGGTCGAAGTTTGTGAAAAATATATTGAAAGAATAAATAAGTTTGAAAAAGATGTAAAAGCCTGGGCACATTTTGATAAAAAAGTTTTATTAGAAAAAGCAACCGAAGCTGATGATCATAGAAGATCAGGAAAACCAGTAGGACCACTGCATGGAGTGCCGATAGCAGTTAAAGATATTATAGGAACTGTTGATATGCCCACTGAGTGTGGAACAGTAATTAGAAAAGGAAAATCATATTCTCAAAATGCTGAAATAATTGATTTACTTCACGCATCAGGAGCAATCGTTATGGGCAAAACTGCAACCTCAGAACTTGCTTACTTAGGACCTCCAGCTACAACTAATCCTCATGATAAAAATAGAACACCAGGTGGTTCATCTAGTGGATCAGCAGCTTCGGTTGCTTCCTTTATGGCACCAGCTTCTATCGGCTCTCAAACAGGAGGATCTATAATAAGACCAGCTTCTTATTGTGGTGTAGTTGGTTATAAACCAAGTTACGGGCTTATTTCAAGAAACGGAGTTCTAAGAACTTCATACAGCTTAGATCAAATTGGTATGTTTGGTCGTAAAGTTGAAGATGTGGCTATGTTGGCAAAAGTATTAATAAAAAAAGATAAATACGATCCAGCTACAATTCATTATTCTACAGAAAATATTCTTACCGAAACAAAGAAAGGTCCAATTTTTGAGCCTAAGTTTATTTTTTATAAAACTGATCATTGGAAAATAATTGATAAAAAATCACGAGAGTCTTTTGAATATTTTATTAAATCTTTTAAAAAAAATATTGAGATATTTGATACTCCCTCATATTTTAAGGATATACACAAATATCATAAAATTATTCATGAAACAGACTTGGCCAATAATTTTTCTGTTTATTTTAAAAAATTTAAAAATAAACTTTCAAAGTATATGCAAGATGCTATTTCAAATGGAAATAAGTACACTGCAAAGGAATATGCTGAGGCAATTGATTTTATGAAAAGAAGTTATGAGTCTTATGAGGAAGTATTTGAAGACTATCATGGTGTACTATCTCCATCTAGTCCTGGTGTTGCGCCCAAAGGATTAAAAAGTACTGGAACAGCGGAATTTAATAAAGTCTGGTCTTATCTAGGTACTCCTTGCATATCACTGCCTTTACTTGAGGGTGAAAATAATCTACCATTAGGAGTTCAATTAATTGGCAACAAATATGATGATCATAGATTTTTAGGCGTTGCTAATTGGCTTGAGAAGGAGTGTCAGGAATAATTGTATGAATAAAATAACAACAATAATAGGTTTGTCATTTGCTGTTTTCTTTTTGATTGGTCTAGCGACCACTCTTACTAGATCAATGATGATTGGTTTTTTAGACGTAATACCGGTTTATTTGTTAATGGGTGCTGCCATCATAATGATGATTTACGAAGCCTTCTTTGATAAAAGTTAATTTATCGTAAATTGAATAACTCGAAGAAAAACTTTTTTTCATTTTCGTTGTTATTTATTCAGCCAATTTTTATGGCTAGTAATCTTGTTGTAGCAAGAGGGGGCGTTGAGCTTGTACCTCCAATATCATTAGCTTTTTGGAGATGGACAGTAGTTTTTTTAATATTATTACCTTTTACATACATAACATTAAAAAAAAATTTTAATATCATTAAAAAAGAATATAAAAAATTATTTTTTTTAGGCTCAATGGGATGTGGAGTATGCGGAGCCTTTCCATTTTTGGCAGGTGAAACTACAACTGTAACAAATATGGGAATTATTTATACATCTTCGCCAGTGTTCATAATTTTGATTTCATATTTTTTTTTTCGTGAAAAAATAAATTTCACAAAAATAATTGGATTAATCTCATGTTTATTAGGAGTCTTTACAATCATTATAAAAGGAGATTTAAATTTATTAATTAATCTGCAATTTACAATTGGTGATTTATGGATGTTGGCTGCTGCTATTGGATGGGCATTATATTCAATTTATTTATTTTACTGGAATTCAGAACTAAAAATTTTTGAGAGATTTACTTTAATATCATTTTTTGGAGCTTTAAGTTTATTACCATTCTATATTGGTGAGGAAATATTTTACAAACAAACAGTTTTTATACCTGAATTTTTTTTCTGGGTAATTTTTGCTGCTATCTCGCCAGGAATAATTGCTTTTACACTTTATACTGTTACTCAAAAAAAATTAGGTGCGTCTTTGACAGGTTTCACTCTTTATATTTTTACAGTCTATGGAGCGATTTATGGGTATTTTTTATTTGATGAAAAATTTGAAAATTATCATTTCATAGGAACAATCCTGGTGTTTTTTGGCATATACTTAGCAAAGAAAAAAAATGTTAAAAAAGTTTAGGAATATTTTGTTGTTATTTTTTCAAATAATTATTTTTATTTACATTTTAGTTTTAGTTTTTTTATATTTTTATCAGAGAAATTTGTTATATCATCCAAATGAAAATAATTATTCCGGTGATCAAATATCAGTCCCTATTGAAAAAGTAAAAATTAATACAGAGGACAACATTGATTTATTGGGCTGGTTTCATGAAAAAAACTTACAAAAATATAAAACAGTTTTATTTTTTCACGGAAATGCTGGCTCTCTTGAAAATAGAATTCATAAATTAAATCATTTCCATAAAATGGATGTTAATTTTTTGATAATTGCCTGGAGAGGGTTCAGTGGCAACAAAGGGAAACCATCTGAGGAAGGACTTTATAAAGATGGAAGAAGTGGAATAAATTGGTTAGTTAAAAAAGGTGTCAAAGAGGAAAATATTGTCATTTATGGAGAGTCATTAGGAACTGGTGTAGCAACTCATGTGTCACAAAATAAAAATTTTGCTGGCGTTGTATTGGAAACTCCTTTTACTTCTATGATTGATGCAGCCAAAACATTTTATCCATACATACCTGTAGGTTTATTGCTGAAAGATAAATTTGATAATAAAAGTAAAATTAAGAATATAAAAGTTCCAATTTTAATAATGCATGGTGAAGCTGATCAAATAGTTCCATTTTTTATGGGAAAAAAAATGTACGAAAAAGCAAATATGCCAAAATATTCTTATTTTACAAAA
>CACORY010000007.1 GCA_902629695.1 uncultured Pelagibacteraceae bacterium | reverse complement strand
AAGGTATGGCAAATTTAAAAAATGTCACAAAAAAAACCAAGGCCCAAGCTATGGGTATGCATACTGAAGTTTTAACTGGTAGAACGCAACAAAAATTTTTTAATCCTGATGAGGCTGAAAATTTTTATTATTTTGGAACGTACGACGTAGATTTCAATAAAAGAACAGATCTTGATGTAATGGATATGACTGCTGCTGATGCCAATAAAGAAATTGATAATTTAATGAGCCAAGGCTATGGAACTATAGTTATTAAGAATCCACAAGGTAAACACAGTATTGGTGTTGGAATTTTAAATAAACTAAATTTAATTTTTGAGGGTAGTTTAGGTTACTTTGGAATAGGTTCTTGCGATGGACCTATAGTGCGAATCAACGGAAGAGTTGGATGGTCTTGTGCTGAAAATTTAATGGCTGGTAAGGTGGTTATTGAAAAAAATGCTGGATCTTGTTTTGGAGCAGCCATTAGAGGTGGAGATTTAATATGTAAAGGCAGCGTTGGTGCTAGAACTGGTATTGATATGAAGGGTGGAACTATAATTATTGGTGGAGACGCTGGTGCTTTTACAGGCTTTATGATGCAAAGAGGAAGAATAATTATCTTGGGTAACGTAGGGATAAATTTAGGTGATTCAATGTATGATGGGACAATTTTCGTAGGTGGAGAAATTGGTTCTTATGGTAGTGATGCAGTAGACGCTGAATTAACTAAAAGTGATCAAGATTGGTTAAAAAGAAAATTGAAGGTTGCTGAAATTGGTGAAAATTTTGATGTGAGCAAAATGAAAAAAATTGTAGCTGGTAAAAAATTATGGAACTACGATAACTTAGAACCTACTGAGAAAAAAGGAGCAATTTAATGCCAAAGAAAATAAAGAAAAAAAACGGTAAATTAAAAACTAATGGGAATGTTGGCGGAAAAGCTGACGTTCATTTAAGTAGTAATGGATCAAGAAATAAAAGTCTACTTGGTCATAATGCAATTTTTACTCCAGAAGTAATAGATGATATTCATATAAAGTCTCAATTAGGAAGATACAGAATGCGTGGAATGGCATTAATGAAAAAGATTCCTACTTTTGATGATTTAGTTTTCCTGCCAGGTACTCTTACTAGATTTGTAATTGAAGGTTATAGAGAAAAATGTGAGACAAAGACTGTAATTGGTCCAAGATGTGAAAATCCAATTGAGTTGGATATCCCAGTTTACATCACTGGTATGAGTTTTGGAGCATTATCATACGAGGCTAAAACAGCTCTTGCAAGAGGAGCAACAATGGCTGGTAGTGCAACATGTTCAGGTGAAGGTGGAATGATACCTGATGAAAGAAGATATTCAGAAAAATGGTTCTATCAGTGTATTCAATCAAGATATGGATTTAACCCACATCATGCGCAACTTGCAGATGGTATAGAAGTATTTATTGGGCAAGGACAAAAAGTTGGGATGGGTGGACACTTAATGGGTCAAAAAGTAACTGACCAAGTTGCTGAGATGAGATCATTGCCATCTGGCATTGATCAAAGATCTCCAGCAAGACATCCTGATTGGTTGGGTCCAGATGATTTAGCTTTAAAAGTAGAAGAATTAAGGCAACTGACAAAAAATAAAGTTCCAATTCAATTAAAATTAGGTGCATCAAAAGTTTATGATGATGTACGTATGGCAGCGAAATGTGATCCTGACTCTATATACCTAGATGGTATGGAAGGATCAACAGGAGCTGGTCCGCACATCGCAGCAGCTAATACAGGTATTCCAGGTATTGCTGCAATCAGAGAGGCTCGAAGAGCGTTAGATGATGTAGGTAAAACTGGGAAAGTAACTTTAATTTATGCTGGTGGTGTAAGAGATGGCGCTGACATGGCTAAAGCATTAGCTTTGGGTGCAGATGCAATAGCTATTGGAACAGGTTCAATGATCGCACTAAATTGCAATAAAGATATTCCAGAAGCAAATTTTGAAAAAGAGATGGGTGTAAAAGCTGGTGAGTGTTACCATTGCCATACTGGAAGATGTCCAGTAGGTGTAGCTACTCAAGATCCAAAACTTAGAGCTAGATTAAATCCTGATGATGCTGCTCTAAGAGTTTATAATTATCTTCACTCAATGACTCTTGAAGCACAATTATTAGCTAGAGCATGTGGTAAAACTAATATTCATTCTCTTGAGCCTGAAGATTTGGCAGCACTTACTTCTGAAGCATCTGCTTTAGCAAAAGTCCCTTTGGCAGGTACTAATTATACTGTTGGGGTTGATAACTTCCATAAAATTTAAGGTAACTATGGTTAAAAAAAAGAATAAAAACAAAGTTATAAAATCAGTAGCCGTCAAAGACCAACAGTTAGGTAAGAAAAAAGAAACAGCCAGAGAAAAAATGATTGGTCAATCTATCGGTTATAGATATGACGTAAATCTTCTTCCAGACTATAAAAAGATCACTCCTTTTTTAAAAAAATATATCGAAGCGATGGGCTGGGATGATCTTAATTGGTTAGAAGATGTACATATGGGTTATGAAGAAGGAAGACCAGCAGTATTTTGTAGAAATGCTAATGGTTGGGTTACAATTCCAAAATCAATTAAATTACCTAACAATCAACAAGATAGAGATATGATAGCAAGAGAGCTTTTAGTAAAATTTCAAATGTCTCCAAAACATCCTCTTGTTGATCTAAAAAAAGCTTACCTAAAATTTTAGTTACACAATCTAAAGTTGATTTTATTTTAAAATCTATTGTCAATATTAGGTTTTATTTTATTGTTTCATTTGTCACACCTAGAGAAATTTTATAGGGTTTTAAAAACTAATATGGAGATAAGATATGACTGATCAGTTAGCGGCTCTTACTACTATATTTACAGAATTTTACTACTGGGTAACAGTAGTACTGATGTTTTTAATTCACGTCGGTTTCTGTATGTATGAGGTTGGAGCTTCGCGATACAAACATCACCAACATACTCTAATGAAAAACACGATGCTGATACCTTTGGTAACAGTAACCTGGTTTTTGTTTGGTTGGTGGATTTATTGGGCTTTCCCAACAGGACCGGGATTAGCGCCATCAATAATGAATGAAAGCACTGCATTAATTACCGATGACTCGGCATTCAGTGCCAAATTCTATACTGCAACAAGCCAATTAATGGCTGTTAACTTAGGTGACCACATTTCTGGTGTCTTTTGGGCTGCGTTCCTTTTATTTTCTTGGACTGCTGCTTCAATAGTCTCAGGAGCAATCATCGAAAGAATTACTACTTTTGCATTCGGAATTTTAGCAATTGCAATTGGTTCTGTTTTCTGGGTAATAGATGCTGCTTGGGGATGGCACTTTGATGGTTGGATGCTTAAACTATTAGGTTACCATGATGCTTACGCTTCAGGGGTAATTCACGCAATCGCTGGTGGATTTGCCTTAGGTGTACTAATGGTTTTAGGACCAAGAATTGGAAAATTCTCATCAAGTGGTGAGCCAAGAAACATAGGACCAAGAAATCCTTGGTTAGTAACAATTGGATTGTTTCTAATTTATACTGGTTTCTGGGGATTTTATGCGGCTTGCAATATTCCAATATTTGATCTTGGGCCTGAATACGGTATGGAAGGTATAACATATTGGACAGCTACAAACATTTATGTAACTCCAACTACACTTAGTGGTATTACTTTTAACTTCTTGATGTCTTTATCAGGAGGCTTATTAGCTGGATACTGGATTGCAAAAGGTGATCCTTTCTGGACATACTCGAGTGGACTAGCTGGTATCATATGTGCTTCGGCTGGAAATGATTTATATCATCCAATTCAAGCAATGATCATTGGTATGATCGGAGTTGTACTATCGTACAAACTACATTATTGGGTTGAGCGTAAGTTCAAAATTGATGATGCAGTAGGTGCAGTTGCAGTACATGGTTATGCTGGATTTATTGGTCTAATAATATGTGGTTTTGTTCTTAATGGCTATCCATCATCTGGTTACAGTGTTGGTGCAATGTGGGACGGAACAACTTATGCTACAATTAACCCGTTAGGACAGTTCTTGGGAGCACTAATAATGTTCGTAGTTCTTGGACTAATACCAGGTTATGTTATAGCTAAAGTACTTCATGGAATGGGTAAACTTAGAATCCCTCGTGATGTAGAAATAGCTGGACTTGACTATGAAATAATGGAGTCTGCTAAAAGAGATGAAAGAGCAGTTTCATCTGCAACCAGGTAAAGGAGAAATAATATGGCTACAGTTACAAACTGGATCGATCACTTAAACAAACCTGCAGAACAAGTTGCGGGAGCTGTTTATCCTGGTGCTGGATCTAGCGAAGGTCTACTAGTTATACTCGCTATTATTTTATGGGTAGGTTGGCATGTTTTAACTTCTAAATCTGAAAGTGAGGAACTTGAAAGATTATCGAGAAAAAGACATGGAGCTAATGACCATAAAAGCAATATTGCAGAGTGGTAATTAAAAAATAAAAATTTGGGGCGCTACTTAATTGTGGCGCCCTTTTTTTACTTAATTATAAAATGTCTGAAAATGATAATGAAGAACTAAGACCAAGCAAAATGCGAGGTGTTGCTTTCCCAAAAGCAAAATATGGAGTCATACTTGCAGTAATAGTAATAATTTTAGTCAACCTAATTTATTACAAAGAAACAATTTTTTCATTTTTCAAATAACTATGTTAACCTAACTTATGTCAAATAATTTATTCAAAATAGCTAAAGAAAAAAAGATTAAATATTTCTTAATAAGTTTTGTTGATTTATTTGGGGTACTTAGATCAAAGTTAGTTCCAGCTCATGCGATAAAAGAAATGCAAGATGCAGGTGCTGGCTTTGCTGGATTTGCAGCATGGTTAGACATGACTCCAGCTGATGCTGATATGTTTGGTATTCCAGATCCAAATAGTTTAATTCAAATACCCTGGAATAAAGAAGTTGGTTGGTTAGCATCAGATTTATATATGAATGGGAAACCTGTTGATGCATCTCCAAGAGTAATGCTTAAGAAACAAATTAAAAAACTTGAGAAAAAAGGTTTAAATATGAAATCAGGTGTTGAATGTGAATATTTTCTAATTTCTCCTGATGGAAATTCAATTGCAGATCCAAGAGATACTCAATCAAAACCTTGCTATGATCAATCAGCTTTAATGCGAAGATACGATTTAATTAAAGAAATTTGCGATTGCATGATCGAAATGGGATGGGGCCCTTATCAAAATGATCATGAAGATGCTAATGGTCAGTTTGAAATGAATTGGGATTATGCAGATTGCTTAGTAACTGCAGATAGACATACTTTTTTTAAATTTATGGTTAAAACAATAGCAGAAAAACATGGATTAAGAGCTACGTTTATGCCTAAGCCTTTCGAAAACTTAACAGGTAATGGATGTCATGCACACATCTCCGTATGGGAAGGTAAAAAAAATAAGTTTTTAGATAAATCTGATGATTTAGGCTTAAGTAAAATGGCATATAATTTTTTAGGTGGAGTTATTAAAAATGCATCTTCGTTATCAGCTTTTTTTAATCCAACTATAAATAGTTATAGACGAATAAATGCTCCTCCAACTAAATCTGGAGCTTCATGGTCACCAAGTAGCATTTCTTATACTGGAAATAATAGAACTCATATGATCAGAATTCCTGACCCTGGAAGGTTCGAATTGAGATTAATGGATGGGTCTGCAAATCCCTATTTATTACAAGCAAGTGTATTAGCTGCAGGTTTACACGGTTTAAAAAATAAAACTAATCCTGGAAAACCCCTTAGTTGTAACATGTACGAAGATTATGAAAAATATCCAGATCTTGCTAAATTGCCTGATGAACTTTCACAATCTCTTAAACAACTTCAAAATAATGAGGATATGAACGAAGCATTTGGACAAAATGTTGTGAATAGCTACATAAAATTAAGAACTTCTGAAATTAAAGAATTTAATCAAAAAGAAAGTTTCGATAAAACAAAGTCTATTACTAGGTGGGAAAGAGATAATACGTTAGACTGTTAGATTATGACAATATTATCTAATGGTCATCTTTGGAAATATTCCGAATTCATTGTTAATAAAAATTATTCATTCAAAAAGGAGCAAATTTTTAAATCATTATCAAAAAAAGAAATTGATGATGCCTACTCAAAAATAAAAAAGTGGAAAGGATATTCTCCTACTCCTTTAGTAAATTTAAACAAACTTTCAAAAGAATTGAATTTAAAAAATATATTTTATAAAGATGAAAGTAAAAGATTTGATTTAAAATCTTTTAAAGCTTTAGGGGGTGCATACGCGGTAGAAAAAATATCAAAAGGGAACAAGGACATTATAGTTTCAACAGCAACTGCTGGTAATCATGGAAGATCAGTTGCTTGGGGTGCAAAAAGACTTGGTCTTAAATGTAAAATTTTTATTAGTGAATTTGTAAGTGATGCTAGAGGACAAGCAATGGTAAATCTAGGAGCTGAAGTAATAAAAGTTAAAGGAAATTATGAAAACTCACTGATTGAATGTATCAAACAATCGACAAAAAATGGATGGCAAATAGTTCAGGATGTTGCCTGGGATAACTATTTATCAGTTCCAAAATATACCATGGCTGGATATTCAGTAATGATGAAAGAAATAGTTGATCAGTTAAATAATAATGAAATCACTCATATAATCTTACAAGCTGGAGTTGGAGGAATGGCTGGAGCATTAATTGCTGGTATTGCAAGATATTTGAGATGTATACCAATAACAATTGTAGTGGAACCAGATAGCGCTGCTTGTGTTTTAGAAAGTATCAGATCAGGAAAGATAGAAAAAATTGACATAAAAAGAGAAAGTTTGATGGGTGGTATGTCTTGTGGAGAAGTATCATTAGTCCCATGGGAAATTCTTAAAAATTCAGTTAAATATTGTATTAGTTTACCTGATGATGATATTGCAACAACTATGAAATTTCTTGGAAACGGAAGCTTTAGTAATAAAAAAATTATAGCAGGGGAAAATTCTGCACCTGGAGTTATTAGCTTAATTGCCAGTTGTGAAGATCAAAAGATTAAAAAGGAACTTAATCTAAATTCAAATTCAAACGTTTTGGTTATTGGATGTGAGGGTGATACCGATAAAGAAATGTATAAAAAGTTAGTTAATCAAATATAAATTATGTCAGATATCGGTTTAGTTTGGATAAGAGAAGATTTTAGAATAGAGAATAATGCTGCTCTATCATATGCAACACAAAATCACAAAAATGTAATAGCTTTTTATATTTATAACAATAATGATTACGACAATAAAAGAGAAGCTCAGAAGTGGTGGTTGTCAAAATCTTTAGAGAATTTTAAAAAAGATTTATCTAATTATAAAATTAATCTTCAAATCAAAAAAGGAGATGAGTTAGAAATTTTTTCAAAAATAAAAAAAAATGACAATGTATCGATATACTGGAATAAGATTTATGAACCTGACGTTATTTCAAAAGGTAAAAAAATAAGAGATCTATTTATTAAAAATAATATTAATTTTAAATACTTTAAGGGGAATATTTTAAATGAATTTCAAGAAGTAACTAAAAATGATAAAACTCCATTCAAAGTTTTCACTCCTTTTTGGAGAACAGCTGAAAGGATTTATTTAGGTCTTCCTCCTTCAAAAAACTATATTGTTAAGAAACAATCTCAGATTAAATCATTTTTTAAAAATTGTATTAATCCAAACGACATACTACCAAAAGAAAATTGGCATAAAAAATTTGAAAATTATTGGATAGTTTCCGAAAATAACTCAAAAAAAATACTTAAAAATTTAATTGATAATAAAATTAAAAATTATGGTACTTCAAGAGATATTCCATCAGTAGAGGGAACTTCAAAATTATCACCTTATATAAAATTTGGTCAAATACATGTTGGAACAATATGGAAAAAGTGTAATGAAATTAAATCAAAAGGTATTGGTTATCGTAAATATATAAATGAGTTAGGATGGAGAGAATTTTCTCATAGTTTAATCAATTATTTCCCAGAATTTCTAAAAGGTAATTTCCGAAAAGAATTTGATAGATTTCCTTGGGTAAAAAATGAAAAATTTCTTAAGGCTTGGAAAAATGGAATGACAGGTTATCCAATAGTTGATGCTGGCATGAGAGAACTTTATGAAACTGGGTGGATGCATAATAGAATAAGAATGGTTGTAGGATCTTTTTTAGTTAAACATCTAAGAATTAATTGGAATGAAGGAGAAAAACATTTTAGAAATTGTTTATTAGATTTCAATAAAGCAAATAACATAGCACAATGGCAATGGGTTGCTGGTTGTGGTGCTGATGCCGCTCCTTATTTTAGAATATTCAATCCAATTCTTCAGGGTGAAAAATTTGATAGAGAAGGCTCATATGTTAAAAGATGGGTGCCAGAACTAAACAAAGTACCCTCAAAATTTATTCATAAACCTTGGGAAATGGAATTCAAATATCAGCAAGCAATAAATACTTTAATTGGAAAAGATTATCCGAAACCAATTGTAATACATGAAGAAGCAAGAGCTTCAGCTTTAAAAGCTTTTCAAAGCTTAAAAAACAAATAAAAGATTAATATTTTTTAATACGAATTATTTACTCTTTTTGTTGTGAGCAAACGTCTTTTATAACAGGTACATTTGCACAATCATTACATTTAGTTTGTTGCACTATACATCCATTATCAAGAAGTTTAACATCAACAATTTTATCACACTTCGAACATACTGACGTAATTGTTAATCCGCATTTTTTACAACTATAGTTTTGTGTTTCCATTAAAATAAATTAACTGATAAGAAAACATAAACAATTAAATTTATTGTAAATGATTATCATTCACAGTTTTTTTGTAGGAAAAGAAAAAATATCTTTTAGAATGATTGTAATTAACTATGATACACCTAAAAAGTGATGAATAACTGTTCTTGTTTGTGGATTTAATCTATGTTCAAAAAGATATATTCCTTGCCAAGTTCCAAGTAATAATTCACAATTTTTAATACTTAAAGAAATTTGATTATTTGTTAGTGCTGATTTTATGTGAGCAGGCATATCATCTTTTCCTTCAGCTGTGTGAGTATACAATTTATTGTTCATAGGAGCCAAGTTATCAAAATAATTTAATAAATCAGTCTGAACATCGGGGTCCGCGTTTTCTTGTACAATTAGAGATGCGCTAGTGTGTTGGATACTTAAATTTAGTATACCGTCCTTAAATTTTTTTTTTCTTATCCATTTAATTGTTTCATTGGTAAATTCATACAATTTCTGTCCATTTGTGTTAATTTGAAGATTATGAAATTCTTGAATCATTACTTATAACTAATGGATGTTAGCTCATGTAAACGGCTTATGGTACGTTTAAATTGACTTTCTAAAGATTGAGACGAAGTAAATTGACTTAAATTTTGATTAGCCGTGACTGCTATTGGTATATCTTTATCGTATATAACATCAAGTAATGTAATAAATCTGTGTTGTTGATTTGAATTAATATCATTAAATTGAGGTACATTTTCAATGACAATAAATTCTGAAGCTTTTGTAATTTCTAAATAATCCTCTGCACCTAAATTTTGATCACATAAATCTTTAAAATCAAATCTAGAAATTCCTTCATAATAATTCTTAATTTCAAAATCTCTTCCTTTTATGTTTAAGGTTTTATTAATCTTTTTTTTATTTCTAGTAATAATTCTAAAAAATTTATTTATTCTAAAATTTGTTTCCTGGTTCAATGGAAAAAAATATCTTTGTAGCTTATTTTCTGAAGTTTTGCGATAATCGTCACTAATTATAAGCTCATGTTCAATTGAATTTTTTTCCATAATTCTTACAAAAGGTTTAAATTGATCTCTTTGAAGGCCATCTTTATATAACTCTGATATTTTAGTATTAGAAGTGACAATGATCTTTAAGTTTTCATCAAATATTTTTTGAAACAATCTTCCTAATATCATTGCATCAACAATATTTGTTACTTGAAACTCATCAAAGTAAATTAATGAAAACTTTGATTTTAAGTTTTTTACAAATAAATCTATAATATTTTCATCACCTTTGTCTTTATTATCGTGAGCAAAATTATGGAAATTTAACATGAATTCATTGAAATGATTTCTCTTTTTTTTTTCATTTAAAGAATTATAAAAAAAATCCAAAATCATTGTTTTTCCAACTCCTACATCACCAAATATATAAAAAGCTTTTTTGGAGTCTTGTTTTGAAAAGAAATTAAAAAAAGATTTTTTAAAATTTTCATTTAAATAATCTTGTAATTTTTTAATAACTATTATTTGATTTTGATTAATTTCTAGATTTTCACTATTGCAATAAAGTTTGAATTTTCCTTCAAGATTTTTGGCCATCAATTATTTTTTGTTTTAAAATCAATACCATATTCTGACCTTGGTCCTTTTCTAAGACCAAATGGGCCAGCTATGAAAAGTGTCATAGGTTTGGTGCCTGGTTTGAGATCAACTCTATGAAGATTATTTGCTGATCTAAATCCTATATATCCTGGAGCTCGCCAATATTTACCTGAACTCAAAGTTTCCCAGTATCCTCCTCTTAAAATTATAGTCATATAAGGAAATGTATGATTATGAACACCTTCTCCATGATCGTCAGCTAACATTTCATGTATTAAGATATTAAAAGGAAACCACTTTGGTCTATGTCTGAACAAAACATAGTAACGATTCATCCAAGGTTTTGCTTGATCAAACTTTGGGTGTGAAGGACCTCTATCTAAAACAACCTTTTTTCTTCCCATTTTTTCCAAAAATTTGAGTATCATTTAATTTAATCTAATAATTGAGTCATTTTTAACTAAAATAATCTTATTATCAAAAATAAAAGGTCTAGAAATCTTTTCATTATCTATTTTAAAAATTGAGTCTACTTTGCCACTTTTAATATCTATCACGATAACTCGACCATTACTTGTGGATAATATTAACTTATTTAATGTTGCAACAAAACCAATTGGTTTAATATTTTCTTTTTTATTTTTTCCAAAAATACTAAATATATTTGTAATTCTTATCACATTTCCAGTTTTACCATCTATTATAAAAAAATATCCTTCATCAGAGATTGTAAATATTAATTGATCATAAAAAATTGGTCTAACACTCGAGTTTATCTTCTGTTTCCAATTCATAAAACCGTTAACCAGATTCAAAGAGTAAAACTCATTTCGATTGTTTGAAAATATAATATTTTTATTATCTGAGACCAAATCAGACATGACTAAACTAAATGCATTTTCGTAAATTAGACTACTTTGAGTTGGAATTTGCCATAATAATGAACCATTTTTTGCATCAACTGCAGTTATATCTCCCATTGAATTATTAAAGAAGATTTTTTCATTTCTAATTATTAAAGAGTTTCTTTTTGTTGATTTTAAAAAAGTATCCTCACTTTTAAATTGCCACAATTCAGATCCATCTAACAAAGAATAACATCTTAAAATATTGCTCATATCAATTGCGTAAATTTTTTTATCAAAAACTTTTATTTGAGAATTGAACGGATTTTTATTTTTTTTTGACCAAATCAAATTACCAGTTACTAAGTCTACTGCGTAAAGTTTTGAGAGATTGTCAAAAATAATCAAAGTATTATTTGCAACAGCAAAAGATAAAATTGGTTTGTTCTTTTTTTCTTGTTTAGAATAAAAATTTTTTTTCCAAATAATTTTAAAATCTCTTCCAAATTTAAGTATATTTCCCTTGTCATCAAAATAAATAAAATTGTTTCCGTCAAAAACTAACTCTGGTTCAAAATAATTGAAATTTTCAATTTTTGAAAATTTAAATTTTGATGTTTTTTTTATATCAAAGTTTAAATCTTTAATTTCTAAATTATTGGATAATTGATTAAAATTATTTGAAATATTTTTGGGTATCTTTACTGTTATATTCTCATTTAATTCTTTACCAATTACTTTTTCATCCTCAAATATTCTTTTAACATTTTTAGATAACTGTTCCACTTTTTTTTCTTTTGTCCAAAATTTTGAATTTGAATTGAATGAACAATGATTAATAGATACCAATAAAATTAAAAAAATATACTTAATCACTTAAATCTCTATTAAGTCTTACTTGAGTTTCTCTTAATATGTCTATATTTGAATTTTCAAGAACTATTATTTTTTCAAAAAATTCTTTTGCTTTTTGATTTTGTTTTTTATCATAAAAAAACTCAGCCATTAAGTATAAAGCATGAGACTTCCAAATACTATTTGATTTAATTATCGGATCTAACATTTTCAATAATTCATTTTCAGAACTACTATCAGCATTCAAAAGGCTTTTTTTGTAAATAATTAAATATCTTATTTCATCATCAAGTGACGTTTTATCAATTAGAATATCAAATAAGCCATTAATATCGTTTTTGTTTTCAATTAATTTATTATCTATAATAAAATATAATGAGAGTGGAGAATAAGTTGGATTTTTTTTATTTACAATATTAACTAATATGTCTGTTGTTTTACCTTTATTATTTTGAGAATACTCCATAATAGCAGAGTTGTATTCATCAGATATATTTTTTATTTTTGACTTGTTATAACTTTGATACCCAAAAAAGATAAATATCAAAATTAATATGAAGATTAAAAAATATGATATTATTTTTTTATTTGTAATTAAAAAATTTTTAATTTTTTCTTTTCTAGTATTTGAATTTATTATAGTAAAATCTTCATCCATTTTAGATCATATTTCTAAGCACATATTGTAATATGCCCCCGTTCTTATAATACTCTAATTCATTTTTTGTATCTATTCTGCATAAAGTTTCTATTATTTTTATATCGCCTGATGAGTATTTAATTTCCAACTTAACTTTATCTGAGGGATTTATTCCTTTTTCTATATCAATAACACTTAATAATTCAGAGCCACTTAAATTTAAATTTTTCCTATTCATATCTCCTAAAAATTGTAAAGGCAAAATTCCCATTCCTATTAAATTAGATCTGTGTATCCTCTCAAAGCTTTCTGCCAAAACAACTTTAATACCTAATAATTTTGTTCCCTTTGCTGCCCAATCTCTCGAGGAGCCAGTTCCATATTCTTTACCGCCAATTACAATTAAATCTGTTCCTCTTTTTTTATATTCAACAACAGCATCATAAACTGTCATCACTTTTCCTTCAGGATATAATTTGGTATATCCACCTTCTGTACTAGGAGCCATTTCATTTCTAATTCTAATATTAGCGAATGTTCCTCTCATCATGACCTCATGATTTCCTCTCCTAGATCCATAAGAATTAAAATCTTTCTGTTGAATTTGATTTTTCATAAAATAATCCCCGGTTGGACTATCCTTTTGAATATTTCCAGCAGGAGATATGTGATCTGTTGTAACCATATCTCCTAATATTAAAAGTGGTCTTGCATCTTTGATTGATTTAAATCCTTCTGGCTTGTCAGGTAAATTGTCAAAAAAAGGAGGTTTTTTTACATATGTAGAGCCTTCATCCCAGTTATAAATACTGCTTTTTTCTGTTTTGATTTCTTGCCATTGTTTTGGTCCCTCTGAAACATTTGAGTATCTTTTAACAAACATATCTGCATTCAGAGAGTCCTTCAAAGTATCCTCTATTTCTTTATTTGAGGGCCAGATATCTTTTAAAAATATATCTTTACCATTTTTATCTTTTCCAAATGAGTCTTTAAATAAGTCAAATTCCATATGACCTGCAAGTGCATAAGCTACAACAAGTGGAGGAGAAGCCAGATAATTTGCTTTAATATGAGGAGAAATTCTTCCCTCAAAGTTTCTGTTGCCAGACAAAACAGAAACTGCATATAAATTTTCTTTTTGAATAGCATCGACTATATTTTTTGCTAATGGACCTGAATTACCAATACAAGTTGTACAACCATATCCAACCAAATTAAATCCTAGTTGATCTAAGTAAGTATTAAGACCAGCTTTCTCTAGGTAATCAGTTACTACTTGTGATCCAGGAGCTAACGATGTTTTAACCCATGGTTTAACGTTTAATCCTAAATCAACAGATTTTTTAGCTAATAATCCAGCTCCAATCAAAACATTTGGATTTGAGGTATTAGTACATGATGTAATTGCTGCAATTAATATTGAACCATCCTTAATTTCATAATCTGTATCTTTTACTTTAGAAATTTTATAATCCTTTTTATCTGTAGCCTCTCTAAAAACTTTTTTAAAATCATTTGATGCGTTTGTTAAAAGAACCTTATCTTGTGGTCTTTTAGGGCCTGAAATGGTTGGAACTACGGTGGACATGTCTAAAGAAATTTTATCAGTAAATTCAATATCTGTACTTGACCATAATCCTTGTTCCTTTGCATACTTTTCGACAATTGCGACTGTTTCTTTATCTCGTCCAGAAAATTCTAAATAATTTAAAGTTTCTTCGTCAATTGGGAAGAATCCACAAGTAGCTCCATACTCAGGAGCCATATTAGCAATTGTCGCTCTATCAGCTAGAGTTAAATTTTTTAATCCCTCACCATAAAATTCAACAAATTTTCCAACCACACCTTTGTCCCTAAGCATTTTTACAACTGTTAAAACTAAATCCGTAGCAGTTGTACCCTCTGGCATTTTTTTAGTAACCTCAAATCCAATAACTTCGGGGATTAACATTGAAATAGGTTGACCTAACATTCCTGCCTCAGCTTCAATTCCACCAACACCCCATCCTAAAACTGATAAAGCGTTGACCATTGTTGTATGACTATCTGTTCCAACAAGAGTATCAGGGAACAAATATTTTTCCCCTTTGTATTCCTCTGACCACACTACTTTTGATAAATATTCTAAATTAACCTGATGACAAATACCAGTTCCTGGAGGAACAATCCTAAAATTGTTAAAAGCACTTTGACCCCATTTTAAAAAAGAATATCTTTCACCATTTCTTTTAAATTCAATATCTACATTCTTCTCAAATGAGTCTTTTTTGGCTGATTGATCAACTTGAACAGAATGATCAATGACTAAGTCAACTGCAGACAGAGGGTTAATTGTATTTGGGTCTTTATTTTTCTCTTTAACAGCTTCCCTCATTGCAGCTAAATCAGCTACTGCTGGGATTCCTGTATAATCTTGAAGTAAAACCCTAGCTGGTCTGTAAGCTATTTCAGTTTTTGATTTTTTTATATCGAGCCAGTTTTTGACTGCTTCTATTTGATTTTTATTAACTGATATATCATCCTCATATCTGAGTAAATTTTCTAATAAAACTTTTAACGACTTTGGTAATTTTGAAATACCTTTTAAACCATTTAATTCAGCTTTTTTTAATGAGTAATATTTATAATTTTTATCATTAACCTCTAAGTCAGATAATGATTTATATGAATTTTTGTTTCCTGGCTTCATATCTTATATATAGAATGTAATTATGCTCAAAAGAAGAAGTCCTGACATAACATAATTAAAGTATTTAATAAATTTCTCATTTGTCGCAAATTTTCTCAGATATTTGCCAACAAAGGTCCAGAAAGTGATGCTTGATAGAGACACCACAAAGGCAAATAAAACGACTTGAGTCGCATAATTGAGATAATTTTCTCCATATTCAACATATGTTGAAACTATAATTATTCCAATCAAAACACCTTTTGGGTTCAAAAATTGAAAGATAAAAGTATCTAAAAAAGAGATTGGATTTTCATCTTTTTTCTCATTAGAAGGATTTGAAAAACTAATTTTATAAGCAAGGTATATTAAGAATAAACTCCCTAAATATTTCAAAATAGTTTGGATTACTGGGAATAATTTAAAAACATTTACTAAACCAATTGTTAAAGCAAATACCACTGAGGTAAATCCAAAAGTGACACCAAAAATGTGTGGGATTGTTTTTTTTATTCCAAAATTAAAACCAGAATAAGATGCAACAACATTATTTGGTCCTGGTGTATAAGCAGCCACAATCCAAAAAAGTGCCATAGATAAAAATTCTGGATGCATATTTATGCTATAGGTAAACCATTATCTGCTTTTTGTGAGGGATGTACTAATGTTACCTTTCCTTCTGGATCAATTGAGCCTAAAAGCAAAAATTGAGATTTTACACCTGCAATATTTTTTTCTGGAAAATTACAAACACCAATCACTTGTTTGCCAACTAAATTTTCTTCATTGTAAAAATGAGTAATTTGAGCAGAAGATGTTTTTACACCTATTTCTTTTCCAAAATTGACTTTAACAACTAAAGATGGTTTTCTAGCTTTTTCATTCTTTTTAACTGACAGTACTGTTCCAAGTCTGATGTCTATTTTTTCAAATATGTCGTAAGTAATTTGTTCTTTCATAAATGTGATATTTATATTAATTATTACTAATGAGTACAGAAGTAAATTTAGAGAAATTATACGAAAATTCTATTAAGATTTTGTCTGATTTAATTGAATTTAAAACTATTTCTGGGGAAGATAACAATGATTTAATTAATTATTGTGAAAAGTACCTCAATAACTTAGGTGCAACATCATTTAAAACATATGATGATGAGAAAAAAAGAGTAAATCTTTTTGCAACAATCAAAGCAAAAAAATCAAACGGAGTTAAACCAATAATTTTATCTGGCCATACTGATACTGTCCCTGTTTCAAAAAGTTGGAGTACAGACCCTTTCAAAGCAACAATTAAAGATGATAAACTTTATGGAAGAGGTTCTTGTGATATGAAGGGATTTATAGCATGCACTCTAGCATTTGCTCCAATTTTCTCAAAAGTTGATCTAAATAGAGATATTCATTTTTCTTTTACATTTGATGAGGAAACTGCATGCTTAGGTGCTCCGATATTAATCAAAGAACTTAAAAAAAGAAAAATTCAAGATGGAATTTGTATTGTTGGTGAACCTACTAAAATGAAAATTATAGATGCACATAAAGGTTGTTACGAATATACTACTTATTTTGAGGGCTTAGCTGGACACAGCTCAATGCCCCACAAGGGTGTGAGTGCCGTTGAATTTGCATCAAAATATGCAAATAAATTAATAGAACTTAGGGAAGAATTAAAAAAAAGAGTTCCTAAAGATTCAATATTTGATCCTCCTTTTTCAACATTGCAAGTTGGAGGTATATTTGGAGGGATAGCTCATAATGTGATAGCTGACAAATGTCGAGTTGAATGGGAAACAAGACCAGTTGTTAAAGAAGATGGTATCTTTCTAAATCAACAAATAGATAAATATGCTAATGAAGTTTTATTACCAGAAATGAAAAAAGTTTTTTCTAGTTCGAAAATAACTAAAGAAATCATAGGTGAAGTTACAGGTTTCGATCGTGTAGATAACTCAGAGGCATGTGAATTGGTCTCAAGTTTAAATGGTGATAATTCCAGAGAAGTTGTATCTTTTGGAACTGAAGCAGGACTATTTCAAGAAATAGGTATCAGCACAGTTGTTTGTGGCCCAGGCTCTATTGAGCAAGCTCATAAAGTAGATGAATTTATTGAACTTAATGAATTAAAGAAATGCATAAATTTTCTAAATGGTATAAAATCAAAATCTATTTCAAATTAATAAATTGTTAAGAAATCTAAATTAAATTATATTTGTACATGGTTAAAAAAAATTCAAGAGATCTTGTGGGCTATGGTAGTAAAGGAAAAAAAATTTCGTGGCCTAACAATGCAAAATTAGCTCTTCAAATAGTTTTAAATTATGAAGAAGGAGGAGAAAATTCCCCACTAAATGGAGATAAATATTCTGAAACTTTTCTATCAGAAATAATTGGTGCTAAAGCAATTAAAGGCAGACATATAAGCATGGAAAGTATTTATGAATATGGATCTAGGTCAGGATTTTGGCGTTTAGACAAATTGTTTAAAGAAAAAAAAATACCAATAACTATCTTTGGAGTGGGAATTGCATTAAGGCAAAATCCAGAAATATGTGATGCAATTAGAAATGGTAATTATGAAATTGCAGCTCATGGTTATAGATGGATAGACTATCAGAATGTAAAAAAATCTGTTGAAAAAAAACATATGCAACTAGCTATCAAAACAATTAAAGATATTTTTGGTTCAAGACCACAAGGCTGGTACACAGGTCGATGTAGTCCAAATACTAGAGATTTAGTTTTTGATGATGGTGGTTTTTTATATGATAGTGATAGTTATAGTGATGACTTGCCATATTGGGAATACAAAGGAAAAAAAAAACAACTAATTATTCCTTACACTTTAGATAATAACGATATGAGATTTGCAACAAACCAAGGATTTAATACTGGTGATCATTTTTACAATTATCTTAAAGATAGTTTTGATGTTTTATATGAGGAAGGAAAAACAAATCCTAAAATGATGTCTGTAGGATTGCATTGTAGATTAATAGGTAGACCTGGTAGAATTCAGTCTTTAAAAAAATTTCTAGACTATGTTCTTAAATTTGAAGATATATGGATTTGTAAAAGAATTGATATTGCTAAACATTGGATTAAAAACTACTCATAATATGAAAGAAAAAATAGTATTTAATGACGGACTAATTGATTTAGCTCAACCTAGATTAGGTACAAAAGTCATTTATAAAACTGATGATTTTTTTGCATCTGCTAATAGAATTATTAGCCCAACCATTCCTATATTTAAGGAAGGTATCTTTGATAAACACGGAAAATGGATGGATGGATGGGAGTCTAGAAGAAAAAGAACTTCAGGATATGACTTCATCGTTTTAAAATTAGGTAAACCAGGAAAAATTTCTAAGATTGACGTGGATACATCTTATTTTAATGGTAATCAACCTTCAATGGTCTCAATTGAAGGAGCTTATTCTAATTCAAATAAAATAAAACAATTTAAATGGATTCCAATCCTTTCAAAAAAGAAAGTAAAAGCTAATTCACATCATTTTTTTTCAGTTAAAAACAGTAAAGTATTTACTCACATTAAATTTAACATTTTTCCTGATGGTGGTGTTGCTAGATTAAGATTATATGGATCTATTACAAAATCAAAAAAGAATATAAATAAAAAAATAAATTTAGCTTCATTATTAGATGGTGCTTCAATAATTGCATGTAATAATGAGCATTTTGGTAAAGCTGAAAATATTTTAGCTCCAGGCAAAGCAAAAAATATGGGTGATGGCTGGGAGACTAGAAGAAGAAGGGGTAAAGGAAACGATTGGTTAATTTTAAATTCTATCGATGGAAATTCTATTGATAAAATAGAAATTTCAACTCATCATTTTAAAGGAAACTTTCCTAGTTACTGTTCTTTACAGGCAACTTATCTACCAACAAAAAATTCTAAGCAAATAGTTAGTTCTTCAAATAAATGGAGATATTTATTAAAAAATTCAAAATTATCTGCAAACAAAACGCATATATTTAGAAATTCTTTAATGAAAAAAGAAAAAATTAATTACATAAAAATTAATATATTCCCTGATGGTGGTATCTCGAGATTTAGAATTTTTGGTTATAAGATATGACAGATTTAATTATAAAACCAAAGCCTATCACAAAAGAAAATTTTAAAAAATTTGGAGATATGATAACAACTGCAGATATCAAACCCATCGAAATTAATAATGGCTATGCAAAAAGATATGATGGTATTGCAAATTTAAATACAAAAAAAAATAACGGAGAGTCAACCATAAGTATTTTTTCAGCTCTTAAAAGATCATTTCCAATGAAAGTTGATATGATGGAAAAACATCCACTTGGAAGCCAAGCTTTCATCCCTATGAAAGAAACAACTTTTTTAGCCTTTGTTGCTCCGGAAGGAGATAAACCTGACTTAAATAGAATTGAGTCATTCGTAATTCCCAGAGGGATAGGTATTAATTATAATCCTGGTGTTTGGCACTTCCCATTAATCTCAACAGAAGATATGAATTTTTTAGTTATAGATAGATTGGGAGATGGAGACAATTTAGTTCTTCATGACTTAAACAAAGATAATATTACTTTAGAATTTCAAATATAAAAAAAAGCCCACCAATTAAAATTGATGGGCTTTAATTATAAACTTTATTATTTTCTTGATGATGATATTGCTAAGTGAATTAAAGCACCTAATGCTGCTCCAATTATCCAAGCATATCCTCCGCCACCACCTAAGTTAGCAAAGAAATCATCCAGTCCCATGAATAAAATGTTAGGCCATACTGTACCAACGGCTATATATCCTGATAATACCCAAGCTAACATTCCTTTTCCATTGAAACCACCATTATAGTGATACTTACCATTAGGTGAGTCACTAAAAAGATCATCGACATCTAATCTTTGTTTTTTAATTATATAGTAATCAGTAATCATGATACCAAATACAGGAGCTAAAATTGCACCCAAAGTGTTTACAAATGGAAACATTCCCATTTGAGTGATTACTGCAACCCACAAACCACCAATTACAAAACCAAAACCAGCAGTTATTAAACCACCAATTCTAAAATTGATTTTGCTTGGTATTAAGTTTGCAAGGTCATATGCAGGAGGTATAAAGTTTGCAACCATATTAATACCAACTGTTGCTGCAAAAAATGCAAATGCTGCAACAATAGTTAATACAATATTGTCTACCTTAGCTACCATATCTGTTGGACTTGCTACGTACTCTCCAAAGATAGCAATCGTTCCACCAGTGATCATTAAAGTAATAAATGAGAAGAAAACGACATTACCTACTAATCCCCATAAGTTACCTTTTTTCATCTCATCTTCATTTTTAACAAATCTAGCGAAATCACCAAAATTAATTACTACAGCTGCAAAGTATCCAACCATAATTGAAAATACTGCCAAGAAAGCTCCAAATGAACCTAATCCTTCAAACCCACCTGAACGTGCTCCACCTGAAAATATTTCTCCAACCTCTGATAAAAGGCTTCCTCCAGCTTTAAACCAAATTACTAGCATTAATAGAACCATCACAACATAAACTGCTGGTCCTGCAAAGTTCAAGAATCTTTTTACTAGATCTATTCCTTGCCAGAATAAGTAAACTTGGAATCCTGACACAAATATAAATGATACCCACATTACTCCTGTCATTCCTAAAAACATTTCGGTTCCAGGATTGCCAGTAATAGCTGTAATTAGAAGTGCCACAGCAGTTGATGCTGCATATGTTTGTGCTCCATACCAGAACATTGCAACAAGCCCTCTTGCCATTGCAGGAAAGTTTGCACCAAATACACCCATACTCACTCGAGCGAATACTGGATAAGGAATACCATGTTTAACACTTGGTTTACCTGATAAATTTACTAACCACATTATAAAAAAGCCAGCGAGTATTAAAGCTAAAAATACTGCCCAACCATTTAATCCTGAAGCTATAAATAGTGATGCTGCCAAAGTATATCCAAACAAACTTTGAACATCATTTGCCCATACGTTAAAGATTTCGAACCATCCCCAATTTTTTTTATTTGATGGAGTTGGTGCTAAATCTGCATTATAGAGCGATTTTGATCTACTCATATTTTCTCCTCTGTGTGTTGCGAGTTATAACTAATTAAATTTACACAACGTTAATTTCCGTTAGCGTATTCATTTCTATATTAAATACAAACAAATGATTTCAAATTGATGCTCTGTAAGTATTGACTATCAATGATTTATTAATGTAAGCCTAAAATGAACACTTCGAAAAAGTATAAAATTAATTATTCCAACCACCAACAGCTTTGACTTCCAAGAACTCTTCGAGTCCATGTTCTCCAGCCTCTCTACCTATCCCCGAGTGTTTAAAGCCCCCAAAAGGAGCATCAACTGCTATACCGGCTCCATTAACATCTACCATTCCTGATCTAAGCTTTCTTGCAACCCTTTTAACTTTTTCTTTATCTTGGGTTTGAATGTAATTTGTTAAACCATATGGAGTATCATTAGCTATTTTAATTGCTTCTTCCTCAGTTTCGAAAGGCATAACAGACAATACAGGCCCAAAAATTTCTGTTCTGGCAATATCCATATCATTATTAACATCGGCAAAAACTGTGGGTTTTACGAAATATCCTTTTTCGTAGCCTTCGGGTTTACCTGGGCCTCCTGCAACTAATTTTGCACCCTCATCTATCCCTTTTTTAATTAAAGTTTGAATTTTATCATATTGAGTCTCAGAAATGACTGGACCTATATGTTCTCCTTCTTTTTTAGGGTCACCTACCTCGAAATTTTCAGTATATCTTTTTAATCTTTCGATAGCTTCATTGTACATTGATTTTTCAACGAGCATTCTAGTAGGAGCATTACATGATTGACCTGAATTTCTAAAACATCTTAGTGCACCTCTTTCAATAGCATCAGAGTCTGCATCTTTAAATATTATATTTGCACCTTTGCCTCCTAATTCTAAACTCACTCTTTTAAAATCTTTAGCTGCATTTTGTGAAATTAAAGCTCCAGCTCTAGTTGAACCAGTAAATGAAATCATATTTATATCAGGATGACTAGTTAGAGCATCTCCAGTAATAGCACCATCTCCATTAATTAAATTAAAAACACCAGCCGGAAATTTTGTTTCATCAATAAGTTCAGCCAAAATCATTGAGGACAATGGTGCAAGCTCTGATGGTTTCAATACCATTGTACACCCAGATGCTATTGCTGGCATCACCTTTAAACAAACTTGATTCATTGGCCAATTCCAGGGTGTAATTAATGCACAAACTCCCTTTGGCTCATAAATTAGTCTTTGATTTGGAGCATGCTCCCCTAGAGGTTTTTCAAATTTAAAATTTTTCAAGTATCTTATAAAAGATTTTAAATGTGCTGCTCCCGTACCAGCTTGTAGTTTTGTAGCAAAATCTTTTGGTGCGCCCATTTCTGTAGTAATTGCCTCTGCAATATCTGTCCATCTTTTTTTATAATTTTCATATAGTTTTTCTAATAAATTTATTCTTTCCTCTTTTGCTGAAAATGACCATGAACTGTATGCTTTTTTTGCCGAACTTACGGCAAAATCAACATCCTCCTTGTTTCCTAGAGAAATTACTGCACAACTTTCCTCCGTTGCTGGGTTTATTACTTTGATTTCCTCTTTACTTTTTGGTGTGACCCATTTTCCATCAATATAAAAATTTTTTTTATTTTCCATATGTGACTCCTAACCTTTCCTTATTTTTTTGCAAACAAATTTGTTAATTCATAGACAATAGTGGCTGCTGCAAGTGAGGTAACTTCCGCGTGATCATAGGCTGGTGAGACCTCCACCACGTCTGCAGAAATAAGATTTAAACCTGAAAGTCCACGAATTACATTAACCATTTCTCTAGACGTCATACCAGCAATTTCAGGTGTACCTGTGCCAGGTGCAAAAGCAGGATCTAAAACATCAATATCAATTGATAAATATAATGGATTGTTTCCTACTCTTTTTTTTATTCTTTCAGCAATTTTATCGGTGCCTTCAGTTTGAAACTCATCACAATGAATTATTTTAAATCCAAAACTTTCATCATTTTTAAGATCTTCTCTGCTATACAATGGACCTCTGATACCAACATGCATTGAAGCATCATCCATAAATAAATTTTCTTCTCGTGCTCTTCTAAAAGGTGTTCCATGTGTATAAGGCGCTCCAAAATAAGTGTCCCAAGTATCAAGATGAGCATCGAAATGAACTAAAGCAACAGGACCATTATTAATTTTATTTACTGCTTTTAATAAAGGAAACGCAATTGTATGATCTCCGCCTAAACTAATTATACCACCGGTTTTTTTAAGAAGATCCAATGCTCCTTCCTCAATTTGCTTAATTGCTTCATCTATATTAAATGGATTGCAAGTAATATCACCTGCATCAGCAACTTGTTGAACTTTAAAGGGCTCAACGTCATAATTTGGATGATAATTTGTTCTTAAATGTCTTGAAGCTTGTCTGATACTTTGAGGACCAAATCTTGCCCCGGGCCTGTAACTTGTGCCTGCATCGAATGGTATCCCGACTATTGCAACATCGCAGTACTCAACATCTCTTAATTCTGGTAGTCTAGCAAAAGTTGATGGGCCGGCAAATCTTGGAACCTTTGTGCCACTCACTGGTTGAATGGGTTCTTTGGTTCTTTTTTTTTTCATCACAAAAACTCTATCACATTCTAACAAATTGGAATATCTTCAATAATACTAATTATGAAATTATTAAAGCTCATTTTATTGTATTTATTTTTAATTTCCTCAGTACAAGCGGATACAATTTACGAATTAATAAAAATTCCAAACCTGGAGATTTATAATCTTAAAACTGAAAACAAATTAAGATACTTGAATGCTAAACAAGCATTTACAATAGGTATTGATAATAATATCAATTGTTTTAGATCATCAAAGCAAGACCTAGATAAAAAATATAAGATTATTGAAAAAAATCTCAATAAATATTCTCAAAACTTTTTAAAAAAAATAAATTTAAAATACATTGTTATGTGTGAAGACTTATCAATCTCGGGTATTAACACTGCTGGAGTACCTGATAATGTAATGAAAACTTTAATTGTAGATATAAAATTTAATGATAGATATTTTGAAAGAGTGTTACATCATGAAGTGTTCCACATAATAAATGATAGTTTTAAAGATATATTTAATGAACAAATTTGGTCTAGTTTTAATCCCAAAGAGTTCAATTATGCAGAATGTTCGACATGTACTAAAAAAATAGGCTTAGAAACATATTCTAAAACAACTGGTTTTATTACTGAATACTCGCGATCCACCGCATCTGAGGATATGGCTGAGGTATTTTCTCATTTAATGTATGGAAATTTACCAGAGACGGTAGATCCTATTCTTAAAAAAAAGATAGAATTCATCAAAAAAGGGCTCTTAAAAATTGATGAAAGTTTTATTTTATGATTGAAAAGATAGAAGCATCAAAATCTGAAAAAATAATTTTTATATTTGTTGTAATTTTAGGTTTATTTTCAGTTACCTCTTTTATTTTACTAAAAGATAAATGTTTATTTGTTAAAAATTACGACCCAGATAAAATTAATTTTGAAAATCCGAATAACATAGCAATTCTAAACGTAGAATGTGGAAATGTGATTATAGAGTTATATCCAGATATATCTCCTAATGGAGTAGAAAGATTTAAAGCATTAATCGAGTTGAATGCCTATGATGATGTAGCATTTCATAGGGTCATAAAAGATAAACTTGTACAAACTGGTGATTTAGAATTTGGAAAGAAAGGAAACATTGATTATGGAAAAATTGGAACTGGAAAATCTGGTCTAGGCACAATCAAATCTGAAGTTGATAAAGATTTTGAATACACTAAAGGGAGCGTGGGATTAGCTCGATCTTTAAAATATGATACTGAAGATAGTCAATTTTTTATAATTCTCCAGGATGAACCTTTATATGAGGGTGAATACACACCAATTGGAAAAGTAATATTTGGCTTAGAAGCTCTAGAAAAAATTAAACACTTAAATAAATCTGAATATGTTTTAAGGCCTGACTTTATAAATACTCTTAGATTGTTTAATTAACTAAAGGTTTTCCAGTAGCAAGAGTATGTTTAATTCTATCTTGAGTTTGTTTAGTTTCGATTAATCTCATAAAAGCATCGAGTTCCAATTTAAACAAATCATCCTCTGTAAGAGTCTTGTCTTTGGTAGTTTCACCACCACTTAATACATGAGCTAATTCTTTTGCTACAGTCAAACCATGATCCAATATAACTTTATCATTATAAAGTTTTTCTAAAATTTTGTTCATATCATCAATAACTGCTTTGCCAGGTAAATTAAATGAAAGCTCATTTGGTGCTTTAAAGTCCTTGTTTTCATTTAAAATTTTTTTCGATACTTCAAGCAAACTATTTCTATTCATAATTCTTTTATTTTCAGGTAATAGGTATTTCAAAGGTTCTGCCTCAACTGGAGACGTGGCTGTTCTACCATAGCCAATTATATCAAATACTTTCAAAGGTGCATATTTTGGATCATGCTTAGCCTCTTCAGTATTTAACCATCTGGCCAGCATTTCTTTACATCCACCTCCAGCTGGAATCAATCCAACAATAGTTTCTACTAATCCGATTACAATATTTGTGTGTGAGGCTACGAAATTACTTTGAACTAAAACTTCAAAACCTCCACCTAAAGTTAGGCCTGATGGAGCAGATATAACTGGGTATTTAGAATACTTAAGATGTTTACAAGTTTCTTGAAAATATTTAATAAATTTTTCTATAGATTGAAAATCATTTTTATTTGCAAATTCCATTGTGTAGGTCAGGTTAACACCAGCAGAAAATTGCATGCTTTCATTAATTATTATTAAAGGTTTATCAGTTGCTTTCTTAAGTGCATCCATTGAATCATAGTCTAGCGCATTAGCTTTAGTCGTGAACTCAACAATATTAAAATCATTAAATCTATAAATTGAAGCTGAACTATTGCCATCAACACTTGAGGCAGTTTTCTTAATCTTACCTAAAGTTTCAATCGATGTGTACTTTTGCCTTTCACCATAAAAATTTTCATCTTTAGAATTAGATAAATTTTCTAAAAAATTATTACCTGTATATTCATCAACTTTGTTAAAGAAATTTTTAACACCGATTTCTTCTAACATCTCAAAAGGTCCTTTTGCCCAATTAAATCCAAGTCTCATAGCTTCGTCTATGTCATTAAATTCTTTGGTAATCCCAGGAACTAGTGATGAAGCATATTTTATTATCTTGGATAGCACTGACCAAGCATAATCTCCATACTTGTCCTTTCTATTAATTAGAGCCTTTAAATCTACTTTATCCGACTTAATATCTATTTTTTGACTTGTTGAATACTCTCCAGTTTCAAGATTAATAGCTTCCATAATTTTTCCTCTATTAGTCTTCTTCATTCTGTAGAAGCCGCCTTTACCTTTTCTGCCTGTATATCCAGTTTCAATCAATTTTTTTACTAAAGGAATTTCTTTAGCAACTTCATGGAACTCATCAGATTTTGGAAGTTCTTTGATAAAACTTTTTAAAACATCCGCCATTAAATCTATTCCAATCAAATCATATAATCCAAAAACTCCTGTTTTAGGTATACCCATAGGTCTTCCAAAGATTGCATCTGCTTCTTCAACAGAAAGTTTCATCTTAAACGCTTCAGTCATTGCAATTTGCATTGCGTACACACCTACCCTGTTTCCTAAAAAACCTGGGGTATCATTACAAACAATTGCTCCTTTACCTAATTCAACTTCACAAAATTCTTTTAATTGATTTATCTTATTCAAATCATTGTCTTCATTCTTTACTATTTCTAGAAGACCCATGTATCTAACTGGATTAAAAAAATGGGTAATGCAAAAATCTTTTTTTTGATCTTTATTTAAATTTTGAGATAAAACTTTAATTGGTATTGATGAAGTGTTTGATGAAACTATTGCTCCATCTTTCCTACTTTTAAAAATTTTACCATAAATTTGATGTTTAATATCAATTCTCTCAACCACTGCCTCGACAATCCAATCAGCATCTTTTACTACATCGAAATCATCAGATATATTTCCAACTTTAATATTATCAATTTTTGTTTTATCAATTAATAAAGGTGGTCTTGATTTATGAATTCGTTCTCTAGCATTTTGACTTATCTCGGTTTTTAAATCTAAAAGTGTGACAGGGACATTAGCATTGCAAAGATGAGCAGCTATACCGCTACCCATGGTACCTGATCCAATAACTACTACATTCTTAATTTTCATTTAATTATTTTACTATCGATTGATTCCTCTAAGCCTCTCAGATCGTCTTCTTAAAAGCTCAGCGGTTACTAATATTAATGTCGATAGTATTATTAGACAAGTCGCAACTGCTAGAATTGTTGGACTTAACTGTTCTCTTAAACCTGTCCACATTTGTATCGGAATAGTCGTATTTTCTAATCCAGCTAAAAATAGAACTACTACAACTTCATCAAAGGAAGTTACAAATGCAAATAATCCACCTGAAATAACTCCAGGTAAAATTAGTGGTAAAGTAATTTTCATAAAAGTATTTACTGGATCACTACCCAAACTTGCTGCAGCCCTTGTTACGCTGTGATCAAATCCTGACAGTGTAGCAGTAACTGTGATAACAACAAATGGTGTTCCTAAAATTATATGTGCAAGAACAATACCCGTATGCGTAGCTGCTAAACCAGCTTTTGCCATAAAGAAAAATATTGCAACTCCAGAAATGATTAAAGGAACAATCATAGGAGAAATTAGAACAGCCATTATTAAACCTTTGTAAGGCATATGTCTGCTACTTAACCCTAGAGCAGCTACCGTTCCTAGTATCACTGAACCAATAGTAGCAAAAATTGCAATTATAAAACTATTCTTGGCAGCTAATCCCCAAGGATTTTTAGTTCCATAAATCATATCTTTATACCATCTTAAAGAAAAAGCATCAGGATCAAGACTTTTCATACCATCAGAAAAACTTAAAAATTCTTCTGCATTAAATGATAAGGGGAAGATTACAAATAAAGGTGCAATAAGAAAAAAGAAAACAGCACCACAAATTGTTAAATAAATATAATGCCAAATCCTATAATGTGGTTCAGTATATTTTGGTAATGCCATCCTGATTATCCTAATTTAATGTTATCTATTCCAACTATTTTGTTATAAAGCCAATAAATCACCAACACTCCACTCAATAACATTAATCCCATTGCAGATGCAAAACTCCAGTCAAGGGTACTTTTCATATGAAAGGCAATCTGGTTACTAATTAAAGTCCCGGATGCACCACCAACTAAGGCTGGAGTAATATAATAACCAATTGCTAAAATAAAAACTAGTAGGCAACCTGCACCTATTCCAGGAATTGTAAGTGGGAAATAAACTTTCCAAAATGCTATAAATGGCGTTCCACCTAGTGATTTTCCAGCTCTCATTAAACTTGGCGAGATAGTTTTCATAACACTATAAAGTGGCAAAACCATAAATGGCAGCAATATTTGTGTCATTGCAACGTAACTTCCAGTCTTGTTGTACATCATCTCGGGTCTATTATCATCGGCTACCAATCCTATTCCAACAAAGAAATCATTTACGATTCCTTGTTGTTGCAACAAAATCATCCAACTTGCAGTTCTTACAAGTAATGAAGTCCAAAACGGTAAAAGCACACAGATCATTAATAAGTTACTATACTTCATGGGCAGAGTAGCTAATAAATGAGCAATTGGGTAAGCCATCAAAAAACAAAAGACCGTTACAAAAAATGCAATCTCCAAAGTTCTTAACCACAACACTCTATGAATTCGTCTATCTTCCTCTACACTTACTATTTTCCCTTCCTCATTTACATACATATCCATTCCTTTTAGATATTTTTGACCTGTAAATTCAGGGGCCCTTCTTTGAATTGCTCTCCAGTACTCAACATCAGCCCATCTTTTATGTACTGACATTATTTGTTCTTTATAATTTCCCTCTTCAAATTTTTTAGATGCTCTTCTTAATTTTTTAATAATACTTTTAAATCCATTCTTTGTGTAATTTAATTGAGTAGATAGTTTACCTTCTCGTTTATCTTCAACTAGTTTTATAAAGTCCTCATGAAAAGCTGCGAAAACTTCCTCATCTGGCAACTCTTGTCCATCCCAATTTTCCATTGCTTTAAAAGTTTTTGGAAGCATTTGTGTTACCATTTTATCATCAACACTTCTGAACAACATGTCTCCTATTGGAAATACATAGGTAATAATCAAAAAAAATAATAAAGGAGCAACTAACAAGAAAGCTTTGATCTTATTTTTTCTTTCTGCTTTTTTTAGACTAACCTCTAAGGGTATTCCGTCTGTAGTTAAAATTTGTTTTGTTTCTGAGCTCATAAATAAAAAGGGCGGTTATAAATAACCGCCCTTAAATTATAATATATAATTAAGTTCTTTAAAACTTAAATTATAGACCAGCTTTCATAGCTTCCCATTTTTCACCAAGCTCTGTTCCGTTATCAGCCCAGAAAATTGGATCTACTAGGAAGTAGTTTTTAGTGTTAGCCGGTGCAGTTGGCATTTGTGGTACCATATTAGTCTTACCATCTTTATACCAAGGCTCACCTTTTTCCATAATACCAATTGAAGATTTTCTCCAAGGAGCATATGCAATGTATTTAGCACTTCCTGCTAACATTTCAGAACTAGTCATCATAGCTAAAGCTTTTTTAGCCATACCATTAGCATCGTTCGGTCCACCTTTAACTTGTACGAAATATTCGTAGTCAAGACCTTGGCCATCCCAAACTTGTTTAATTGGTGCACCTTCTCCAATTTCAGCATTGAAGAATCTACCATTCCAACCAGTAGCCATTACTACTTCACCTGATACTAACAGTTCTGGTGGTTGAGCACCTGCAGACCAAAATACACATCCACCATTAGGGTCTGTACAAAGTTTTTTGATCTTGTTCATTGCTCTTTCAACACCTTTTTCTGTTTCTAAAGCTTTGTAGATTTTTGCTCCGCCTTTACCTGGCTTGATACCATCTGCAGCTAAAGCGATCTCTAAATTAGTTAGAGCGCTTTTGTAGATAGCTCTTTTTCCAGGGAATTTCTTTGTGTTAAAGAAATCTTTGATAGTCTTTGGAGTACCTTTAACATTGTTAGTGTTATAAGCGTAGTTCCAAGAATATAAAATATTTCCTACAGCACACTTACTTGGCATTGCAGTAAAGAAATCTTTACTTGCTGGAGTTCCATCTGGAGCAGGTGGGAAGTCTTTGTCAAAATCAAATTCAACAAATAAACCTTCGTCACATCCTGTGATAGTATCCATTGCAAACACGTCGATTATATCCCACGTGATTTTACCAGCTTCTTTTTGTGCTTTGATTTCTGATAAACCACCTGAATAATCAACCCAAGCAATGTTAATGCCTAGTTTTTTTGCAGTAGGATCACCATAACCTAACTTTTGAGACTCAGTATAAGCCCCACCCCAAGACACTGCAGTAACAGTAGTTGCAAATGCTGAAGTAGTTAGTGAAAGTACAAAAGAAATAGCTAGTAATATTTTACTTAGTTTTTTCATTTTTCCTCCGTTTAAACGTTTTTATAAACCAAATTAAAACAACTTCAGGACAGAGAGTCAACAGCCCTTTTTAACTGATTATATAATAATTTTAAGATGTTTATTTTGGATCTAGGGCCCTAGCGTCTTCACTATTCCAGCCGATTTTAATTTCATTCCCTAATTTAATATCAAGATTAGCAGAACTATTTGGAACTTTCAAAATAAATTCAGGGTTTCCTAAAAGATTAATCCTAACTCTGGTATGATCGCCATGATAAATAACTTCTTCGATTTTACCATTATGAAGATTATCCATGTTATCTTTAGGATTAATTAAAGCTCTCTCAGGTCTCAGTGATACTTTTGTTCTTTCACCTTTTGATTTAACAGATATTGGGTTTGCTACTATTTCTGCGTTTGCAAGTTTAACTTTGCATTTGCCACTTGATATGTCTGACACTTCTCCCGTGAATGTATTATTTTCACCAATAAATTCCGCTACAAACGAATTTACAGGTTTCTCATACAATTCATCGGGGCTTGAAAGTTGTTGAACTTTACCATCATTGAATACTGCAATACGATTTGACATTGTTAAAGCTTCACTTTGATCGTGAGTAACATAAACTACTGTCACTCCAATGCTTTCATGAATATGCTTAATTTCATATTGCATACTCTCTCTTAAATTTTTATCTAAAGCCCCCAAAGGTTCATCCATTAAAACTAATTGTGGATCAAACACCAAAGATCGAGCTACTGCTACCCTTTGTTGTTGACCTCCTGATAATTGACCTGGCATTCTAGCTGCAAAACCCTGAAGTGATACCATTGATAACGCTTTATCAATTTTTTTATCTGCTTCATCTTTTGGAATCTTTCTTACTCTTAAAGGAAATGCTAAATTTTCATAAACTGTCATGTGAGGGAACAAAGCATAATTTTGAAATACCATTCCAATTCCTCTTTTATGAGGAGGAATACTTGAGATAGCTTTTCCCCCTAAATAGATTTCACCATTTGTTGGTGTTTCAAAACCTGCTAACATCATTAAACAAGTCGTTTTTCCTGAACCAGATGGTCCTAACATCGTTATAAATTCACCCTCAGCTATATCTAGTTGCAGATCTTTAACAACTAAGACTTTACCATCGTAGCTTTTATCCACATTTTCAAATTTTACGAATTCTTTATTTACTGACATAAATTAAAATGAATATAAAACATTTGTATAAACAAATATCAACCATAAATAATTAGCTTTTAACGTGAAGTTCTTTTGATAAATTGCAAAAAAGTTCTGCTCCTTTATCAGTTACTCTAATTGCTTCAGAGGCTTCCACACCCCAATCTCCAAATTGCATTACAGCAATCATATGAAAACATATGTTGGGTTCTAAAAGAGTCATGTCACCTTTATAAATATTTAAAGTATGTTCGCCCCAATCAGGTGGATAACCTATACCTATAGAGTAACCAGTTCTTGATTTTTTTTGTATTCCATATTTATCCAATACTTTCCAAAATGCTTGCGCAATATCATTAACAGTATTTCCAGGTTTCGTTACATCTATTCCAGCTTGCAATGCTTCAATAGTTTTTTTCATTGTCTCTATTTTCAATTTGTCAGGTTTTCCAAGAAATACTGTTCGAGCCATTGGTGCATGATATCTTTTATATACTCCAGATAGCTCAATAATTGTTGCTTCACCCTCAAGAAATTCATCTTGCGTTGCTGTCAAATGTGAAGCAGATGTCCCTTTGCCTGTTGGTAATAGCGTTGCAATACTTGAATACTCACCACCAAACTCAGGAGTTCCATAAAATAATGCTTTTTGAATTTCCCCAACAGCATCGCATTGTCTTACACCTGGGTTAATTACTTCAAATGCTTTTTTCATCCCTAGTTCAGAAATCTTTGCAGCAGATTTCATTAAATTTATCTCAGCATTAGACTTTACCAATCTTGCCCAATTTACCAATCTATCTGAATCTTTTATCTTCGCATCAGGTAAGCCTTTTTTAATTTTTTCATAACAGAATGCTGTAAAATAATGTGCGTCCATTTCTAAACCTATAGAGAGTTTATCCCATTTTTTTTCTTTTATAACTTTGACAAGATAATCATAAGGATGTTTTGGCCATGTATGAATATAATGTTCATCATAAACAATTATATTTTCTTTTTTGAGATAAGTTTTTATATAAGCCCCTCCAGCATCTTGATCTCTTACAAAACATATAGGTTCATCAGCATTAATATGAACTATTGTACATTGCGCATAATAAAAAGACCATGCATCATAACCAGTCAAATAGTTTATATTGTTAGTGTCATGTGAAATTAAAAGTTCAAGACCTTTCTCTTGCATCATTTTTTGAACTTTTAAAAGTCTTTGTTTGTATTCTTCTTTTGCAAAATGCATAATTAATTTTTTAGAAATAATCTTCCAAATCCTTTAATATCTGTATTTTTGCCAATTTCCTCTAGAGTGTTCCAAATTAAAGTTTGATTACTTGATAGAACAGGTTTGTTAATTTTTTTTTCTAATTTTTCAATTATATTTAACACTGGTAAAGCTGTGCAAGAAATAAACAATGCATCTGCATCAGCAATATTCATATTTGATAATATCTCAAATAAAAAATCTTGATCAACTTTTCCAATATCATAATCCGCTGCAATATCTAAATATGAGTTTGATACAACATCAAATTTTTCTTCGGAAAAATAGTTTGTAATTTGATCATTTAATTTTTTACTGTACGGAGTAAAAATTGCTAATTTTTTAACATTTAATTTTTTTAACGCCTTAATAGCTGCGGAGCTAGGTGTTGTAAGTTTTGCTTTCGGTTTTGCTGCTTTAACTTTCTTTTCAATTGACTCAAAACCAGCTGCTATTGTTCCAGATGTGCAACCATATACAATACAATCAATATTTTCATTTGGTAAAATATTATTTGTTACTTCTGTAACTTTTTCAGACATTTTTATTAGATTTTCTTTTGTAAGTGGGTTGAAACATTCAATTCTATTTACAAAAAAATCTATTTCTTTATTTTTAATCACATTAATAAAATCCTTTTCGATCATAAAGTCAGTTGCTAAAGCGATTAATCCAACTCTAGGATTATGTTTTGTAATAAATTTTGGCTCTATTTTGTTTGATTTCATAATTAAATTAGCCAAAGCTACTACAAATTTAGTTAATTTGCTTGTTGAAAATTTTTGTAAATCAGATTTAATTTCTAATTATATAAATTAATATTTAATTAAATTAGAAGGATTATAATGAGAAAATTACTAATTGCTGTATTTACATTTATATTATCTTTTACATCAAATGTATCTGCAGATGGACACGGAATAAAAATGGGAGTCATTTTGGGATTTACGGGCCCGATAGAATCTCTTACACCAGCGATGGCTGCTTCAGCAGAACTTGCTTTTAAAGAGGCATCTGACTCAGGTTCACTACTAGGTGGAAAATATATCACGGTAATTAGAGCAGACTCAACATGTGTAGACTCAGCAGCAGCGACTGCCGCTGCAGAAGGGGTAATTGCACAAGGAGTTGCTGCTATTATGGGTGCTGACTGTTCAGGTGTGACTGGAGCAATTGCTTCAAATGTTGCAGTACCAAATGGTGTAGTTATGATATCACCATCAGCAACATCACCAGGATTAACAACTCTTGATGACAAAGGATATTTTTTTCGAACTGCCCCATCAGATGCAAGAGGTGGTCAAATTTTAGCTGATATTACTAAAGATAGAAAAGTAAAAAGTGTTGCAATAACTTATACTAATAATGACTATGGAAAAGGCTTAGCAGATGTTTACAAAGCAGCTGTAGAAGCTCACGGTATTAAAGTTACGACAGTAACAGCTCATGAGGATGGAAAAGCAGACTACTCTTCTGAAGTAGCTACTCTTGCTTCTGCGGGTGGAGATGCAGTTGCTGTAATTGGATATCTTGACCAAGGTGGTAAAGGAATTATCCAAGCATCTTTAGACTCTGGTGCATTTGATAAATTTATTTTATCTGATGGTATGATCGGTCAATCTTTAGTTGATGCGTTTGGAAAAGATTTAAGAAAATCTTTTGGTTCAATGCCAGGATCGACTGGAAAAGGTGCTGGTGTATTTGCTAAAGTAGCGAGTGCTGGTGGGATAGATAGCTCAGGGCCTTACACAGGAGAATCTTATGATGCTGCAGCGTTAATTGTTTTAGCTATGCAAGCAGGTGGTTCTACAGATAGAGCATCAATTGCAAAAAATGTAATGGACGTTGCTAATGGCCCTGGAACTAAAATTTATCCAGGTGAACTTAAAAAAGGTTTAGATTTATTAGCTAAAGGTAAAAAAGTTGACTACGAAGGTGCAACTGGAGTTACTTTTACTAGCGTCGGTGAAGCTGAAGGTTCTTTCTTAGAACAAGAAGTTAAAGGCGGAAAATTCAAAACTAAAAAACAAAGATAATTTATCTTAAGATTTAAACCCCCAGCATTAATTTGTTGGGGGTTTTTTTTATAAATAAATATTGGTCTGCTGACTGTCCACTGATAAAATAAAGCCATGAGTTTAATTGGCATTGAAAAAATTAAAACAAAGGCAAAAAATTTTGGTGGGATCTGTTTATCAACAAAATATATAAATTCTAAAACTAAATACAAATTTAAATGCAAAAATGGTCATATTTTTTTTAAAACAGCAACAGGATTGATTCATAGAAATTCTTTTTGTGCGAAATGTTCTGGGAAATCTAAAGTTACTATTGAAGAGTGCAAATTATTAGCAAAAAAAAACAATGGAAAATTGTTATCAAAAAAAATAATACGTGCAAAAAGTAAGGTTTTATGGCTATGCGAATTGGGTCATAAATTTGAGACCACTCCGAGCAGTGTTCAACAAGGTTCCTGGTGTCCTGATTGTGGAGGAAGCAAAAAATTAGAAATTGAACAATTACAAGAATTAGCCAAAAAAAGGGGCGGAAAATTATTATCTAAAAAATATAAAAACAGTCAAACTAAAATGCGATGGCAATGTTCTAATGGCCATATATGGGATGCAACAACTCGAGGTATTAAGAATAAAGGACAATGGTGTCCTGAATGTGTATTTTATTATTCTGAAGCGTTATGCAGAACTACTATGGAGCAACTATTTAATAAAAAGTTCCCTAGAAGTTATCCAGAATGGTTAATTAATTACAATTATCAAAAAATGGAGTTAGACGGTTATTGCTCAGAAATAAAATTAGGTTTTGAGTATAATGGTCCTCAACATTATAAAACTGGATTTTTTTATTCTACAAAAAAAAATTTATTTAAAAGAATAGATGATGATAAAGAGAAATTAAGATTATGCAAAAAAAACGGCGTATATTTATTAATTTTTTCATATAAAGATAATCTCTTAGAACTTCCAAATTTAATTAAAAAAAAATTAGAAAACTCAAATTTTAATATTAAGAATATCGATTTTTCCAAGAAGATTGATTTTAATAAAGTCTACCAACATGTCATCAATATCAAAACCATGCAAAAAATTGCCAAAGATAGAGGTGGAAAATGTTTGTCTAAAAAATATATTAATGCAAATCAAAAGTTAAAATGGCAATGTTCAGAAGGGCATACTTGGTATGCCACACCTGCCTCAATAAAAAATCAGAAAAAGTGGTGCAGAAAATGTGCGGCTAAATCAATGGGTTTTAAAAGACGATTAGGAATTTCGAAAATGCAGGATGTTGCAAAAGAAAGAGGTGGTGTATGTTTATCAAAAAATTACATAAACACCGCAACTTCATTAAAATGGAGATGCTCAAAGGGTCATACCTGGAATGCAAGAGTTTATAATATTTTAACCGGAACCTGGTGCCCTGAATGTGGAGGATCTAAACAATTAACTTTAGATGAAATGAGGAAAATAGCCTTGTCAAAAGGAGGGGACTGTTTATCTGAAAAATACTCTAATACAAAAACGAAGCTTAAATGGATTTGTAAGAATAACCACATATTTTACTCAACACCGAATGATGTCAAATATCAAAATACCTGGTGTCAAAAATGTAAATAAATGATAAGTTTATATTGTCCTGATTTAGAAAATAACTCTACTTGCTGGGACTTTAAACACAACGCTAAAGGAGAAAAATGAAACTAAAAATACAATCAATTAAAAACTACTTTAAATCAAAAAAGGATAAAGGTTTAGAGCCTGTATTCTTTGAAAAAATAGGTGATAAAAATACCTCTAGAGACGAAATGAAAGAAAATTTAATTAAAGCATTAATAAAGAATGGCTGGACTTTAAAAAAATAAATATTTATCTGCCATATATAAAGCCCAAGCTATTGCAGCACCTGTAATAATATATTTCATAAGCTTATTTTATTTCTATTTTTTCAGGAAGTATACCCTTTGGTCTATACCTCATAATTAATAATAAACCTATTCCCATCATTAAAAATCTGAAATAAGGAACACTTTCAATTAAATGAACTTTTAAAAAATGAGTATCATCTAAACCTGCAGTTGTTAAATTGACCAGATATAATCCGATCGGTGCTGATTCGATCCATAAGAACCAAACTACAAAGCCTCCAAGAATTGCACCAAAATTATTTCCACTACCGCCTACAATAACCATTACCCAAATTAAAAAAGTATATCTTAAAGGTCTATAACTTCCTGGAGTAAATAATCCATCTTGTGTAACCAACATTGCTCCTGCAATACCAACAATAGCTGATCCCAAAACAAAGATTAATAAATGTTGTTTGACAACATTTTTTCCCATTGCATTTGCTGCTTCTTCATTGTCCCTAATTGCTCTCATCATTCTTCCCCAAGGAGAATAAAGTGCTTTTTGGGTTAATATTAATAAAATAATTACTACAACTAAAAATAATCCAGAGTAGCAGAGTTTCACAAAAATCGAAGATCCCTCAATAACAAATTGATTTAAAGCAGCTTGTCTTTCAGCTAAGTCAGGAATCATATTTAATTTATTTAAATTAAATTTTTCAACAAGATTTATAAACCAATCTGTTTGTTGTAAATTTACCTCGTAAGGTGCTGGTCTTTTTAATCCAATTACATTCTTTACACCTCTCGTTAACCAATCTTCATGTTTTATAATTGCAATAACAATTTCTGATATTAGTAAAGTTGCTATTGCTAAATAATCAGCTCTTAAACCTAGTGCTACTTTTCCAATAACAAAAGCTAACCCACCAGCAAACAAAGCTCCCACAATCCAAGAAAAAATAATTGGAAGGCCTAAGCCTCCAAGAAAACCGGTTTTAGCTGGATTTATCTCCTCAATTGCCTCTATTCCAGGCTCTGAAATAAATCTAATGATAATAATGCCTAAAATTATAATCGTGGCAATAACGTAGGTTCTGCTTTTTGATTTCTTATAATTTTTTAAAACATATTTAACGGCCAGAACTACTCCTATTAAAAGAAAAAGGCTTAATAAGATATTAGATCCACCTGCACTCCAGGCTTCTTGTACTGGATCGACTGAAATTAAAACTGCTGCTAAACCACCTAAAGCCGTAAAACCCATTATTCCAAAGTTTATAAGACCTGCATAACCCCATTGAATATTAGCGCCCATTGTCATTACAGCTGAAATTAAACAAAGATTGAATATTGATAGAGCAATATTCCAAGACTGAAATATACCTACCAGAATGATTAAGCCCATCATTATACTGTAAGCTGCAATTACATTTAAATTTTTTCTCATAATACCTTCCCTTTAAATATCCCCGATGGTCGATATAGCAACACAATGACTAGTATTGAAAAAGATACTGCAAATTTGTAATCAGTAGAAAGCAATTGAACTAAACCATCTGGTTCCATACTTTCAGGTAATACATACATAAAAAATTTTCTATAAGCATAAGTTAATAATATTTCTGAAAAAGCAATCACAAATCCTCCTAAAAAGGCTCCAAATGGATTACCTATTCCACCCACAATAGCTGCTGCAAATATTGGCAGCATATTATTAAAATATGTAAATGGTTTAAAACTTTTGTCTAAACCATATAAAGTACCACCGATTGTAGCAAGGATTGCTGCTATAATCCAAGTGATCATGATAATTTTTTTTGGATCAATGCCAGATAACAATGCCAAATCTTCGTTATCAGAATATGCTCTCATACTTTTTCCTGTCTTAGTTTTATTTAAGAACCAAAACAAAGTTGAAACTAAAATTAATGTAACAATAATTGTAATTACTTGAGTAGATTTAATTGCAAGACCTTCATTTAATCCTGTCATTTCTTTAAATTCACCTGCTTTAATTAAAAATTTCTCTCCATCAAAAAATCTTCTATCTGATGGACCAATAATTATTCGAACCACTGCCTGGGTAACAAACATTACTCCAATACTTACCATTGCTAATTGCACAGGGGGACTTTTTTTTACTCTATAATATTTGAAAACAAATTTATCAATCACAAGCATGTAACCAATCATAAAAACAATTGCAAAAGGAATGGCTAAAAGGGCTGTAGGCAGAACTCCAAAGCTAATTCCAACAGACTGAAAGTACCAGGTGAATAAAACTGTAAACATTGTTCCAAAAGCCATCATGTCTCCTGTAGCAAAGTTAGCAAATCTTAAAATTCCGTAAATTAATGTTACAAAAATTGCACCAAGTGCTAATTGAGATCCATATGCTAAAGCTGGTACGAAAATATAATTTAATAAAAGTATTAGTGCATTTACAAAATCCATATCAACCACCTAGAAAAGAACTTCTTACTGTTGGATCCTCTAATAATTCTTTTCCTGTACCAGAGTGTCGATTCTCACCTGTAACCAAAACATAACCTCTATCAGAAATACTTAATGCTTGTTTTGCATTTTGTTCAACCATCAAAATTGCAACATTAGTTCGCTTTACTTTAATTATGTGATCAAATAATTCATCCATCACTAAAGGTGAAACACCAGCTGTTGGTTCGTCCAACATTAAAACAGATGGTTTAATCATTAATGCTCTTCCAAGAGCTACTTGTTGTCTTTGTCCACCTGATAGTTCACCAACTAACTGGGTTCTTTTTTCTCTTAATATTGGAAACAAATCATATATCTCATCTATCACTGTACTATATTTGTTATTAATTAAAAAAGCTCCCATCTCTAAATTTTCTTCAACAGTCATGCCCGCAAAAACATTTTTAGTTTGGGGCACAAATGAAATACCCTCCTTCACTCGATCTTGAGGTGAAAGATTTGAAATATCTTTTCCATTAATAATTACAGATCCTGATTTTAAATCCAACAATCCCAGCATAGCTTTCATTGCTGTTGATTTTCCAGCACCATTAGGTCCAAGTATTGAAACTATTTCTCCTCTTTCAACATTAACAGAACAAGAAGTAATAATGTCGGGACCATTTCCATATCCACCAGTCATGTTATTTCCTTCAAAAAAAGCCATTGTTAATTATCCTTTAATTTTGAACCTCTACCTAGATAACTTTCGATTACTTTTTCATCTCTTTTTGCATCTTCTGCAGTCCCCTCAAAAAGAACTGAACCCTCAGCCATGACAATTACTGGATCACATAATCTTCCTATAAAATCCATATCATGCTCAATCATACAAAAAGTATAACCTTTTTCTTTATTTAACTTCTCAATTGCAGTTCCAAGATCTTTCAACAAAGTTCTATTAACACCTGCACCAACCTCATCTAATAAAACTAATTTAGCATCCACCATCATAGTCCTTCCTAGTTCTAAGAGTTTTTTTTGTCCTCCTGATAGATTTCCAGCTAATTCATTTTTTAAATGACTTAAGTTTAAAAACTCAACTACTTCCATTGCTTTTTCTTTTATTAAATTCTCTTCTTTAGTTATTAACGAGGGTTTAAATAAAGCGTTCATTAATTTTTCACCAGATTGATTGCCAGGCACCATCATTAAGTTTTCTAATACAGATAGATTTGTAAATTCATGAGCTATTTGAAATGTTCTAAGCAACCCTTTAGAAAACAATTCATAGGATGGAGTATCGGTGATATTCTCATTATTAAATACAACGTTACCAGACGAAGATTTTAGATTACCGGCTATTAAATTAAATAAAGTTGTTTTACCAGAACCATTGGGACCAATTATACCCGTTATAGTTCCTTTTTTAACTTTAAGTGAACAATCAGAAACTGCTGCTAGCCCCCCAAAATATTTTGATAAATTATTAATTTCTAAAATATTTTCAGACATTAATTATTTATTTAATCTTTTATGAATACTATTTAGTGTTTTTATTACAGATTTGTAAGCACCTTTTTTACTCATTTCTTTTAAGCCTTGCTCATTTAATCCTCTAGGTGTTTGAGATTCTTTTACTAAATATTTTAAATCTTTTTTAGAATTAGCAACAGCATCTTCAGATAAAGCTAAAAATAAAGAAGTAATATATTTTTGGGCGTCTGGTCTTTTAATACCTCTTTTAACTAACCAACCACTCATTACATTTAATATTTCATAATAAGAAGCCATCATGCCTGATGTAGTCCAAAAATTAATAGACAATTTTTCATTTTTTATTTCAACGGTGGAGCCAATTTTATCAAAAAAATTTTTTACCTTCTTATTGGGTGGACAAATTGGAACTGGTCCTTTTTTAAGTGAAATAGGAGGTAAAGGAATTGCTCTAACAATATCTGCTTTTACTTTTATAGTTTTTTTTAATTGAGGAATTGTAATTGTTGAAATAAAACTAATAATTGTTTGATTAGATTTAAATCTTAAATTTTTGATTATTCTTTCACCAACGGTTGGTGTAACTGCTAAAAAAATCCAATTGCAATTATCAATTATTCTTTGATTGTCCTTTTCAATATAAATTCTTTTAAATTTTTTTTTTAAATTTTTGGCAATTTTACTGTTTCGAGAAGATATATATATTTTGCTATATCTAATAGATGATCTACAAATTCCAGTTATAACTGAAGAAGCTATTTTTCCTGTTCCTATAAAACCTAATTTCATAATAAATACGTTATAAAAGATAATTTATATCAATTAATAAAAAAAGAACCTCTTATTCTTAATAACTCTCTACTTAAATCTTTATTTTCCTTAAATGGTTTTCTTCCATGCAGCCAAAAATAATTGTTTGCAACAACGGCTGAACCAACAGGAAGCTTAGTTATAATCTTATTTTTACTCTCCTCCAGACTATCAGATAATTTTTGTAAAAATGCTCCTTGCTTCATATTTTTAGGCTCTGGAAATTGATCTATATATGAAATTTGAGGTTTGCCTTTTTCATCAGACGAGAATACGGGATGTTCAACTTTATAATCTATATTTTTACTTTTTGGAGACCCCCAAATAAAATCTTCTTTAGCTGTCGGGTCATTAAATAATTCATCACAATGTTCCCAATCATCAAGATGTAACATTGCAGTTTCTCCACCTTCAACATTCTTTTCCTCTAACTTCGACATTAATAACCAATCCGTTTTTTCTTTTACATAAGTTCCATCTGTATGTAGATCCATATTTGTATAAGCTTTTCTTAAATAAGAGTCGCTTTTATCCTCATGTTTGACATGAAATCTTGCATAATATTTTCCAGCCATTGCATCATGGTTTGGTATACCAATTAAATGAGCCACTGCCGTAGAAAGTTTAACTAAAAAATTATTATCAATTTTAGAAATTAAATTTTTTGGCTTAATTATAAAACAACCTGTGTTTCTATCTCGAACAATCTTATTTACTAATTTAGACAATTTATTTTTACTTAAATCATCTAAACTTTTAGCAATTGTAAACCTAGTAAAAGGTTTATATTCTAGAGCTGTAAGATCAAATTTATTAAAGGGAAAAATAAGTTTATTTAAAACTTCATCGCTTATATCTATATTAATTATCCGTGAAGATTGATCATTTATGTTAATGTCAAACCCTTCAATTTTTTCTATCATAAGTAACTACTAAAAACTGATAGTATGATAGCAGAGAAAAGAGTTGGGTAAACTAAATTTTTTTTTGTAATAAAAAAGATAGCTATAGATAAAACAACCACTATGAATCTTATTGAATAGTCTATTTCGTTTAAAGATCCTGATGGAAAAATCACAATTCTTGCAATTAGAGCAGCTAAAGTAGAGTAAGCGAGACAATTAAACCATCTAAACATTTTAGATGTTTCTTTAATTTTTTCTGCACTCACCACACCTAAAAATCTTGAGAGATATGTTGCAAAAGAAGTGACTAAAATTACAATTAAAATATTATTGGTCATTTCTTTCTCCTATCAAAAACGCAACGGTGCCTGCAATAAAGCCTCCAAATAAAATACACCATTCAGGTGAAAAAAAATAAAATGCTGGACCCAATATAGCTCCTAATATCACTGATAAACTTATTTGAATAGTTTTCATTGCTCCCAACATCATACATGTAAAATAAATTGGATTGATAATTGCTAAACCAATAAGGATATCTTTATTAAGAAAATCCGATGCAATATAACCAATCACTGTAGAGATAATTGCAACTGACCAAGTCGCAGTTCCAATACCTATCCAAAAATCAATTCTATTTTCTTTTTCAATTAACTCGTAATTATCTTTGACAATCAGCCAAGATGAAACTGCAATGAAATGACACGACAAATAATACTTCCACCTTGGTTGATCTTTATGCATTAATAATGGCATTAAGGCTACCGTCATAGGATATAATCTGGCATTAACTAACCAGACGGCTAGAAAAATATTTACCAGTGATGCGCCTATCAACATTGACTCAGCCATTACAAGTGAACCTGGCAATGCATAAATCATAAAGGTAGAAAAAATACTTTCTTGTACTGAAAAACCTAAATTTTTTAATAGTGCACCAATTGCAATAAAACTTGCCCCAAGAGCAATCGCAGGGCTTCCTGCACCTTGGATAGATTTAAAGCCCTTAAAGAAAAATTTTGAACTGATCATTAACCACCTAAGAACAGGCGGCCTACATCTGGATTGCTCAAAAGGTCGTCACCTTTACCCGCAATTGCTGTTTGACCTGAAACTAAAACATAACCAATATCAGCAAACTCAAGTCCTTTTTTTGCATTTTGCTCAACTAAGATGATTGTTTTTTTTTCATTCTCCTGAAGATCTCTTAAAATTTCAAATACCATATCAATATATCTTGGTTCCAAACCAATTGATGGTTCATCAACAAGTAAAACTGAAGGCTTCATTACTAATGCTCTAGAAATTTCTAATAACCTTCTTTCACCACCTGATAAAACTTTAGCTGGCTGGTTTCTTCTATTTCTTAGTCTCTCATACTTTTCAAAAATTCTTTCAGCTTCTTCGTAAGAGTCTTGGGTTTTATCTTTAATAAATCCACCCATTAATAAATTTTCTTCTACTGTCATATCTGGAAATACCGAATTATCTTGAAGAATATAAGCTATCCCAACTGATTTAAGTTTTTCAGCTGGTGAAAGATTTGTAATCTCTTTGCCATCTATTTCTATCTGACCAGAAAATATATTTGTAAAACCATAAATAGAGTGCAGTATTGTTGATTTACCAGCACCATTAGGACCTATTAAACACAGAGATTGAGCTTTGCTTACGAAAAGATCAAAGTTATGTAATATCTCCATTTTTCCGTAACCAGCATTCATATTCTTAATTGTCAGATGAATATTATCAGGTGAAAGTTTCTTTAAATCTTCTGCGTCTGGGGCTTTTCCTAAAACTTCATATTGATTAGACATTATTGAGCTCCCAAATACGCATCGATAACACGTTTATCATTTTTAATTTCATCTGGTGTGCCTTTTGCAAGCATTTTGCCATGAGCTAAACAGTAAATACTTTCTGCTAATTGCATAATAACTCTCATATTATGTTCAATAACTAAAAGAGTTATTCCAAAATCTTGATTTACTTTAATCAACCGATCAATAATTCCATTGATCAATGTTGGGTTAATACCAGCAGTTGGTTCATCTAATAAAAGCATTTCTGGCTCATTCATTAATGCCATTGCTAATTCTAAAAGTTTTTGTTGACCAAACGATAAATCACCAGCTCTTAATTTTCTTTTTTGATAAAGTCCAACAAAGTTCAATAAATTTTCTGCCTTTTCAGTTAGGTCTTTTGGAATTTTAGAAAATATTTTTAATATACTTTCATCACTTCCTTTGTGACTAATAAGCATATTATCTACACAATTTAATTTTCCGTAAATTCTTGTTTGCTGAAATGTTCTTAATAATCCAAGTTTAGCAATTACTGGCACAGGTAATTCAGAAACTTCTTTGCCATTAAATTTGATAGAACCATTGTCTATAGGATAAGTTCCAACTATTGAGTTGAATAAAGTTGTTTTTCCTGAACCGTTTGGACCAATTAATCCAAATATTTTTCCTTTTTCAACCGTCATTGAAATGTCAACATTAGCTTTAACACCACCAAAAGATTTACTAACATTATTAACTTCTAAAATACTCATTTTAATTCTACCTGTGCTTTTCGATCTTTTTCATCTACTACTTCACCAAATCTCTCTGGGTATTTTTCTCTTAACCATCCCATTATTCCCTCTGGGAAATAAATAACAATCACAACGATTAAAACTCCTAAAGCCACATACTGCCATCCTAAAAAGAATGTCCAAAATCCTTCTTTGAAAATATGGAATACAGTTGCTCCAATTACTGGTCCCCACAAAGTTCCCTTACCACCTAAGATTGCCATCAGAACCATAAAGACTCCCATTTCTCTTCCATCAAATGCTACATCGGTTGAGTCGATGTAACCTACAAGTCCACCCATAATACCTCCGGCTAAACCACAGAAAAAGGCTGATACCATCCAGCCAATTATTTTATATTTCATTGTTTCAATTCCCATCGCCTCAGCTTTATCTTCATTATCCCTGATCGCATTAAGAATTAATCTAAATCTTGTTGAGTAAATCGATCTCACTGCTATGAAAGTAAGGACAAGTGCACCAAAACTTAAAAAATAAAAGAATTCTCCTCTTGCCTCTAATCCACCAACGTTTGGAAAAGGTGGAGTGGTAAAACCTTGTCCTGCTCCAATAATTTCTATTCCTCCAGAAATTTCTCCCGCAGCCACTCCTAAACCCAAAGTACAAATTGCAAAATAATGTCCTCTTAATCCTAGGATCGCATAACCAATGAGTCCAGCAACAATTGTTGGAACTACTGCTGCAACCACTAAACCAACTGCCATTCCTTGAAAAAATTGAGAAGGTGTGTGAACAAAAGTTTTTTCTCCTCCACTTTCAGTCCATTCTGCTAATGGAAAAAACATTCCAACTTGGACAGAAGCACATAAATACATTCCTAGACCATAAAATAGAATATTTCCAAAAGTGTTATAACCCATTTCACCCCCTTGAATATTCCATGTAGTAGCTAAAACAATCAGTACACAAAGAATAGACAATTGAACTTTAAATGCTGGAAAAACATAAGGTGCAACTAATCCAAATATTAATATTGCTGCGTATAATATTACATTTTTATTCATTATTTCAGGTATTCTCTTTTTCTTGATAATTTAAATCTTCTATAAACAAGAATTAAAACTAATAGTAAAAACACAGAACCTATTCTAAATTCCGTGCCCAATATATAATCAGCAAACTCTTCAAATACACCAAGTCCCATACCTGACATTGCAACACCAGGTAAATTTCCTAATCCTGCAACAATTACAATCATAAATGATCGAATTGTATAAGGTAACCCCATATAAGGATGAATTGTGAAAGTTATTGATATTAATGCTCCAGCAACACCACAAAGTGCAGCATTAATACCAAAAGTAGCAGCATAAACTTTTTCAGTATCAACTCCTAAAATCTTTGCAGCTCTAGCGTTTTGTGCAGTTGCTCTTATTGCACGGCCAAGTTTAGATTTTTTCATATAAATTACTAAACAAATGGCAAATACAATACTTATAAAAGCAGAAAATATTTTTGAATTTGGTAAAACTACTGCATTATCAAATAAAAATGTAGTTCCATAACCCGAGTTAGCTAAAACAACATCTGCACCAAATGCAAAGTTCATTAGCTGCATGAAAAGAATACTTATTCCAAAAGTTGCAAGGATTGAGATAAATAAATCTCGATCTACAACTTTATTTATTACTAATTTATAAATTCCGACTCCAACAAAATACATTATAATTGGTGATACAATCACACCCCAAGCAGGATGAATTCCATAGAGATACATAAAGTAAGCAATGTACCCTCCAAGAATAACCAAATCACCTTGGGCAATATTAATGATATTCATAACACCCCATTGCAAAGCCATACCATAAGCAATCAATGCAAATAAAATGCCAAGCAGAATTCCATCCAAACAAGCTTGAACAGTTATCATCGGATATTGGAAAACCATGAAATCCATAAAATGCCCTTAAAAAAAAATACCCCCTAAAATTTAGGGGGTATTTATAGATTAGTTATTATCTTTTAGACCACTTAGGAATTGGGTGAATCAATTTAGCTGATGCCCACTTAAGTGGAGCTACAACTTTATTTTCACATTTCCCAGAGCTATCACACATTACTTGGAAAAGTACCATAGGCTTGTCAACATTTTGACCACCCGGTGCAAATTTAATATTTCCATAGAATGTCTGCATATTAGTCGCTGCAAGAGCGTCTCTTACTTTCTTTTGATCGAAAGAATTCGCTCTCTCAAATGCATCTTTAAAAACTAACAATGCTGCAGAAGACTCTGCTGATTGGTACGGCGGATCATATCCAAATTCTTTTTGGAAATCTGCCGCATAAGTCATACCATCTTTAAAGAAGTTATCTTTATATGTTAGTGTTTTATGCCATTGAGAAGCACATAAAGCGTACTGAGAATTTTTACCATGTTGTTTTGATAATTTCGCAGCATCACAGTGTGTCATTGCTAACATTGGAACATCAACTTTCATTTCAGCAATTTGTCTGATTGCAGTTAATGCACCTTTTGTGTGTCCTGATACAACAAGTACGTCTGGCTTCATTTGTTTTACTTTAACTAATGTTGCAGCCATATCGTTAAGCTCTTTTGGAAGCTTATCATCGATTATAATTTCAGATCCAGTGTCTTTTGCTGCATCTAAAATACCTAATCTAACGTCTTGTGAAAATGCATCTTGTTCAAATGCTTGTGCAATTCTTACACCTTTTCCACCATTTAACTCAACTGCTGTTCTAATAGCAACATCAAGATATAAGTTTGCTGGAGCTAACACTGCAAATAGATATTTATAACCTTTTGTAAATAAAGATCTAGAAGCACCATTTGCTTCAACCATTGGCACACCATACTTTTCTGTTACAGGAGCAATTGCTTTTGTTAAACCTGAACTATATGGCCCAAGCATAAACTCAACACCATCTTGTGAGATTAATCTTTCTGCTAACTGAGCTGCTCTTTTTGGGTTTGATTCATCATCATAATAAATGATTTCAAACTTATAAGTTTTTCCACCAACTTTAACACCACCCATGCTATTAATTCTATCAACAGCCATGTTATAACCGTTTTGTGTATGAACACCATTAGATGAATATTTTCCAGTTAATGAAATAGCAGCACCTAAAACAATTTTATCACCAACTACTTTTGCAAAAGAAACAACTGAAGTTGAAAGTAAAATTGCTACTGCAGAAATAAAACTCAAGATTATCTTATTGATTTTCATTTTATTTCCTTCTGTTATTAATTAATTAATTCTTAATTAAATAAATAATTTTAATCTATTGCAAGAGGCAAAAACTACTTTGGGCATGCATTAATATTGTTGTGTTACAATAATAATTAAAGCTATTATAACTAAAACACTCGCTGAGATTGTATTAATTGTTTTAGGATTTGCTTTAATCCACGTAATAAGTTTTTGTGCGAGTAATGCATAACCAATTAAAGAGATAAAATCTAAAACAACATACGTAGTAATCAAAATAAAAAATTGCACCACATAGTTGGTGTTGAAGTCAATAAATTGAGGAAATATTAACGGAAAAAACAACCATGCCTTTGGACTTGTGCCTGCAACTAAGAAACCATCTTTAAAAAAAGAAAAAATACTTTTTGTTGTAATTTTTTTTGAATTTACATCTTTAGGTGAAGATTTGTACACATCATAAGCTAAATAAACTAAATACAACACTCCTAACCATTTAAATAAATTTAAAAATCCAGGATTATCTGACAAAAAATTTCCAATAACAAAAATTACTAAAGTTGCTTGAAATAAATTTGCAGTAATGTCTCCTAAAGCAGTCCAAATACAATTTTTAACACCATAATTCATTGAGTAAGATACAATGACAACTCGAGGAGTTCCGGGTGTGATAAATAAAAAGATTATAATCTGCAAAAAAAGGAAAAAATCTAAGGGGAGCATAAAAAAAAAGATAGTCCTTAAAAACCGGGAGCTAAAGATGGCTAAGAAGGACTATCAGATTCTAATATATCAGATCCTAAAAAAAATGCATTATTGATTTTTTTCAAATATAAAGGATTTATGAAAAAAAAAGGTCACAGGCCAATTACCAAAGTCAAAAATCCAGAGCCAAACCTGGAAAGTCCAGATTGGGTCATATGGGCAGCTTGGGCTGATCGGATTACTTTTGAGGAAATCAAAAAAAAGACTGGCTACTCAGAATCTGCTGTTATAAAAATTATGAGACGATCCCTTAAACCCTCATCATTTAGATTATGGAGAAAAAGAGTTCATGAAAAAAGTATTAAACACAGAAAAAAATTTGAATATTCTCGAAAACAATTATCTAGTAAATTAAAAAAAAGTGATTACTTATAAAATATGAAAAAAATTACAATCTACACAGGTCCGTTTTGTAATTATTGTGATGCTGCAAAAAGATTATTAACTAGGAACAACGCAAGCTACAATGAAATTAATATTGCAACAGTTGATGGGGCTATGGATGAAATGATTAAAAAAGCAAACGGTAAAAGAACTATTCCACAAATATTTTTTGATGATCAACACATTGGTGGTTATGATGAAGTTAGAGCGTTAGAAAAAGAAAATAAACTTCAAGATTTACTAAAAAGTTCCTGAGATTTCAAAATTTGTAAAATAATCAACACTATTGTTAAATCCAAAATAATTTGAATTTAATTTAATATCTAAACCATTAATTTTTTTTGTATAACTTAAATTAGCAGGCTTATCTGAAAATGGATCAAAATTTAATGCAAAACTACTATTGTTTTCCTCTTTTGTGCGACTTAACTTTATAATAAACGTCTCTGAAATAGTTTCTCTAATCTTCCCTTCTTCTATTTTAGAAACTTTTTCGTAAATAGGAGAAAGAGTATAACCATCAATGTATATAGCCTCAAAACCAATGGTAGTTCTTAAGTTTCTTTTAGAATAAGCACCGGTAATAGTATCTTGATTCACTTCACTGGAGCCTGAATAGGAATAATTGTAATGAATATCAGAAGTAAAGTCATAAATAAAATCTATTGCTCCCATTGGACGGATAGTACCCCACTCAGTTTTAAATTCCTCTGTTTCAAATAATATACCTGCTGCTAACTCTCCACTTTCAAAAGTATCTGAGTCATATATTACATCAGTTGTAGATGGGTTTATTGTCATACTTATAAAGTCAGTATAATCAGATAGTCTTGTAATCCCGTAAGTGAGTTTTCCAGATGGAGTAATATTTAATTTGCCATAATGATTTTTTGTTCTGAAATTTATTGTTGAAAAAGCTTGCTTACCATTTCTACGTCCAGATATCTTTCCTAAGTAAATACTATCAATTCTTAATGCACTTAAACCTACCACTGCATTTATATATTTGTTATCTTTAGTTGGCGTAATTCCATATAAATTAAATGTTAACGACTCCATTTCTGTATTTTGTTGAGAGGTATAAATATTTGATTTATTATCTCCATATCGTATAGCCCAGCCAAAAAATTTATTTTCTCCAAGTTTTCTATCGGCACCTATTGTAAGTCCTTTTGCCTTAATGCTTTTTGCTTTTTCAAATCCTAATTTTTCAAAGTTACCAATATAAATATCTCCTAAACTCCATGAGGACCATTTAGATTTTTTCTTATTTTTTTGATTTTTACTCACCAGAGATGCAATAGTTTTTTTTGCTTTTGGTTCAAGGTTCATTGCTAGAGCCTCTAATAAAGGGTTAGGATAATTTAAATTTATGTTATGGCTCGTAAGATCTTCTTGATCTCTATTTCTTTTAATCCATTCAAATCTTTTAAAAATTGTAGAAATATTTAAAGCAATATTTTGTTTAGCTAATTCAACTTGAGAACCAATAATTGCATTTGGTTCTGACACACAAGCAACTAGACCATAAGGACATTCTAATTGAAACGAGTTAATTTGATCTACTGAATTGGCGCCACCAAAATTTCCTTGAATTTCTACAATAAATATTTTCATCCCATCTGGTGAAAAAGTAAAACCTCTTGGCTTCCCTGTCCCCTCTCTAGATGAATGCACATTACCAAAGTCGGCAACTTGATATTTTCCAACATACTCAGCAGTTGATACATCAAAGTTTTTTCCTAATTTAAATTGATGAATAAAACTAAATGGTAATTTTGAGCCATCGAAAGTGTCATTTTTCATTAAAACAAACATCGCACTTCCTGTATTATTAAATTCAATATCACTTCCATTGTCATCAGACCCATCATTTAATTCAAGACCAAGAGTTGTTAAATTGACTTGATGCGTTTCTGATTTTGAAGAAACATCGTAAGGACCTGGAAGTGAAAAAGTGGTGACAGTAGGAGCATTATTAGTAGAGTTTAAAGTAAAAACTTTTGTACCATCTCTGCTTATTGCAAAAGAATCTTTTTCATTTGAAAATGAAAGTTTTCCAACATATGTAAATGTTTCAAATTCATTAGGTGTAGATAAATCAAATCTTCCAAGTTCTCCAGATCGATCCATAATGAAAAATTTTTTACCATCATCTACTATCTGAATATTCTCAATATCTCCTCCAAGTTCACCGCCTGATGCAAGATTAATCCTAAATGCATCAAGGTCATTACAATCACTATTTTTTACTGTAGTCATATCGAAAGCTGTACCTAATCTGTTCATAGATAAATTACCAATACCTCGATCATTGTCTTGTCTTAAGTTACCAGAAAAAACCATTAAACCATCTGTGCTAAAAGCAACGTCCATTGGGTCTTCGGTGCTGTCTTGATCCATTGTTTCGTTATCAAAACTTTTACAATTAGCATTACCTCCTGGTATTCTTCCATCTAACCAAGTGACCGTCAAAGTTGCTGCAAAAGCTAGAGATGAAAAGATAAATGCAAATAAAATTAAAAATATTTTAGGCTTAATTACACCTTTGAATACACTTTGCCTAATTTTAATTAAATTTTTCATAAAAATATATTTTTTACATAAAAATAAATTAATTAGTACAAGTATGTACTCATAATAGGTTCAAAAAAATGAGTTATTTCGCCTTTTTAATTATTTCTGTGTTAGCAATATTTATTGCCATACAAGTAATATCATCTCTTAGCTTTTCAGCACCCCAATTAAGTTCTTTTTCAATAGACTCCACAATAGTTTTTGGCGTTACCTCTGACATACCATCTATGATTTTTTGTACTCCTTCTGCACCTAATTCCTCACCATTTTTAAGATAACCCTCTGTTACACCATCCGTATAAACTACAAAAGTTTTGTCTTTTAAATTAATAGTGTTTGATTTTACCATCGACTCTGTAAAATATTTTACAATCCCAATAGGTGGCATATCTGATTTAATATATTCATAGTTTTTATTTTGATCAAAAGTTAGAATACTTTCATGACCTGCGTTTATAAAAACTAATTCACCTGTTTTTATGTTTAATTTGCCAAAAACAGCTGTAACAAACATCCCTTTAAATTTTGCTTCAACTAGCTCATTGTTTACTCCAAAAACAACTTTTTCTAATGGAAATTTTAAATTAGTGAGTGTTCTGAA
>CACORY010000006.1 GCA_902629695.1 uncultured Pelagibacteraceae bacterium | reverse complement strand
ATAATGTCAAACCAGAATATAAAAAGAAAATTTTTAAAGCTTGTTTAAAAACTTCTGAACTATCAAAAGATATAAAATTTGTTAAGGTCTTTTTAAAATTTTCGTCATAGATATCTATTAAAAAGATTATAGAAAAAAGAAAATAAAGACCTCCAATCCATTGGGTAGACGATCTCCATAAAATCAAACTTTGATCAATATTTTTAATATTTTCAAAGATAGTAAAACCTGTTGAAGTAAATCCAGAAACTGTCTCAAAATATGAATTAAGCAAAGTTAGATTATAAATACTAAAATAAAACGGAATACATAAAATTAATGGAATTAAAATATATCCTAACAAGACAGTTAAAATTTTATCAAATATTGATTGTTTTTTTTCATTAGCTTTTAATTTAAAAAAAAGAATAGATATCAAAAGAGATATGATCAGACTAAAATAATAAGTATTTAGATTAAGATATAGATTAAGATAATAAGAGTAAATAATATTAAAAAAAGATAAAATTGAAATAAGACCAAAAAAGAAACTTAAATATTTAAGTTGTAATTTTATCATCAATTTAAACAGAACTTAATCTGAAGATATTTTCTACAAAAGAAATTGAGTCCTTTTTGACAATAAAAACAACTCTGTCTTCTTTTTTAAAAACAAAATTAGATCTAGGAATAATGATTTTTCCATCTCTTAGCACAGCTCCAATTCTTAACTCATCCGGTAAGCTTAAATTTTTTATTTCCATATTCATTAATTCAGAAGACTCAATTATTTCTGCTTCTATTACCTCATATTCACCATTTGATATGGTATAGGCATTTTCAATTGTTCCCTTATGAACGTGTTTTAATATACTCGAGACAGTTGTCATCCTAGGATCGATAAGATCATCAATTTTAAGTGAAGATTGAAGTAAAGAATAATTTGGTTTATTAATCAATGCCATTGTTCTTTTATCATCAAAATCTTTTTGATCTTTTGCAAATTTTTCAACAAGAACGCTTACCATCAAATTATCTTCATCATCATTTGTCAATGCTAGTACGGTCTCAGCTTCATCTAAATTTGCCTCTGTCAAAACTTCTTCATCTAATCCGTCACCATTAATTATAATTGAGTCATTAAGTTCACTTGCTAAATATTCTGCTCGTTGTTTATCTTTTTCGACAATTTTAACTCTTATCGTTTCCAAAGTTTCTTCAATATTTTTTGCAAGATTAAATCCAATATTCCCACCACCAATTATCAAAATTTTTTTTGAAATTTTCTCCTCTCTTCCGAAAGCTTTTAAAGTTTCTGCCATTTGTGATGAATTTATAATTACATAAATTTTATCATCTTTTTTGACTGCATCTGTTTTCTTGGGAATAAAGAATTTATCGCCTCTATTTATTCCAATAATATTAGCCTCTAATTTTGGATATTTTTTTGATAATTCATTAAATTTTATATTTATTGATTTACAATCATCCTTAATTAAAATTTCAAGTAACTTTATTTTATTATCTGCAAATGGAACGCTATCCAAAGCTCCTGGGGCTTCTAATTTACGTTGAATAGATTTAGCTATTTCTCTTTCAGGTGAAATAATCACATCAATTGGCAGGTTCTCTTTATTATAAACACCTGAAAATTTGGGATTTAAATAATCTTGAGATCTTATTCTTGCTATTTTTTTTGGTATATTAAAAATTGAAAAAGCTATTTGACAAATTAACATATTAATTTCGTCATTTCTTGTAACAGCTATTATCATATCTGTTTCAACTGCATTCGCCTTTTCAAGAATTGATGGATATGTGGCCTTTCCCACAATTGCTTTAACATCTAAGCTTTCATTGATTTTTTGTATATCTTCACTTGATTGATCTATTACTGTGATTGAGTGACCTTGCTCACTTAAAAGTTTTGCAATTGTAAAACCTACTCTCCCAGCTCCACAAATAATTATATTCATTAATTAAATTCTTTTATTCCCAAGCCTTTTAATTTACGATGAAGGGCACTTCTTTCCATACCAACAAAGCTTGCTGTTTTTGATATATTTCCGTTAAATTTTTTAAGTTGAATAGTTAAATACTCTTTTTCAAATTTTTCTCTAGCCTCTTTTAGAGGGACAGATAGGTTATTTTCAGCTATTTTATTATCAAAATTATCATTTTTTAAAGACTCTTTTATGATAATTGAAATTTTCTCTCTATTCTCTGGCTGTAAAATTGCAATTCGTTCTATAAGATTGCGCAATTCTCTAACGTTTCCATGCCAATCATGATTAAGAATATAACTATCATTGTCATCAATAGCTAAATTCTTAATACCGTAGTTTTCAGAAATTTTCTTTGAAAAATATTCTATTAATAAAGGAATATCAGAAATTCTATCGTTTAAAGGTTTTATGTTAATTTCAAAAACATTAAGTCTATGATAAAGATCTTCTCTAAAATTTCCAATTGATATTTCTTCTTTAAGGTCTTTGCTAGACGAACAAATAATTCTTACATCTACATTAATATCATCATTGCCATTTAATCTTTTAAATTTTTGATCTGTTAAAACCCTTAATATTTTAGATTGAATATCTAAAGGAATTTCAGATACTTGATCAATTAACAATGTGCCTTGATTAGCTTTTTCTAAAGCACCATAAGAAATTGAACCATTAATTTTTTCTTCTCCAAATAATTCTAACTCATATTTATTTGCATCTAGTAACGCACCATTTAAAATTATAAATGGTTTATTATTTCTTTTGGATTGTTTATGAATTTTTCTTGCTACTAATTCTTTTCCTGATCCAGATGGTCCGTTAATTAAGACTCTACTTTCTGTTATTGAAATTTTTTCAATTTGTTCCCTAATATTGGATATATTTTTACTATTTCCTATTAATTCATAAGAGTAAAATAATTTTGTTTCATATTCTTTATTTTGCGATTTAAGTTTTAAATTTTCAACTGCTCTTTTTACAAAATTTAATAATCTAGTTTGATCAAAAGGTTTTTCAATAAATTCAAATGCACCGTGCTTTAATGAGTTAACAGCCATTTCTATATTTGCGTGACCAGTAATTATGATAACTGGTACATCTTTATTTTTAGATTTTATGTGAGTTAATAATTCAATTCCATCATTATCACCCTTATCTAATTTAACATCTAAAATTGCGACATCGGGCATTTTTTTATCAATTTCGGATAAGGCTTGATTGTAATTTGCAGCAATTCTCGTCTTATATCCTGCATCTAAGATTAGATCATTTAAGATATTTCTTATATCCGAGTTATCATCAACTATTAAAATTTCTACTGACATTTAACCTAAAAATTATTTCGACTTTTGCACCATTTGTAATTGGAAAAAATAAAAGTTTACCTTCATGATCATTTATAATTTTATTAACTATTGATAATCCTAATCCAGTTCCATTTTTTTTTGTTGTGAAATAAGGGTTTAATATATCTTTAACGTTATTTATCTTATCCAATCCTATACCATTATCAATGATTATGACTTTAATATGGTCATTATTATTTAAAATTTCAATCTTTATATTCTTTTCAAAATCAGCATTTTTATCAGCTTTTTGTTGAATACTCTCAATAGAATTCTTAATAAGATTAAAAAAAACTCTACTTATTTGTTCCCTATCACAATGCAGTAAAATTTTGCCGTAATCATTTTTAAAATTTATAATTATACTTTTGTCTATTTCTTTCAACAAATTAATATTTTCATTAAGGATTTTGATAAGATCGTTATCTTTCAGAATTGGTTTTGGCATTCTTGCGAAATCTGAAAATTCATTTACTAAATTTTCAATTTGTTTAATTTGGTTATTTATAATTTTTAAATTTTCTTTAAAATTTGATTGATCAGTTTCAACTATTTTGCTTAAATATTTATCTTTTATTCTATCAATAGTTAATTGTATTGGTGTCAAAGGATTCTTAATTTCATGAGCTAATTTTCTAGCTAAATTGCTCCATGCTTCGTGTCTCTCATTAATTATTAATTTTTCTTGTTGATTTTTTAACTGATCAGTCATCATATTGAAATTTTTATTTAAAATTTCTAGGTCTTTATCTGTTTTTATCTCAGGAACTTTAACCTCTAAATCACCTTTACCGATTGCTGTAGAAGCTAATATAAGATTATTTATCGATCTAAAAAAACGTGAAGAAAACCTTATAGCGATAGTAATAGATACGAATAATAACAAAGTCACTATTATAATATAAATAATTGCAAATGAAATAGTTATACCAGTACTTCTTTCCTCAACATTATAATAGAAGTTAATAGCCTCTTGAGACTCGTTTAGATAATTTGATATATTTTTATCTAAATATTTAATCACATATAAAAATCTATCCTCAAAAGATTGTAACCGCATTATTGCTGCAGAAATATTTGCCGGTGCATTTACTATTTTCAAAGGACGATCATCATTTAAAACTAAATTAAGCGCTCTATCAACAGGAGGAACATATTTTTCAAATGGTTCACTAGAAAATAAAACATTTTTATCTTTATCTATTATATGTATTGCATCAACATCTCTGATTAATTTTTGTGTTCTAAGAAATCTTAGATACTCATTTAAATTATCATTGAGAAACTTAGAACTTTTATTAGTATCAAATGCAATTAATATTATATCTGCTTCAATTTTATCTCTAACTTCTTGAACATAATTCTTTGCTAGTTCATATGAATTATTTACTACAGTTGTAACCTTTTTGTCAAAATATTTTTCCAGAGCAAAAGAAAATAGAAATAATGAAAAAACTGAAATCAAAATAGATGGAATTAATGTAAACAACGAAAAATATGTTATGTATCTTTTATTTGATGATAGTCCATCTCTATCAATGTCATTTTTGATAGATCTTTTGATTTCATTAAAAATAAAAATAAATAATAGAAATAGTAAAAAAATATTTGAAATTAATAGATATTGTAAATTTTTTTCATTAAGTTCTATGAAACCTCTATCAATAAATGTTAAAAAAGTTAAAAAACCTACAATAAGTGTGATAGTAGATAGAACAATAATGAATATATTTTTTTTCAAAAATTCTAACATAATTTAGAATTATAGCATTTAAACAAATGAACAACTATTTTGTAATATTAGCAGCAGGTAAAAGTAAGAGATTTCATAGGAAATTAGCTAAACAATTCTATAAATATAAGAATAAAGAAATTATTGATCACTCAGTTCAAAAATCATTAGACTCAAATCTTTTTAAAAAAATCTTAATTGTAACAAATAATATTAATCATCTTAAAAACAAAAAATACCCTAAAATTGTAAGTTTTATAAAAGGAGGCAAAGAACGATCAGATTCTTCTTTGATTGCTTTAAAATATCTAAGAAAATATAAACCAAAAAATGTTTTTATACATGATGCAGCAAGACCAAATTTTTCTATTAAATTACTCAAAAATTTAACAAAAAATTTAAAAACGAACAAAGCAGTCATTCCGGTAATTCCATCAAGAGACTCAATAAAATATAAGATCAAAAGTCAAATATTCAATTTAGATAAAAAAAAATCTTTATTAACTCAAACTCCACAAGCATTTAGATTTAAAAATTTATATAAACTCGCAATTAAAGAAAAAAAAAAAGTAAGTGATGAAGCATCTTTTTATCTAAATCAAAATCTGAAAATAAAATTTATAAAAGGAGAAAATCAAAATAACAAAATTACATACTTAGATGATACTAAAATGTCTAAAACTTATTATGGTATTGGTTTTGATATCCATAGATTAATTAAAAATAAAAAACTTTTTTTAGGTGGAATAAAAATTCCCTTTCATTCAGGACTTAAAGGACACTCAGATGGAGATGTAATTTTACATGCAATAATTGACGCAATTTTAGGTGCTATAAGAAGAAAAGATATTGGAACTCATTTTCCGAATACAAAAAAATTCATTAACATTAGATCACCAAAAATGTTGAAGCCTATTATAGAAAATCTTTATAAATCTAATTTTTCAATAAATAATCTTGATATAAATCTAATTTGCGAAAAACCTAAAGTTTCAAAGTACCGAAATAGAATAATCAATTCACTATCAAAACTGTTAAAATTAGATAAAGATCAAATTAATTTAAAAGGTAAAACTGTAGAAAAATTAGGTTTAATAGGAAAAGAAAAAGCTATTGCTTGTGAAGTGATAGTCTCAATTTTTAAAAATGATTAGAACTTTAAATACATTATTTGTTACAATGTGTGGTCTTGGAAAAATTCCTAAAATTCCTGGCACTTTCGGTTCATTAACTACAATAATAATACTTTATATTTTTTTTCATGTATTAAACTTAACTTCAAATATTATATTGATTGGTTTAATAATAATCTTTATTTTATCTTTTTTATCAGTTGCATTTCATATTAAAAATAATGATAACAAAGATCCAAAAGAAATTATTATAGATGAATTAATTGGTCAATCTATACCAATTTATCTTTATGAAATTTCACATGGTACTGAAAAATCTTCTGATGAAGCAATAATTTTTTATTTTATTTGCTTTATACTATTTAGATTTTTTGACATAGTAAAACCATTTCCGGTAAGCTATTTTGATAAGAATTACAAAAATAGTTTTGGTGTAATAATGGATGATGTTTGTGCGGGTTTTTATGTTGTCTTATCATTGATTTGTTTTATGGTTTTAAAGAGTTATTTTATTTGATGAAATCTTTAATAAAACTATTAATTAAAAAGAAAATTAAAGTTTCTTTCGCTGAGTCATGTACAGGTGGATTACTTGCAAGCACAGTTACTTCGATAAATGGCGCATCAAAAGTATTTAATTTAGGTTTAATTACATATTCTAATCAATCAAAAATTAAAGTTTTAAAAGTTAATAAAAATATCATTAAAAAGTACGGTGCTGTAAGTTACGAATGTTGTAAATCCATGGTAAATAACTTAGCAAAAATCTCAAAAGCTAATATTAATATTGCAATAACTGGAATTGCAGGACCTAAAGGTGGTACTAAACAAAAACCTGTAGGTTTAGTTTATATTGGGATTAAACACGATAATAAAATTAGAATAAACGAGTATTTATTTAAAAGTCAAAAAAGGTCCTCGATACAAAAGGCTACTGTAAAAAAGGCTTTAGATTTAATTCTTAGAGCTTCCAAATAAATCTTCAGCTCTTTTTTGAAAAGCGTCAGCTATTTTTTCTAATCCAAACTGAAAAGAGACAACCATTAAAGAATTTAAAAATTTGTTTTTAATTTCAAAATCTATATCAAAAGTTACTTCGGTAATTCCATTCATCTTATCCGTAAATGTCCAATTATTTGATAAGTGATTTAAAGGACCGTCAATATTTTTAACAAAAATAGTATCATTTATTTTGTTAAAGACTACATCACTTTTATAAGTGTCTTTAAATGGTCCTTTACCAATAGTAAGATCAGCAATTATTTTATTCAAATCACCTTCGTTTTTATTTTCGTAGATTTTCGCATCATAACAAAAAGGAACAAACTGAGGGTATTTTTCAATATCAAGGACAAGATTTATTAAATCTTTTTTTTGACATTCAATCAACCTCTTTACAGAAGCTTTAGGCATTAATTAATGTTTAATCTATTTTTTTGAAGTTTAGCAAAATCTTCGTCTGCATGATAAGAGGATCTGGTTAAAGGAGAAGATGAAACTAAAAGAAAACCTTTTGATTTTGCAATGAGTTCTAACTCTTTAAATTCATCTGGATGATAATATCTCTCAAGAGGATGATGTTTTACAGATGGCTGTAGATACTGACCGATTGTAATAAAATCGACATTTGCAGATCTTAAATCATCCATAACTTGTAATATTTCATCATGCTCCTCTCCAAGACCAACCATTATTCCTGATTTAGTAAACACTTTAGTGTTATTTTTTTTTGCATTTTTTAAAAGTTCTAGTGATGCGAAATACCTAGCCCCTGGTCTAACTTTTAAATAAAGTCTTGGTACAGTTTCAATATTATGATTAAATACATCTAAATCTGCTTCTAGTAACTTTTTATAGGAGTCTCCTTTTCTTAAAAAATCTGGTGTTAAAACTTCAATAGTAGTGTCTGGATTTTTTTTTCTAGTAGTCTCGACTACTCTTTTAAAATGATTTGATCCACCATCTGGTAAATCATCTCTGTCAACAGAAGTAATCACTACATGTCTTAAGTTTAATTTTTTAACTGCATTAGCTATCTTAATATCTTCAAAAGGATCCAATTTGTCTGGTTTACCGGTTTTAACATCACAAAATGCACAAGCTCTAGTGCATGTGTCCCCCATAATCATAAATGTAGCATGTCTTTTGCTCCAACACTCAGTGATATTTGGACAATTAGCTTCTTGGCATACTGTCACAAGATTACTTCTGTTGACAACAGTTTTTGTAATAAAAAATTCTTTACTATTAATTAATTTTGATTTTATCCAGTATGGTTTTTTTTTAATTGGGTTTATAGGATTTTTAACTTTTTCAGGATGTCTAGGTTTAATTTTCTGTGTCATAAGTTTTAATTATATAAATTGTCTCATTTTTTTTTCCAAATAAGAATCTATCTCTAATTAATGTTTCGATATAATCAAGATTTAGATTGTCACTTAATAACGAATTCTTGAAATCCAAGTCTTTAATTTGATTTTTAAGTAATGATTCTTTAGCCTTTAGTATATTTAACTGATCTTTTTTTTCAAAATATGAGATAAGGCCTCTTTCACCTGACAAAAGATTGAAGAAAAAGTAAAAAATTAAAAAAGTTATAATTAGCAAAAAATAATTTTTTTTTAATTTTTGAAACATTAATGAATTTTATTCATTATAGCTTTTTTGCCAAGTTCTTCTTCTATGCGTAATAATTGATTATATTTAGCCACTCTCTCAGATCTTGCTAGAGATCCTGTTTTAATTTGACTTGAATTAGTCCCTACTGCTAAATCAGCAATAAAAGTATCTTCCGTATCACCAGATCTATGAGAAATAATTGTATTAAAACCAATTATTTGAGCAAATTTAATCACTTCAAGAGTTTCTGAAACAGTACCGATTTGATTAAGTTTTATCAAAATAGCGTTTGATGAAATATTCAAAAAACCTTTTTTTAATCTTTCAAGATTTGTAACATAAAGATCATCTCCAACTATTTGGACTTGATTTATTGTTCTCATAATTTTATTCCATGATATCCAATCATTTTCAGCAAAAGGATCTTCTAATGATTTAATCTTATATTTCTTAATAATCTTACTGTATTCTTTTATAGATTTTTCAACTGAAATGTATTTTTTTGAATGAATAGAATATCTATTTTTTTTGTATAACTCATTTGCAGCAACATCTAAACAAATAGATATATGTTTGCCATTGATAAAACCTGACTTTCTTATTGCAGAAACAATTAAGTCTAAAGCTTGATTATTATTGCTAATCATTGGGGCAAAGCCACCTTCATCGCCAACTGAAGTAGATAATTTTCTTTTTTCTAATATTTTGCTTAAATTTTTAATAACTAAAAAACATATTCTCATAGCTTCTGAAAAACTTTTGGCTTTATCAGGTCTGATCATAAATTCTTGTATTCTTAAACCATTATTAGCATGAGCCCCACCATTTATGATATTCATCATTGGATAAGGTAGCTTAAAATTTTTTTTTATAAAAAAATTTTTATATAGAGGAATATTTTTTTCTTTAGCAGAAAGTTTTTTAACCGCCATAGATACTGCTAAGATCGCATTAGCACCCAATTTATTTTTTTGTTTTGATCCATCCAAATTGATCATAAGAGCATCAACTCTTTCTTGATTATGAACATTTTGTCCTTTTAATTTTTTTGAAATTTTTTTATTAATTGAGTTTACGGCACTTAAAACACTCTTACCTAGATATTTTTGATTACTTTTATCTCTTTTTTCGAATGCTTCGTTTGTTCCGGTTGAAGCACCTGATGGACATATTGCTTTAGCACTATTATTTTTTGTAAACACCTCAGCCTCGACAGTTGGATTTCCTCTGCTGTCAAAAATTTGACGACCCTTTACTTTTAGAATTTTACTCACAATTTTTTTATTAAATTATCAATATCAGTAAGTTGATTTAATAAATTTTCCAACTTATCAAGTGGCACCATATTTGGTCCATCTGATGGAGCGTTGTCTGGATCTTGATGAGTTTCAATAAATACTCCAGCAACACCTACTGCTACAGCTGCTCTTGCCAAATATTCTACAAATTCTCTTTGTCCTCCACTTTTTTCTCCAAGACCACCAGGTTGTTGAACTGAATGTGTAGCGTCAAAGATTACTGGATAACCATTCTTAGCCATTATTGGTAATGATCTCATATCTGAGACGAGAGTATTATAGCCAAAACTTGCGCCCCTTTCTGTAACTAAAATATTTTTATTTCCAGAGTCTGAAATTTTTTTAGTTACATTTACCATATCCCATGGTGCTAGAAATTGTCCTTTCTTTACATTTATAATTTTATTAGTTTTTGCAGCAGCAATTAATAAATCAGTCTGTCTGCATAAAAATGCTGGTATTTGAATCACATCAACATGATCTGCAACAATTGCACACTGCTCAATATTATGAATATCTGTCAAAATTGGGATTCCGAGCTCTTTTTTAATTTTATCAAAAACAGGTAAGGACGCTTCTAAACCTGCCCCTCTTTTGCCCTTAAGACTTGTTCTGTTAGCTTTATCAAATGATGTTTTATAAATAAATCCAACTTTAAATTTATTTGTAATTTCCTTAATTTTTCCAGCCATATCCATTGCATGTTGTTCTGTTTCAAGTTGACATGGACCTGCAATAATACAAATCTTATTATCATTTGAGATTTCTATTTGTCCACAATTTACTTTTATATTACTCATTTGTAATTTTTTGATGCTTTAATAAATGATGAAAATAAAGGATGAGGTGATAAAGGTCTAGATTTAAATTCTGGGTGAAATTGAACTCCAATAAACCATGGATGGTTTTTTAATTCAATTATTTCTGGTAAAATATCATCTGGAGACAAACCCGAGAAGATCATACCTTTTTTTTCAAATCTATCCCTAAAATTGATATTTACCTCGTATCTATGACGGTGTCTCTCCTCGATCATTTTTTTTCCATAAATTTTTTTTATCATTGAATTTTCTTTTAATTTAGCCTCATATGATCCTAGCCTCATAGTTCCACCTAATTCTTTGTCTGTGCCTTTAATAACTTTTCCATCTTTATTCCATTCATTTATTAAACCTATCACTGGTAACCCATTTTTATTAAACTCTGTAGATGTGGCCTTTTTAAGATTTAATACATTTCTTGCAAATTCAATAATTGCCATCTGCATTCCATAACATATACCTAAAAATGGAATCTTATTTTTTCTAGCATATTTTATAGCCTCAATTTTACCATCAGTTCCTCTTTTTCCAAATCCCCCTGGAATTAAGATTCCAGAAATACCTTTTAGCTTGGATTTAATCTCATTTTTTTTTAATTTTTCTGAGTCAATTCTAACCAAATTAATTTTGACCTTATTTTCTATACCTCCGTGAGTTAATGCCTCATCTATTGATTTATACGCATCTTTAAGCTCAACGTATTTTCCTATAATAGCTATATTAATTTGTTTTTTAGTTTTTAAAATTATTTTAGTAATTCTTTTCCAAGGATTTAGATTAACAACTTTTTTTGATCTTAAGTTGAAATAATTAAGAACTTGTAAATCTAATTTTTCTTTGGAAAAACTTATTGGTGCCTCATAAATTGTTTTAACATCAACTGTTTCAATTACATTTTTAATGTGAACATTACAAAACAACGAAATTTTTTTACGGTGTTCTAAAGGTATTGGTCTTTCGGTTCTACAAATTATTATATCAGGTTGAATTCCAATGCTTCTTAATTCTTTGACGGAATGTTGTGTAGGTTTTGTCTTTATTTCATCAGAAGATTTTAAATATGGAACAAGAGTTAAATGAATAAATAATACATTTTTTTTGCCAATATCATTAGCAAATTGTCTTATAGCCTCGACAAATGGTAAACTTTCTATATCTCCAACAATTCCTCCTATTTCACAAATAACAAAATCTTCTTTAGAGGAATCATTTTTAATAAATTCTTTAATTCGATCTGTAATGTGTGGAATTACTTGAACAGTTTTACCTAAATACTTACCCTTACGTTCTTTCCTTAGAACATCGTTATAAATTTTTCCAGTTGTGATATTGTCAGATTTTTTTGCTAAAACACCTGAGAACCTCTCATAATGACCAAGGTCAAGATCTGTTTCTGCTCCATCATCAGTAACAAAAACTTCACCATGTTGAAATGGACTCATTGTACCTGGATCAACATTTAAATATGGATCTAATTTTCTTAATCTAACTTTATATCCTCTTGATTGAAGCAAGTATGCTAGGGATGCTGAAGAAAGGCCTTTGCCTAATGAAGAAACCACGCCGCCCGTGACAAAAATATATCGCGCCATGGAAGTATCTTATAGCGAATAAAAAAGTAAATGGAAAGTATTAATTATTATTTTCTGGAATTTCGGGTGTATCCTCTGTTTTTTCCTCAACAGTATCAAGAACTGATGAAGTAGGTGCCAAATCACCTCTAGATATAATTGTTAAACCTAAACTACATATAATAAAAAGCATAGCAACAAATGCTGTTGCTTTTGTCATAAAATTACCCGCTGTTCTTGAAAACATAAAACTTTCTTGAGAAACACCAATACCTAAAGCGCCACCTTCAGATTTTTGCATCAAGACCAAAATAACTAAAATAAACGCAAGTATAATATTCAAAATTAACAGTATATTTTCCATGGTGGCTTAATTATATGTTTTTTTGATTATATCAATAAATTTTTTATAATCTTGAGAAGCTCCCCCCACAAGAAAACCATCTATATTATCTATAATTTTTAATTGTTGAATATTTTTTGGATTTACCGAACCACCATATAAAATCTTAACATTTTTCATTCTTTTTTTTATAAAAGCTATTGTCAAAAACAAATCTTTTATTTTCGGAATTAAACCAGTCCCAATAGCCCAAACAGGTTCATAAGCAATAATTATGTTTTTTTTTGTTTTAATATTTCGTAACCCATTTTTTATTTGTTTAATTAATATTTTTTTTGTAATTTTTTTTCTTTTTTCCTTTAAGGTTTCACCTATACAAAAAATTACTTTTAACCCCATTTTTAAAGAAGTCTTTATTTTGCGATTTATCAATTTATCATCTTCGCCATCTCTTCTATTTTCTGAATGACCAATAATCACATATCTAGCACCTACATTTTTTAACATTGAAGGATTTACTGATCCAGTAAATGCACCTGGAATTTCTGCTTCATGACAATTTTGAGCACCAACTTTAATTCTAGATTTTTGAAGTTTTTTTGACATAGGTCTTATCAAAGTATAGGGAGGACAATAGATTATTTTAGTAAACTTATTTTTCTTAAATTTTTTTAAAAATTTTTCTACGTTATGTAATGAATTTAAAGTGTTTAAACCACCAAACATTTTCCAATTAGCAATAAAATACATATATTTATTTGTCATATGGTATATTTTAATTTATAGCTTTGTTTTTTATAGATCAATAAATTTATAAGATATGATAAATAGTTTAAGAAATTTTGCCAAAACAAAATTTGCAGGTTTACTTGTTTTTATAATGATAATCCCATTCGTTTTTTGGGGTATGGGAGGAATGTTTAGTAGTGGAAATACAAATAATGTTGCAAAAATAAATAATAAAAATATTTCTGCACAAGATTTTATAAATCATATAAATCAATCAAATATACCAGAGCAAACAATTAGAGAAAATTTAGATAAAAATATTATTGAGGAACTTTTATCAACACTTGTATCGACTACTTTATTAGATTTAGAGGTCAAAGACTTTAATATTTTAATTTCAGAAAATACTTTATTTCAAATGATAAAATCTAATCAAAATTTTCATGATGATAATGGAAATTTTGAAAGAATTAAATATGAAAAGTTTCTTCTCGAAAATAATCAGTCTGCCCCTGGATTTGAAGCTCGACTAAGAAATAGAGAACTTCAAAAAAATTTATTTGATTTTGTTGGAGCTGGAACTGTTACACCTAATTTTTTGGTAAAAAAATTATATAATGATGAAAATAGAAATCTAGAAATTGAATTTATCGACTTATCAACTTTTTACAAAAAAAAATCAGCTATAAAAGATCAAGAATTAGAAAAGTTTATTAGGGAAAATAAAGATAATCTAAAAGTAGAATATCTTGATTTTGACTATTTAATAATCAATCCTTCAAATTTGATTGGATCTGAAGAGTTTGATCAAGCATTTTTTGACAAAATTGACCAAATTGAAATAGATATCTCAAATGATGTTTCATTTAATAACATTGTTTCAAACTTAGATATCAAACCAACTAAAATAAAAAATTTTAAATTTTCTTCAGAAAAAAGTGATATTGAAAAAAAAATATTCGATTTAAGAACTAATGAATATGATATTTTTGAAAATGATAATAATTTTATCCTTTATAAAATAAGAAAAATAGAGGAAAGAGGACCAGATTTAAACGATACTCAAACACGGAATGAAGTGATTGAACTTGTGTCTCAAAAAAATAAATTTGATTATAACCGGAATTTACTAGAAAAGGTTACTCAAAAAAATTTTAATGATGATGATTTTAAAAAACTTGGTCAAAATAACATCCAAACTTTGAAATTAAATTCAATTAAAGATAATAAAAAATTTGATATTAATTCAGTAGAAGTTTTGTATTCTTTGCAAGAAAACTCCTATACTCTAATAAATGACGAACAAAACAATGTTTATCTAGCTAAAATAAAAAAATTTAATAATAAGATAATCAATGAGAATGATGACAAATTCAACGAGTATGCTAATAAGTTAAATTCAAATACTAAAAACAGTATTTTAAAATCATACGATTTATTTTTGAATAATAAATATGATGTTACATTAAATAAAAAAACATTAGAACGAGTAAAAAACTATTTTAAATGATCATTAATCGAAGCTTTAAAGAGTTCAAGTTTCGACATAGAAACAAAGAAAATCAAATAATCTATCACTCTAAAAAAGTAAAAAAAGATAATGAAATATTAAATTTAATTGACAATTTTTTAGATGAAAAAAATAGTTTTATTTTTGAGTCTGTAGAAAAAGGAAAAATTAAAGGCAGATATACAATTTTCGGAAAAAACCCAGATAAGATATGGGAATTTAACAATAAAAATTCTTATATAATACAAAATAATAGAAAGGTTAAATTAAAAGAGAAACCTGAGATTTTAATTGAACAAATTATTGAAGATTTTAAGTTTAATACACCTAAGCATTTACCAAAAATTTGCTCTCTTTTATCAGGATATTTTTCTTATGACTCAATTAGATATATTGAAAAAATCCCAAATAATTGCAAAGATGATTTAAAATTACCAGATGTAAGGCTTTTACGTCCAAGAACTTTAATTATTCATGATAACTTTAAAAAAGAAATATTTTATATTCAAAATATTTTTAAAGATGAAAAAATCTTAAATTATCAAAAAAAATATGATCAAATCAAATCTAATCTTGTCCAATTACTAGTTCAGTCTTCATTTAAAAGTATTGATTACAAAATAACACAAAATTCAAAAAATTTTTACGTCAAGTCAAATACATCAAAAAAGAGATTTATCTCAATGATAAATAAAGCTAAAAAATATATTAAGTTAGGAGATATATTCCAAGTCGTTCTAAGCCAAAGATTTGAGGCTAGACTTACAAAAAAACCAATTGAAATTTATAAAAAACTTCGAATTACTAATCCCTCCCCTTTTATGTTTTACTTCAATTTTAGTGATTTTCAAATTATTGGTGCCAGTCCAGAAATCTTAGTAAGACTTAGAAATAATGAAATTACAATAAGACCAATTGCAGGAACAAGACCAAGGGGCAAAACCAAAAAAGAGGATCTTTTTTATGAAAAAGATCTTATCAAAGATAAAAAAGAACTTTCTGAGCATTTAATGCTTTTAGATTTAGGAAGAAATGATACGGGAAAAGTCTCTAAGATAAACACTGTAAAAGTGACAGAAAGTTTTATAATTGAAAAATACTCACATGTTATGCATATAGTTTCTAATGTAATAGGAAAATATAATAGGAAATTTTCTAAGTTTAAATCACTTCTTGCTGGTTTTCCTGCAGGTACTGTATCAGGAGCACCTAAAATTAGAGCAATGGAAATAATTGATGAACTAGAAAAAACAAAAAGAAAAGTTTACGCTGGGGGTATTGGTTATTTTTCTGCTAATGGAGAATTTGATACATGTATAGCTTTAAGAACTGCAGTAGCAAAAAAAAATAAATTTTATGTTCAAGCAGGTGCAGGGATAGTTGCAGACAGTAAACCTGAAAAAGAATATCAAGAAACAGTTAACAAAGCGAAAGCTTTAATAAACGCGTTAAAATGAAAAAAATTATTTTAATAGATAATTACGACAGTTTTACTTTTAATCTTTATCATTATTTGTCATCATTAAAAGTAAGTGTTGATGTAATCAGAAATGATGAAATTACGTCATCTGAAATATTAAAGAAAAGATATAGTAAGATAGTTATCTCTCCTGGACCTGGAAATCCAAATCAATCAGGAAATTGCCTTAAAATTGTTAAAACACTCTATAAAAAGATACCTATACTAGGTGTTTGTTTAGGTCATCAAATAATTGGTCAAATATTTGGATCGAAAATCATTCAAGCAAAAAAACTTATGCATGGAAAAACTAGTAAAATCTTTTCAAAAAAAATCGGTATATTGAAAAATCTTCCAAAAACATTTGATGCTACAAGATATCATAGCTTAATTATTGATAAAAAGTCACTATCAAAAGATCTTGAAATTACTGCTGAAACTGAAAATGGATTGATAATGGGTGTAAGACACAAAAATTATCAAGTACATGGAGTGCAATTTCATCCTGAAAGTATTAAAACTAAGTTAGGTATTAAAATTTTAAAGAACTTTATTAAAATTTGAAATTAATGAAACAATTTATAGAAAAAATTAGAAATAAAGAAAATTTAACTTTCGATGAAAGTAAGGCTGCTTTTGAGTTATTAATGGATGGCAAGGCAGATGACCAAGAAATATTTGACTTTTTGACACTTTTATCTGCTAAGGGCGAAGTTTCAGATGAAATAGCTGGAGGGGTGTATGTACTTAGAAATAAATCTAAAAGAGTAAGTGTAAAAAATTGTATTGATACATGTGGTACTGGTGGAGATGGTATGAATACACTGAATATATCTACAGCATCAGCATTATTACTTTCGAGTATGGGAGTTAAAGTAGCAAAACATGGAAATAAAGCAGTATCCTCAAAATGTGGTTCTGGTGATGTATTGGAAGCTTTAAATATTAAAATAAATCTTGAGCCAGAAGAAATTGAAAATCAAATTAACAAAAATAATTTTGGTTTTATGTTTGCACCGAATTATCATAGTGCGATGAGATTTGTCGGCCCAACAAGGAAAAAAATTGGTAAGAGAACTATATTTAACATGATTGGACCATTAAGTAGCCCTGCTTTAGTAAAGAGACAAGTAGTCGGTGTCTTTGATAAAAAACTTTTAAAAATATTTGCAAACGCTTTAAATAATTTGGATATAAAATTTGCATGGATTGTGAATAGTGAAGATGGTTTAGATGAAATTTCACCTTACGCCAAAACTAACGTTATGCAATTAAAAGATAATAAGATTTCTGAAATAATTATTGATCCGAAAGAATTAAATGTAAATGCAGATAGATTTGAAAATCTTATTGGTGATAATGCAAAATTTAATGGAAGTAAAATGATAGATATATTTAAGGGTGAGGATAATGATTTTTCTAAATCAGTGTGTTTAAATGCAGCTGCAGGGCTTATAGTTAGTGAAACTTATCAAAATTTTAAAGATGCATACAATGATGCAAGAAAACATATTTTATCCAGTAAAGTAATTAATCATTTAGCTAAAATACAAAATGACTGAAAATGTTCTTGAAAAGATAATTCAAAATAAAAGAAAGAAGATAATTAATTTAAAAAAGAATATCTCATTAGACTCATTAAATGGTTTAATTGATCAAAATAAAACATTTATTAATTTTAAACTTAAAATCGAAAATAACATAAAAAATAGTAAATTTTCAATTATTGCTGAAATTAAAAAAGCTAGCCCATCTGCTGGTGTAATAATCAAAGATTATAATCCTGTCAAAATAGCCAATTTATATAATGATAATAAAGCAACCTGTTTATCAGTACTAACTGAGGAAGATTTTTTTTTAGGAAACTTAAAACATATAAGTGAAATTAAAAAAAAAATAAATTTACCAATTCTTTGTAAGGATTTTTTTGTTGATAAATTTCAAATACCACTTGCAAAAAGTTATGGTGCTGATGCAATATTAATCATATTAGCTGGTGTTAGTGAAAACCTTGCAGATGATCTTTATGAAGAAGCTTTGAAATTAGATATGTCAGTCATTATTGAAGTACATACCGTTGAGGAGGCTAAAAAGGCTCTGAAGTTTAAAGATGCTTTAATTGGTATAAATAATAGAAATTTAAAAACCTTAAAAACAGATATAAAAAATACTTTAGATATTCATGATGTTTTAATTAATCACTCTGGTCCATTAATTTCTGAAAGTGGAATTAAAACAAAGGATGAGCTTCTAGAATTATCTAACAAGACTTCAATTAAAACATTTTTAATTGGTGAATCACTTTTAAAAGATTTAAAGAATAATTCTATTTTTTCAGTTCTTTGATCAAATAATCCCCTATTTTATTGTTTTTTTTACTATTGTGAATTGAAGAGAACTTTTATAGAACAGATTTTGTACGATATTTGTTCTTATGCTAACAAAAAAACAAAAAAACCTACTTTTATTTATCAACAAGAAGTTGAGAAGTTCAGGTGTGTCTCCTTCTTATGAAGAGATGAAAGAATCTTTAAATCTTAAATCAAAATCTGGAATACACAGGTTGATCAGTGCATTAGAAGAGAGAGGATTTATTAAAAGATTGGCCCATAAAGCTAGAGCCTTAGAGGTTATTAAATTACCAGAAACTGCTTCAGCTAACGATATTTATAATAGTTTTTCACCAAGTGTTATCAAAGGCGGCTTAGATGAAGGCAAGCCTTTATCAGATGAGACTGAAGTGCCTGTTTTAGGTAAAATTGCTGCTGGAACTCCTGTTGAAGCTATTCAAAATGAAGTTTCAAGAATACCTTTACCAAGTAATTTAGAAAAAAATGGTGATTATTTTGGTCTAAAAGTACAAGGGGACTCAATGATAGAGGCAGGAATTCATGAGGGTGACACAGTAATTATTAAAAGAACAGATACAGCTGATAATGGAAAAATTGTTGTAGCTTTAATAGACGAACATGAGGCTATGCTAAAAAGAATTAGAAAAAAAGGTAAAGTTATTGCTCTTGAAAGTGCAAATAAAAACTATGAAACTAAAATTTTTGGCCCAGATAGAGTGAAAGTACAAGGTGTTTTAGTATCTTTATATAGAAACTTCTAAAAAAATAGTCTAAACCATTTTAATGAAAAAAGTAGCAACTAGATTTGCTCCATCACCTACAGGCCCACTTCATATAGGTGGAGTTCGAACTGCATTATTTAATTGGTTATACGCAAAAAATCAAAAAGGTGAATTTTATCTTAGAGTTGAAGACACAGATAAAGAAAGATCAAAAGAAGAATATAAAAACCAAATTATTAAATCTCTTAAATGGATCGGTATAAACTACGATGGTGAAGAATATATTCAATCTAAAAAAATTCAAGATCATATCAAAGTTGCAAATGAATTAGTGAAAAGTGGTCATGCATACAAATGTTATTGCTCAAGTGAGGAAATAGAAGAACAAAAAAAGAGAGCAAAACAAAAAAAAATTCCTTATATTTATGATAGAAAATGGAGAGACAAAAAAGAATCTGAGGCACCTAAAGACATAAAGCCAGTAATTAGATTCAAAAGTAAAATAGACGGAACCTCAATATTAAAAGATTTAGTTCAAGGTGATATTGAAATAGATAACAAAACAATCGAAGATTTTATTATTTTGAGAAATGACGGTACTCCAACTTATAACTTGTCAGCATCAGTAGATGACCATCAAATGAATATGACACATATTATCAGAGGTGACGACCATAAAATAAATACATTTAAGCAAATACAGATTTATCAAGCAATGAAATGGGATTTACCGTCTTTTGCACATATACCTTTAATTCATACAATTGATGGTAAAAAATTATCTAAACGAGATAAAGCTTCAACTCTAGACGATTATTCTAAAATTGGCATTATGCCAGATGCTCTTAGAAATTATCTTCTTAGATTAGGATGGTCTTATAAAGATAAAGAAATCTTTACCTTAGATGAAAGTGTCAAATATTTTAATCTTGAAGGTATTGGAAAATCACCCTCTAAACTAGATATGAGCCGAATATTATCAATGAATGAACATTATATTAAAAATATAAACGAAAAGGATTTATTTGTTCAATTCTCAGATTACTGTAAAATTTTTAAAAAAGCGATTTCTAATACTAAAAGTGAAAAAATTAAAAATTCACTTACTTTTTTAAAAAATAAAGCAAAAACTTTAGAGGATATTTTTAATAACGGTCAATATATTATTCAAGAAGAAGTAAATTTTAATAAGGATGACTTTAAACTAATTGATAATAAAGCAAAAAAAATTATATCAGAATTTAAGAAAGAGTTGATGAAAGCAGATAAACTAAGTAGAGAAATTTTAGAACCTATTATCAATAATCTTATTAAAACGAATGATACTAATTTTAAAGGTGTTGGTCAGCCTTTAAGAATAGCACTAACAGGGTCAAAATTCGGACCTGGGATATATGATATAATTATTTCACTTGGTAGAGATGAGGTAACTAAAAGATTAAACAATAAGATATTCACTTAAAATTTTTGCAGCTTCTTCAGATGATGAACTTTTCGATCTTATATGATTAAGTGTATGGCTACATGCGTCGACTTGTTTTTGTGCCAAAGAAGGGTTCTTTAAAAAGTAAACAACAGATCTAAATATTTCTTTAGCATTGCACTCCCCCTGAAGGAGTTCAGGTATAATTTCTTCATTATTAATAATGTTAATAATATTAGCAAATTTTACTTTGACTAAAGATTTCATAATTAAAAAATTAATTAAGTTTATCTTATATATTATTATTGATGGAACTTTAGCATTGCAAATTTCTAAAGAGACAGTACCTGATTTGGCAACAGCAAATACCGAATTAAGTAAAACTTCAGACTTTATGATTCTGTCAGAAATTACTTCTATATTTTCTAAATTATGATTTTTTAATTCATCACTTATTTTATTTTTATTTTCCTCAGTAGAATGAAATATGTAAACGTATTCATTAAATTTAGTGTTCATTAATTTTATGAACTCAACCAAAATTGGAAGAAGAGTTTTTAATTCAGATAATCTGCTACCAGGAAATATTGATATAATTTTTTTTTCTTTTGAAATATTTGATATATCAATGTTAGAATTTTTTTTTTCTAATAAAGGATGACCTACAAAAGTATTTTTAATATTTTCTTTATCAAAATATTTTTTTTCAAAATCAAATAATAATAAAAAATGATCAACAAATTTTTTGAATTTTTTTACTCTATTTTCTCTCCAAATCCATACTTGTGGTGCCACGTAATGAATTATTTTAATATTCGGTTTAATTTTTTTTACTCTCTCTGAAACTCTTAAAGTAAAATCAGGACTATCTACGCTAAATATTATATCTGGATTGAATTTAATTATTTCATTTACAGTATAATTTATTTTATTTCTTATCTTGAAAAAATTTAATATAACACTTGTGAAACCAATATAAGTAATTTCATTCAAATCAAAAATTGATCTTATACCTAATCTTGAAAGATTTGATCCTCCTACTGATAAATATTCAATATTTTCATGAAGTTTCTTTAAATTTGTAATTACAGTTGATGCTAATTTATCTCCAGAAGCTTCACCAGTTAAAATAAATATTTTTTTCATTTTGCAATTAAAAACATCTTATTTTTATCTATAAATTTAAAACAATCTTTCCTATTTAAAATTATATTTTGATTTCCTTTAACAACTATTCCTTTTAAATTTTTAGATTTTAAATCCTTAAATGTATTAATACCTATAGTTGGTAAATCTACTCTTAAGTCTTGTTTGGTTTTAGGAAATTTAATTAAAACTCCATTTTGACTTTTATTTTTTTTAATTGATTTGATAAGTTTTCCTGTTCCACTTCTTGTCTCCTTGATTATATCGTTTTTTCTGACAATTACAGCTTGAACATGATCATATGAGCTTGTTTTTTTTAAAATTTTGATTCCTTTTTTAATATACAATTCATCATCTTTATTTGGTTTTATTTTTGAATAAATACCTTTTTTTAAAGTAAGTTCTGGATTAAATAAAATTGAACTTATTACCCTTATCTTGTTCTCTAACAAAATTTTTATTAATTCTTTTAATATTGCTGCATCACCCTTTTTAGCTGCTTTAACAATTCTTGTTATATAAAAAATACCTTTTAAATCTAATTTAAGTTTATTAATTTGCGGTTTGTCAATTTTTCCAGCAAAAATCACTTTTTTGCATTTTTTGTAATTTAACAAATTTAGAATTTTGCCAAATTGACCAATAGAAATATGATACGAATTAGAATCATTCTTAAATATATTTTTTTTAGTTAAATCAATAATCAAATATTTAATTTTTTTCTTTTTTAATTTTTTAATAATTAATTTTGGAAAATCTGTTTCACCAAGAAATAATCCAATCATTTTATTTAATTATAGGTGTGCAGATTGGTCTTTTTTTATCTTTACTAATGAAATCAACAACTTCTTTTACAAATCTATTCTCTTTAAATGCTCCATTTAAATTATTTAAATTTTCAAATAATTGATTTGATTTAAAAATTTCCTTATATGCTTCCAGGAGAGTCATAATTTCTTTATTTGAAACATTTTTACGCCTTAACCCAACTACATTAATTCCCTCTAAATAATTTCTATTACCAAAAGATAAACCATAAGGAATTACATCTCTTGATACTCCTGACATTCCTCCTATCATTGCCATTTTTCCAATTCTTGTGAATTGTTGTACTCCACAGTTTCCGCCTATTATTACATCATCCTCAATTTGAGCGTGACCAGCAATAGCAGCATTATTTGCAATTACTGTATTATTACTAATAACACAGTCATGTGCTATATGTGCACCAATCATAAGTAAATTTTTATCTCCTATTTTAGTAACTCCTCCTCCTCCAACTGTTCCAGGATTAGCAGTTACATATTCCCTAATTGTATTATCTTCACCAATTATTAATTCAGTTTTTTCACCCTTAAATTTTAAATCTTGTGGATTACTTCCAATGGAAGCAAATGGATAAATCTTATTATTCTTACCAATCTTTGTATACCCAGTTATATTCACATGGGACTGAACTTTCGTTCCTTCATCAATTTCAACATTTGGTCCAATCACTGAATAAGGTCCAATATCTACATTTGAGGAAATTTTTGCATGATTATCGACTATTGCAGTTTTATGTATCATTTATTTTGTTTAATAAATTGTCTTAAATCTTTTGCAGGATAGCCCATCACTTTTGAATTATCTTCAATATCTTTTATAACTCCACTACCTCCACCAATTTGTACTTTATTTCCAACTTTAATATGTCCTGAAATACCAGCTTGACCTCCAATCATGACATTATCAGAAATAATAGAACTGCCAGCAAACCCAACTTGACCAGCAATGATACAATTATTTCCAATCTTTACATTATGAGCTATATGAATTTGATTATCTAAAAATGTATTTTTACCAATCACAGTATTTGAAATTGATCCCCTGTCTATCGTTGACCCACAACCAATTTCAGAATTATCTTCAATTAATACTATCCCTATTTGAGGATATCTTATATTTAGTTTGTTATTTGGAAAAAAACCAAATCCTTTTTTTCCAATCACACACCCATCTAAAATAAAAACATTATCTTTTATTATCGTATTTCTTATAATAACATTTGATCCAATTGAACAATTATTACCAATTATAACATTTTTTTCAATTATAGTATTATGGCCTATTGAACAATTTTTTCCAATTTTAACATTTTTTCCAATTAAGATATTATTACCATGTCTAGTCTTTTTATTAAAATTTGTTTTAGCAATTTCTTTTACAGTATTATCAAAATCATCATTAATTGAGTCTGGATAAAAAGCTTTGGTAATTAAAGACAAACTTAGTAAAACATTCTCAACTATAATCGGAGAACAAGTTGGTGGTAAAAAGTGCTTAAGACTATCAGTTGTAATACAAAAACTAGCTTTTGTGATTGAAGCAACATTGGAATATTTCTTAGAGTGAAAAAAAGTTATATCTTTAGAAGTAGAAAGAGTAAGATCTTTTATATCATAAATCTTATAATTTTCTTTTTTTAGCTGTGAATTATTATTGATTATATCGAAAATCTTTTTAATCTTAAATGGACCATGATTTTTAAAAAAAGGATTAGTCATTAAAATGATTTAATATCAAATTAAGAAAAAAACACTTATCAAGATTTATTGCTAATTATTTCCTATCAACAATAGTTGCAGACCACATAGCGTCTGCCATCTTTTTTTTATTTACAAAAGCCTCACCTTTATATTTCCATACTTTTCCATGTGATCTGATTGCTTCAATTTCTAATTCCAACTTACAATCAGGAATTACTGGATTTCTAAATCTAGCTTTTTCTACACTCATCAAATAAACAAGTTTATTTTCATATGTTTCTTTATCTATACCATGAGCAGTTAGAGCTGCAGCTGCTTGACCAAAAGCCTCAACAATCAAAACACCAGGCATCACTGGTTGACCAGGAAAATGTCCATCAACATAAAAAGAGTCTTTTTTAACATTCATGATTGCTGTTGCTGATTTTAATTTTTTAATATTTGTCAATTCATCTATCAAAAGCATCGGTTCTCTATGAGGTAATAAATTTGCTATTTGATCTTTGTTAAGTTTATCCATAAACTTTTATTTATTTAAAATTGATAAAATTTCTTTTGTAATATCATTTTCTGCTCTGGTAATTATCACATTTTTTTTATCAATAATAGTTGAGATATTTTTTTCTTTTGAATAATTAATTAATATTTCATTTATTTCTTTAATAAGATTTGCAATCATATTTGATTTCTTTTTATTCATTTCTTGAATTGATACTCTTCTTTCATCATTAAATTTATTCAAATCTGATTTAAATATTTCAATTTCCTTTTTAAATTCTTCTTCAGAAATAACGTTTTTTTTTGATGTAATTTTTTTTTCTTTTTCTTTCAATTTCTTTTGTTTTTTTTCAAAAATTTTTTTTTGATTTGAATTTAATTTATCTAACTCTTTTTGAATTTTTTTTCCTTTTTCAGAGTTTTTTAACAAAAAATTTATATCTACTATAGAAATTTCGTTACTTAGGACATTTAATGGTAAAAGGTAAAAAAATGCTAAAAAAAAAAGGATTTTTTTCATTCTTAAAAAGTTGTACCTAGCTGAAATTTAAATGACTCTGTTTTATCCGTAGAAGCTTTAGATAAAACTTGAGCAAAAGAGAATGATAATGGTCCAATTGGTGTTGTTATTTCTAATGCTAAGCCTGTTGAGGTTCTAATTGCATCAGAGTCATCCATCGAGCTAGAATAATCTACACCCCAAACATTTCCAGCATCAAAAAAAACTTTAAGATCCATATTTTCTTGTGTTTGCAATACATATGGAATAGTTGACGAAGTATTAAATGTAACAATATAATTACCACCCACATGATCATCACCATCTTTTGGACCTACTTTACCAGACTCAAATCCTCGTAATCTAGAAGAAGGAACATAAAGTCTTCTAGATACTCTTACATCATCATTAGATAAAGAATTTACTGCTCTAGTGTATATTCCTGTAGATATTATCATATCATCAAGCAACTCTTTATATCCGGTTATGATGTATCCATTTACGATGGTTTGATTTTCACTAACTACCGGTAATTGCTGATACCAATTACTATAAAATCCTGAGGTAGGTTGATAAGCAGAATTTCTTTTGTCCAATGTCAAACCGTATGAAAAACTAGTATCAAAATAAGACCCTTCTTGTTTTTTATATGCTGCTGAAGCATCTGATGTGGTTTCCAAAGATTCATTTGAAATTGATAATGTTGGTGAAAAAAATGTATTTTCAAATTGTTCATACGACGTACCTAAAGAAATTGAATTTAATGAGCTTTTATAACCAAAATCATTTAATTTATCAGTCTCTATTACGTCTAAACTTGTTGATAATGCTCTGTCAGAATACAAAAAATTTGGATGTTTGTAATTGAAACTTCCTTTTACAGACTCTTCAGTTAAACGCAAATTAGTTTCTAGAGTAATACCTTTTCCATTGAAGTTGTTTTCTTTAATTCCAACAGAAAAAGTTGATCCATCTGATCCATAACCTGCACCAGCCATTATTTCTCCAGTAGGTCTTTCTTCAAATGTTAATTCTATATTTTTTAATCCAGCATCATCGGTATCAATTATTTTAGACTTAACTTTACCAAAAATACCCTTAGATCGTAATTTGTTTATAGATTTATTATGTAAAATCTTATTAAATGGATCACCTTCATCAACAATCAAATTATTTCTAATAAATTCCTCAGAAGTTATATTGTTTCCTAAAATATTTATTTTATTAACAAAAATTTTCTCTGATTCTTTTATATCAAAGATTAAATTTACCTTATTACTAGCTATTGTTTCTACAACATCTGCATTAATGAATTCATAATTTTCAAATAAAGCAATAGCTTCAATTTCATCTAGAATTTTCTCGATATTGCTATAGCTATATTTTTCACCTTTAAGTTTTTTAAATATCTTATTTAAATCATTAAATTTATTTTCATCAAAGTCAGATGGCAAAACTAATTCCAGATCACCAAAATAGAATTTTTTACCAGAGTCTATATTAAATGTAAGTGTAAAACTTTCCTGATTTATTATTTGCGAATATGCGTCACTAATTTCTACTTGATAATATCCTTTATCTAAATAAAAATTTTTGAGAAGTCTTTTATCTAATTCGACTCTCTCAATATCTAAATACTTTTTATTTGAAATAAACTTCCAAAATTTGTCCTCTTCAGAGGTGATCACGCTTCTTAATTTTCTATTCTTATATTTCTTATCTCCTATAAAATTAATTTTACTTATTGTAGCTTTGTTTCCTCTATTTATTTCATAGTAAATATTTACCGTATCATTTGAATTTTGTTCAATCTTTGTCTCAATCTTTACGAAATAATATCCTGATTGTTTAAAGGTATTTAGAATTTTATTTTTATCAGTTTGAATTAACGCCTCTATGAATGGATTTTTTTCTTTAAGCTGTAAATTTTCTTTAATCTTTTTTATTGTCTTTTGTGCTGGGACACCTGTAATAATGATTTCTTGAATTACGGGGTATTCATCTACTTTTATTAATAAAATTTTGTTAGAAAATTCAAATTCTACATTTTTAAAAAAGTTTGTCTCATATAATTCTTTTAATGATTGATTTAATTGTTTTTGTGAAACATCCTTACCAATTGTAATTCCTGAAAAATTAATTATTGTCTCTGACGAAACTCTACTATTTCCTCTAACTTTTATGTCGCTTATAATTTCCGCTAATAACAAGTTAGACTTAAAAAAAATTAAAAAAAATAAAATAAGTATTTTAAACATCACCGAAGTTATATACATAACTCCTTAATTTTCAATCTCACATAAGTATTTAACTTATTAATTTCATTGATATTCTTTGGTATTTTTTTTCTAAATACTCTAAACTCTGGTAGATCTAATAATCTTAATAAGTTTTTTTGTAATTCAACATAACTTATCTTCTTTTTTAGAAACAAGTTTACTAACTCATCATTTGCACTTATTAAAACTGTCTCAAGCAAAGAACCTTTATTTGATATTTTGTTCAATATTTTGGTTAGTGGAAATTTTTTTTTATCTAAATTTTTTAGATCTAAATTATTTAATTTATTAATATCTAAATTCTTTGATTTAAGAAATTTTACCTCATTTATGTTGTCATAAAGTGTATTAAAAATAGGAATTTTCATATTTGTATCATGGGCTAGGATTTTTTTTAGTCCATTTTTAAATTCAACAATAGCGTGTATATATGATTTATCATGTATCAAAATTTTAATACTAGATTTTTTTAAATTAAATATTCTTTGAGTTTCAATTACCTCAAAAACTTTATTCATCATAGTTGCTGAATCAATAGATATTTTTTTTCCCATAGACCAATTTGGGTGTTTGAGAGCTTTTGCTGGTGTTACTTTTTTTATTTTACTAATTGGCCATTTTAAAAAAGGACCTCCTGATGCTGTAATATAAATCTTGTCAATAAATTTATAATTATAATCTTTAACCAATGACCAAATTGAAAAGTGTTCTGAGTCAACTGGAATAAACTTCGTTTTATTTTTTTTCAATTCTTTATCTATCAAATTCCATCCACAAATAATGCTTTCTTTATTAGCAATAGCAATTTTTTTTGTTTTTTTAATTATTTTTAAAGTAGGATCCAATCCGTCAATACCTGATATTGCACTCATGGTATAGTCTAATTTACTTTTTAATATTTTATCTAAACTTTCAAAATTTTGAAAAATTCTTATTTTGTTATTTTTATATTTTTTTTTAAAAGTTAAAAAACTTTTTTTATCATTTATGATTATATTTTTAACATTAAAAATTTTTGCCTGTTTAAATAGCTCTTTATAATTTTTATTTGCAGCTAATAATATAACTTCAAAATTTTTTTTATCTTGTTTAATTATATTAATTAAAGTTTTACCTATTGACCCTGTAGAACCTAATATAGCAATTTTTTTCTTCATTACGTTTCTAAAATATTTAAAAAATAAACTATATAAGCAAATGGAAAAGCGAATATCATACCATCTATTCTATCTAATAAACCGCCATGACCAGGAATTATTTTTCCTGTATCTTTTATTTTTGATAATCTTTTAAAATATGAAATTATAATATCACCTATTTGACTAATGGTAGAAATAAGAATGATTTGAAAATAAACTTTAGGTAACCATTTTGTATTTGTATCAAATAAAAATTCTGAATATTCAAAGAGAAAAAAAATTGTGGCAATTGAAAACAAATAACCACCTATCATTCCTGAATAAGTTTTATTTGGACTTATCTTCGTTAGTTTGGGACCTTTGAATATTTTTCCGAATAGAAAGCCACCAATGTCAGTTGAAATACAAATTAGAAGTATAAATAAGAAAACTATTAAACTTTCACTTTCATCTCCAAAATTATTTCTCAATTGATAAACAGCATAAAATGAAAAAATTAAAAAAAAATACCCAAAATAATGATAATTTTTTTTTTTACTCATCATGTACCATTCATATGATGATATTAAAAAAATGATTATTATAAAAAAATTAAATAAAAATGAACCTTTAATGATAAAAAATATTGCTATTGGTATTAAAATTATTGAACTAAATATTCTTTTTTGCAGCTCTTTATTGATCATATTTTACCAAAATTTCTTTTAATTCTTTTGTACTCTTTTATGATTCTATTATAGTCTTTTTCATTGAAGGCTGGCCATAACTTTTTTTCAAAGAATATTTCTGAGTAAGCAAGTTGCCATAACAAGAAATTACTTAGTCTTTTTGTATTACCGGTTCTAATTAATAGATCAGGATCTGGCATGTTTTTCGTTTGTAAATTTTTGCTTAAATTCTCTTCTGTTATAGTATTTTTATTTTTTTTCATTTTTTTAATAGCTTCAATTAATTCAGATTTAGAGCCATAATTTAATGCAAGATTTATTTGTAATTTTTTATTTTTTGATGTTTTTTTTTCAGAGTTGCTTAAAATTTTATTTAATTTTGGTGAAAACTTTTTTGATCCTAAGATTTGAAGTTTAATATTTTGTTTATGTAAATCGTCAATTCTATTAATCAAAAAATTTTCTAATAAAGTAAATAGATAATTAATTTCTTTTTTAGGTCTTTTCCAATTTTCTGTAGAAAATGCAAATAGTGTTAAAAAACTTATCTTATTTCTAATTGTAGCTTCAATTATTTTTTCAACAGTTTTTAATCCTGCTTTATGACCTGCATTACGTGATCTTTTATATTTTAACCCCCATCTTCCATTACCATCCATGATAATGGCTACATGATTTAAAGGGTTCATATTGTCATTATTTCTTTTTCTTTTGATGATACTTTTTCATCAACAATTTGAATATGTTTATCAGTTATATTTTGTACGTTTTTTTCAAAAGATTTTTCCTCATCTTCACCAATTTCTTTTGATTTTAAAAGTTTCTTTAAATCATCATTTGCATCTCTACGTATGTTTCTAATTGAAACTTTACACTTTTCACCCATTGATTTAATTAATTTTTTTAATTCGGTTCTTCTTTCTTCATTTAATTCTGGAATTGGTAATCTAATTAATTGGCCATCTATTTGAGGGTTTAGTCCTAATTCAGATTTTTTAATAGCTGCATCAACTAATGAAACATTGTTTTGATCCCACACTTGAATGTTTATCATTCTCGGTTCTGGAGTAGTAATACTTCCAATTTGATTAATTGGCATCTGCTGACCATAAACATCGACTCGAATTAGATCTAGCATTGCTGAATTTGCTCTTCCAGTTCTTAAGGATGATAATTCTTTAGAAAAAACTTCAATGGCTTTATCCATTTTGAGGCTATGTGATTTTTCATCAAACATTTATTCCCCTATCTTTATTCTGCTAAACTCCTTGATTTTTAAATCTTCAATAGCTAATTCTTTTAAAATATCTTGAACTTTTTTTTTTGGTTCCATCACCCAAGCCTGTGTTAAAAGTGCATTTTCTTCCTTAAATTTGTTCATTTTACCCAAACTAATCTTTTTGGCAATATCTTCAGGTTTACCAGAATTTTTTAATTCTTCAGTAACTAGTTCTTGTTCTTTGTCTATTATAGTTTTTTCAATTTGATCAGACTTAAGAGCTAAAGGATTTGAAGCAGCAATATGCATAGACAATTGTTTTCCAAAAGTTTTTACTATTTCAGAATTGTCTTTTGTTTCAATTGAAACAATAACTGCTAATTTAGCTAGATTATCTTTTACTACTGTATGTAGATATCGGTAATTTGTAGATGAAGAGCTTGATATAGTTTTAGTTTTACCTATAGTTATTTTTTCACCAATCTTCGCTATCAAAGCTACTAAATTATCCTCAACTGTAATATCATTTTTCATTTTACTTTTTTTCAATTCATCAATATTTGAATTTTTCTCATTATTAATTTCACTCAACTCTTTAACAAAATTTACAAAATCATCATTTTTTGCTACAAAATCTGTTTCACAGTTTACCTCAATTAAAGACATTTTTTTTTCATCACCACTGATCGCAACAACTCCTTCCTTAGCATCTCTTGTCATTTTTTTTGACGCTTTGGATATTCCTTTAACTCTTAAAATTTCAACAGCCTTATTTAAGTCTCCATTAGACTCTTTAATAGCTAAATTACAATCTTTAAAGCCTGCACCAGTTACTTCTCTAAGTTTTTTAACTTTATCAATGTCAGCCATGTTAATTAACTTTTTTTTCTTTTTTAATGGAAAATTTTTTATCTAATTTATCTCTATCAATTTCTTGAATTGTTTTTGCTTTTATTTTTGTCTTTTTAGAAACTGTTTCATCAGATCCAGAAGACTCTTTAGACTCTTTTGTAATTGTAGTTTGTGCTATTTTTTTTGCATCAATAATAGTCTCTTTTATAAGATTACAATATAGATCAATTGACCTTCTAGCATCATCATTGCCAGGAATTGGATAATCAATTCCATCAGGATTTGAATTGCTGTCTAATATAGCTACAATAGGTATACCTAATTTAACTGACTCTTGAATTGCTAATGACTCGTAATTAGTATCAATTATAAATACTAAATCTGGAATCTTTTTCATCTCGGCAATACCTCCAAGTGATCTTTGAAGTTTATCTTTCTTTACACTCATTTTTAAAAGTTCTTTTTTTGTAAAACCTCTATTCTCAGAAACTAAATCATTTTCCAATTTTTTTAATTTCTTAATAGAATTTGAAATTGTACCCCAATTTGTAAGCATACCCCCTAACCATCGATAATTTACAAAATATTGATCCGTTTCTTTTGCAACTTCAGCAATTGCTTCAGAGGCCTGTTTTTTTGTAGATACAAATAAAATTTTTCCATTGTTTTCAATAACATTAAAAACTTTTTCAAGAGCTATTTTAATAAGTTCCAGTGTTTGAGTAAGATCAATTATATGAATTGAGTCTCTTTTGCCAAAAATGTATTTTTTCATTTTTGGGTTCCATCTTAAAGTTTTATGACCTAGATGGACTCCTGCTTCTAATAATTGCTGTATTGTAACGTTAGGTATCTTCATATTTTTTCCCGGTTAAGCCACCACAGTAATTTCCATTTAAGGACCGGAGGTATAAAACCAATAACTGTGTGCGTGTTAAATTTATGGGTTTTTACAAAGATTTTCTTAAATTAACAAGTATTAATTAATTTATTAATGTCGAAATTTCCTTATTTCTTAATAGATTAAGGGTTTTTCTATCCAAATTTCTTTTATTTTTTAATTCGAAACTTAAGTCATTGTCATTTTCATCTATATTAATTTTGACAGTTGTCTCACCTTTGTTAATTAAAAATTTTGATATTTCATCAAGTTCTTTAAGTGACTTGAGGTTAAATATGACTTCCTTAATCGGACGATTTATAAGATCTTTTAAAGAAGCTATTTTTTGTACATTTATTCTTGTAAATCTATTGTCTTCATTCACCGATTTTATAATTGTTAAAATAAAAGAGTTTCCTTCTTTAAGAATTTCACGGTTTAATTCTAATAAATCAGAAAAAATAAATAATTCAAAAACACTCGTTAAATCAGATAACTTTAATACTGCATAAGAATTTCCTTTTGAAGTTTTTCTTTCCTGAATTTTCAATAAAGTGACTGCGATATTACTGTCTTTAATTTCAGCATTATTAACAAATTTTTGATAATCTATAATTTTATAATCTTCAAATACCTCTCTGTATTGATTTAAAGGATGATCAGAAATAAAAAAACCAACAGCTTCAAATTCTTTTGACAATCTCTCCTCAAATTCCCAATCATTTGTTTTAAAAATCATATCGTTTATTTCATCTTGGGTTTCACCAAATAAATCAATTTGATTCGCAGATTTATTTTCAAAAAAATTCTTTGATTTAGAGATAAAATTTGGAATAGAATTAAACAATGATTTTCTATTTTCATTCATACTGTCAAATGCTCCAGCTTTTACTAAACCTTCTAATTGAAGTTTATTTATATCTTTGGGGTTTACTCTTTTTAAAAAATCATCAATGGAAACAAATTTACCATTCTTAATTCTTTCATTAATTATATTAGATATAGCTTCATAACCAACAGCCTTTATGCCTCCCAATGCATAATAAAATTTTTTACCATCTGTTTTAAAATCAGCAAAACATTCATTAATATCAGGTCTTACAATTTCAATCTTAAGCCTTTTTAACTCTTCATAAAACTCATTTAATTTATTTTGATTTGAAATATCCATAGTCATTGAAGCAGCAATAAACTCCTTAGGATAATAAGTTTTTAAGAAAGCAGTCTGATATGAAATTATAGCATATGCTGCAGCATGACTTTTATTAAAGCCATATTCTGCAAAAGGCTCTATTTTAAGGAAAATTCCAGCAGCCACATCTTTACTAATTCCATTTTTTACAGCACCAGCAATAAAGTTTTGTTTTTGTCTTTCTAATTCTGCTCTTTTCTTTTTTCCCATTGCACGTCTTAAGATGTCAGCTTGTCCAGCTGTAAAACCTGCTAATTTTTGAGCAATTTGCATTACTTGTTCTTGATAAATAATCACTCCATAAGTAGGTTTAAGAATATCCTCTAATAATGGATGCAAATAATCAGGTTCTTGGTTGCCATTTTTGCAATCATTGTAAGTAGGTATATTGCTCATAGGTCCTGGACGATAAAGTGCAACTAATGCAATAATATCCTCAATGTGATTTGGTTTCATTTGCATTAATGCTTCTCTCATTCCAGCACTTTCAATTTGAAATAATCCGACTGTTTTCCCTGATGACAAAATTTCAAAAACTTTTTGATCATCAAAATCTATATTTTGTATATCAAAATTCTTTACTTTTTCTCTTATCAGTTTTTGTGTATTATTAATTACTGTTAATGTTTTTAATCCTAAGAAATCAAATTTAATTAAACCAGCATTCTCAGCAGAGTACATATCAAACTGAGTTGATGGGAGTAATAAATTTGCCGTAAAATCTTTATATAATGGAACAATTTCTGAAAGTTTTTGATCAGCAATTACAACACCAGCTGCATGAGTAGCAACGTTTCTATTTAAACCTTCTAATTTGAGTGATAGTTCAGTCAATTTTTTTACTCTAGTGTCTTCGTTGATAAGTTTTTGAAGTCTTGGTTCTCCATTAATGCATTCTGTTAAATTTTGGGGTCGTGATGGATCAAAAGGAATCATTTTTGAAATACTATCTACAAAACCATAAGAAAGCCCCATCACTCTTCCGACATCTCTCATAACCATTCTAGCTTTTAATTTTCCAAAAGTTATAATGTGTGCAACGCTATCTTTGTATTTTTTTGTCAAATATTCAAAAACTAAGTCTCTTTTTTCTTCACAAAAGTCGATATCAAAATCTGGCATCGATATTCTATCCGGGTTTAAAAATCTTTCAAAAATAAGATTAAATTTAATTGGATCAACATCAGTAATTGACAAACACCAGGCAACTAAAGAACCAGCGCCAGATCCTCTGCCAGGTCCAACTGGTATATCATTTTTTTTTGCCCAATTAATATAATCAGAAACTATTAAGAAATAACTTGAATATTTCATCTTAGTTATAATTTCTAATTCATGATCTAATCTATCTTTATATTTTAGGTATTCTTGACTTGATGAAATTTCATTTTTCTTAATATCGAATATTTCTTTAAATCTTTGACTCAAACCTTTAATTGACTCTGATCTTAAAATATCATCTGCTTCACCACCTTTTTCAGTACTTATATTTGGTAAAATAGGCTTAGAAGATGAAGGTTTAAAACTACACCTCAATGGAAAATTAATGTTATTTTCAAGTGCTTCTGGAATATCCTCAAATAAATCTCTCATTTCAGAAGCGCTCTTTAGATAATGTTGATTTGTTAATCTCAATCTATTTTTTTCATTAATATAAGTCTTATTTTTTATACAGATAAGAGCATCATGAGCTTCATGCATATTTTGATTTATATAATAGACTTCATTTGTAGCAATAATAGGAATTTCCAATTTAAATGATTTTGATAAATTAAATTTTTCAAATTCTTTTTCATTTTTATCTCCATGACGTTGTATTTCTAAATAAAATCTATCATGATATTTTGATTTCAATTTAGAATATAAATTATCTATTTCAGAAAATTTTCCTTTATCAAATAAACTACCAAAAAAACCAAAAACTGTTCCGGAAAATAAAGCTACCCCCTTATCCTTTATTAATAATTCTTCAAAATTCACATGAGGATCTAAGAGTTCATTATTTTTTAAGAATGATAATGAAGATAATTCTATAATTCTTTTATAGCCCTCTTGATTAAGAGCAAATAAAGGGAGTAGACCGATCGTATCTTCAAATTTAAAATTTATTTGTGTACCAATTATTGGTTGGGTCCCTGCTTTTGAAATTTTTTCAGCGAATTCAAGTGCACCACATAAATTTGAGGTATCACACAAACCTAAACTCTTAAGCTTATTTTCTTTTGAATACTCTTTAAGGTTATCAATTTTTATAGCTCCCTCACATATTGAATATTGAGAATGTATTTTTAAATGATGAAAACTATTATTATTCGACTCAGACATTAATGGATTTTATATTACCATTAACTAATTCTAATAAGCAATCTGCCTTATTCGCAAAAAATCTATTATGAGTTGCAAATATTACTATTCTGTCTTTATTTAATTGTTTTTTTAAAATATCAAATATTTCTTTTGCAGTCTCATGATCTAAACTTCCAGTTGGTTCATCTGCAAGTATTATTTCAGGTTCATTTATTACCGCCCTTGCAATAGATACTCTTTGTTTTTCTCCGCCAGACAATTCTGATGGATAATGATTTAATCTATTTATTAAACCAACTTTTTTTAATAAATCTTTAGCTTTCAAAATCGAAGATGCTTTATTTTGACCAGCTGCAAGACCAGCCAAATATATATTTTCTAATGAAGTAAAATCGGGAAGTAAGTTATCTTGTTGATATATTATACCTATTTTATTTGCTCTTAATAAATCATTCTGAGTTGAGTCATTAAAATCAATCTTTTTATTTTCAAAGCTTAGAAAGCCTGAAGAAGGTCTGTCTATTAACGAAAGTAAATTTAATAATGTTGATTTTCCAGAACCTGAGGGTCCCATAAGAGAATATATTTTTCCTTTTTTAAAATTATAATTAATTTTTTTTAAAACATTAATTTTTTTTGAAGTAAAAAATGATTTTGAAATGTTTGATAATTTAATTACACTATTCATATTTTAAGGATTTTATTGGATCTATCTTAGCAGCTCTAAAGGCAGGAAAAATTGATACTACTACAGTCACTAGAATTGAGCAAAAAGAGATGATCAAAATTGAGTATAAATTTATTTCCGAAGGCATCGAACTTAAAAAGTATATTTCTTCTGGAAATAAAGAAATATTAAAGATTGTACTTAGTAGTTGGCGAAAATTTTCAACATATAATGAAAATACTACTCCTAAAATAATCCCAAAAATAGTTGCTGTTGTACCTATAAAAAATCCAACTAGAAAAAAAATCTTTATTATGGACTTATTTAATACACCAATAGATTTCAAAATTGCGATATCCCTAGTTTTATTTTTAACAAGTATAGTTAGACCAGATATAATATTAAAAGCAGCAACAATTATGATAAGAGAAAGTATTATAAACATTACATTTCTTTCAACTTTTAGAGCTGAGAATAAAGATTTGTTCATATCTGACCATGAATATACAAATTCTGTAGGAAAAATTTTTTGAACAGAATTTTTTTGTTTCTCTATATTCTGTGGATTTTTGAAATAAATTTCTAGGTTCCTTTCATTGCTGTTAAGATTAAAAAATTCTTCTAAAGTATTTAAATTTATAAATGCAATATTACTATCAAAATCAATTAGTCCACTCTCATATAATGATGTTACTTTAAAAGTTTTTTGTCTTGGCAAATTTCCAATTATAGTTTCTACGCCAGATGAAGATAATAAAGTTATATTGTCGCCAATTTTTAAATCTAAGATAAAACTTAATTCTTTTCCAATCGAAATATGATTTTTTGCAAGATTATCTTTATCACCAATAAATTTTTCATCTTTAACTATTTTTAGTTTCGAAAAATCCTTATTATTATATCCTCTTAAAAGGATACCTTTAGATATATCATTTTTAATTATAATTGCTTCTCCTGAGTTACTTAAAATAAACTCACTAGAAAATTTTTCCAATACTTGTTTTTTATTATCATTTATTTCAATTTTTTCTGAATAAGGTTTAATAGTTATATGTGCATTAAAGCCAACTATTTTATTGATGAGTTCAGTTCTAAACCCATTCATTACAGACATAACAATAATTAAAACAGCTACTCCAAGCCCAATACCAATAAAAGAAAAAATTGATATTACATTTAAAAAACCATCTTTTTTTCTGGCTTTTAAAAATCTAAAAGTTATTTCTTTTTCTAAAGTAGAGATCAAATTTTTTCTTTTTGTTTTTTTAAAATACTTATAATTTCTTGGAGCCTAATTTTTTTGGTTTCTTTACCAATTTCAATAAATTCTAATAAATCACCATCATTTTGTTTTCCTATTATAATTTGAAATGGTACACCAATTAGATTCATCTTTTTTATTTTTGATGAAAAATTTTCCTCTGTATCATCCATCAAAGGTTCAATCTTATTTTTTACCAATTCTGAATAAATTTTATTAGCTTTGTCGAGTGCTAAATTATCATTTTTGTTAATCATTGGAATTATTGCTATGTCGTATGGTGCAATAGAAATTGGCCATTTCATGATTTCATTTTTTTCGTCATATTTTGCCTCTATAATTGCACCTACAAGTCTTGAAACACCAATTCCATATGAACCCATTTTTACAAAATCTTTTTTTCCACCCGGCAAGTCTACAGATGCTCCCATAGGTTTAGAATATTTGTCTCCAAAATAAAATATGTGCCCAACTTCTATACCTTTAGTTATTAGTCTGTTTTTTTCAGATACTTTATTTTCAAACTCTTTTTTGTTGAATTTTTCATCTGTTACTGAATAAAATTGTTCATATTTTTTTCTTAAAGTTTCTAAAGATTTTTTTTCTAATTCAGTTCCTTCACTATCTAAATCAAAAATTCTTTTATCAGTAAAAATTTTGCTTTCGCCCGTTTCTGCAAGAATAATAAATTCATGAGAAAGGTTTCCACCAATGGGACCTGTATCTGCAGCCATTGGTATTGCTATCAAATTTAACCTTTTGAAAGTTTTGAGATATGATAAGAAAAATTTATTATAAGAAAATAAAGCCTCATCATCAGTAATATCAAATGAATAGGCATCTTTCATAAAGAATTCCCTACATCTCATGATCCCAAACCTTGGTCTTATTTCGTCTCTAAATTTCCATTGTATGTGGTACAAAAGTTGCGGAAGTGATTTGTATGATTTAATTGATGATCTAAAAATATCTGTTACAAGTTCTTCGTTTGTTGGACCATAAAGCATTTCACGGCTCTGACGATCTTTTATTCTAAGCATTTCTTCGCCATAATCCTCATAACGTCCACTTTCTTTCCAAATTTCACTCGATTGAATAGTGGGCATTAAAATTTCTTGTGCTCCAATTTTATCTTGTTCTTCTCTTACAATTTTTTCAATTTTTTTCATTACTTTAAAACCTAATGGTAACCAAGAATAAATACCTGCTGAAGATTGTTTGATCATTCCAACTCTCAACATTAATTGATGAGATTTTATTTTCGCTTCTGAAGGATTGTTTTTAAGTATAGGGATAAATGATTTTGAAATATACATCTTATGTGATTATATTTCTTAAATTCAAATATTCAAATTTCATCAATAGATATATGATTATAAATAAAACTGTTGTAATTCCAGTGCAATAAATGAATTTTTTCAGCATTTTTGGATTTTCTGGTGATCCAGGGTCTTCGCCATCAATTTTTACGATCTTATTTCTTTCAACATCAATTGGTAAAATAGCAAAGAAAACAATCCACCAAATGATAATATAGATTATTGCTAGTCCAGTTGGGCTCATTAAATCTTTATTAAATTGATATTAGCAAGTGGTTTTTTTCCTGTTATCTCTTTTGTAAACTTTCTGCATGCAATTTTTAAAGCATCAATAAGATTGTGCTCTTGTTGCTTATTTCCAAGTTTAAATGTTCTAGTTGTTTTCTCTATTTCTTCTTCTAAGCCATATATAAATTCATCTCGATGTAAAATTGGTATACCTCTAAATGAAACTACCGGACTATTATGAATATTTCCTTTTGGTGTAATTAAAATAGTTATTTCTAAATAACCATTACTACTTAAATTTTTTCTGTCCTTTATAGATTGTGAGTCCTCTTCGACACTTACATTTCCATCTAAGTACAATCTGCCGCTAGGTGCTTTATCATAAACTTCGGGAATTTCACCAGGATATAGCTTTACTATGTCACCGTTTTCAACTTGAACAGGGTGAGGCACTTGCATCTCTTTAGCAAAATTAATGTGCTCTATCATGTGTCTATGTTCACCATGAACCGGAATTACACATTTTGGCTTAACCCATTGATACATATCTTTTAAATCTTCACGGTTAGGGTGACCTGAGACATGAATAAATTCAGTTTCCTCAGAAATCACTTCAATTCCATCTTTTACTAATTGATTGTGTAATTTATAAAGTTTTTTTTCATTACCTGGAATTATTTTAGATGAAAAGATAACTGCATCACCTTTTTCAATAAAAACATCTGGATGGGTATAATTTGAAATCCTCATCATAGCACCCATTGGCTCTCCTTGACTACCTGTGCACAAATAAACTATTTTTTCTCTAGCAAAATTTTTTGCCTCTCTTGGATCTATTGGATCAATTGTATTTTTTAAATACCCGCATTGTCTTGCTGCTTTATAAATTCTATGCATTGATCTTCCAACTAATGAAATTTGTCTACCTGTTTTCTCAGCACAATAAAATGCTGTTTCCATCCTTGCAACATTTGACGCAAAAGAGGTAACTATAACTCTTTTTTTTAATCTACTCATAATATTCAATAAATTTTTTCTCACATCGAGCTCTGAACCAGATCTACCTGCACTAAAAACGTTTGTAGAGTCGCAAATCATTGCTAGTACACCCTCATCACCTATTTCTTTAAGTCTTTTTGAATTTATCTCATCTCCAATTAATGGATTTGGGTCAACTTTCCAATCACCTGTATGTAAGACTACACCAGCTGGAGTCTTTATTCTTAATCCATTAGGCTCCAAGATGGAGTGAGTTAAGGTGATATATTCAATTTCAAAATCTTCCAAAGAAACTTTTCCATTTAACTCAACTATTTGTAAGTCTTTAGTAATATCTATATGTTTTTCTTTAAATTTCTCTTTTATTAATACTGCAGTAAATGGGGTTGCAAAAATCTTACATTTTAATCTTGGCCACAAGTGAGCAATTGCTCCAATATGGTCTTCGTGAGCATGAGTTAAAATTATTCCTAATAAATTATCTTTTCTCTCAATGATAAATCCTGGATCTGGATAAATAAGATCAATTCCCGGAATAGTATCGTCAGCAAATGTAACACCAATATCTACCATTATCCATTTATGGTTCCCATTATCACCATAACCAAAAAGATTCATATTCATTCCAATTTCCCCTGAACCCCCTAATGGACAAAATAATAATTCTTTTTTCATTTATTTTATAAATTTTGCAATTTTAATTAACCCTTTAACTGTGATATCTTTGTCTTGTATTACTTTCATTTTTAATGATTTTTTAAACAAATTAGAAAAGCCGCCAGTAATAACAAGTTTGAAAGATTTTCTATTTTCTTTCTTAATCAAATTAATAATATTGTCAATTAGTCCTATATAACCCCAAAAAAAACCTGACCGAACTGCTGACGTTGTATTATTACCGACTATATTACTCATTTTTTTTAAATGTATTTGAGGTATTAAGAAAGCTTTATCTGATAAACTATCAAGTGATATTTTTACACCAGGCGCAATTATACCGCCTTTATAATCTTTTTTTACAACTACATCAAAAGTAGTAGCCGTTCCAAAGTCTAAAATAATAAAATTATCTTTATTATTTTGCACACTTATTGCATTAGCTAATCTATCAGAACCAGCTTGTTTATAATTAACTCTTATGTTAATTAACGATTTTAAATCTAGATCTTTAATTTCATAACACTTTATTTTAGTCTTTTTTGTAAAATAAGCTTTTACCAGATTGAAAGATTTTGGCACTACACTACAAAAAAGTATCTTTTTAATCTTCTTAATATCTTTTATTAAAAATTTTATTTTTCGATCTAAATCTTGATTATTGATGTTTTTAGTAATCAAATTTATTCTTTTTAAGATTCTATTTTTTTCATTAACTAAAAAAATTTTTGTATCAGAATTACCAATATCGCCTAAAATATACATAAAATTATCGTTTTTTTAAATATTCACAAATTTTATCAAATTTTTTTCAAAAATAATTTTTAATTCCATTATAATTTTTTTTTTTGAAATTTTTTTATTTATTAAATCATTCAAATTTATAGTTGGATAGTTGCTAATTAGTGGATTTTTAATTAAATTTAGACCAATTCCAACAACTAAAAACTTATTGTTAAATTTATTAACTCTCTCTTGTAAAATTCCACAAATTTTTTTTCCCTTAATTAATAAATCATTAGGTTTTTTGTAAACTATCTTTTTTTTATAATATTTAGAAATTAGTTTTTTTACAAATAAACAATTTAATTTTGTAATTTGAGCTATAGTCAAATTAATTCCATCAAGACTAAAGAAAAAACTAACAAACAAATTTCCTTTCAATGAGATCCATTTTCTTCCATATTGTCCACGTCCCTTACTTTGAGTTTCAGCAATAATCATTCCATATTTTAAATTAGAATTTCTTATGATTCTTATAGCTGTATCATTTGTACTTTTTAATTTTTTAAATCTTAAAATTCTAAATTTCATTGAATAATGTTAATTCTGGAGAATACCTCGATTAATTGACTTGGGAATATAAAGTATATCAGAATTAACAATGTTGAAGCTGTTAGAGAAAACTTTAACCAAAAACCATGATCTGTATCATATTTTTCTTTCTGTTCGTCAAAATACATAATCTTTATTAATCTCAAGTAATAAAAAGCTGCTACAACTGTCGACATTAACCCAACAATTGCTAAAAAGTACATAGATTGTTCAATAACTGCCTTAAAAACATAAAATTTAGCAAAAAAACCAGCTAATGGCGGAATTCCAGCTAGCGAAAATAAAATTATAAGTAGTGATAAAGATAACATTGGATGGTTTTTAGATAAACCAGATAAATCATCTATTTTTTCGTAATACTGATTATTTCTTTTAAGCATTAACAAACAAGAAAATAATCCTAAATTCATAATCACATATATAGTTATATAAATAACTGAACTTTGAATTCCATCATTTGATCCTGCTGCTACACCAGCTAATGCATAACCAACATGTCCTATAGAACTGTATGCAACAAGTCTCTTTAAATTCGTTTGTCCTATCGCTGCAACAGCACCAAAAAGCATTGATGCAATCGATAAAAAAATTAAAATCATTTGCCACTGATCAATCAAATTTAAGAATGGGACATATAAAAATCTTATAAACACAGTCAGAGCTGCTATTTTAGGAACCATTGTAAAAAATAGTGTTACTGAAGTTGGAGAGCCCTCATAAACATCTGGAGCCCACATATGAAAAGGAACTGCGGAAATCTTAAATGAAAGTCCAACTAAAATAAATACTATACCGAATGTTAAAGCATATTCATTTGAATTTAATTGATTAGCAATTACATTAAAATTAGTAGAACCAGTAAATCCATAAATTAAAGAACATCCATATAATAATAAACCAGATGATAAAGCACTTAAAACAAAATATTTTAATCCTGCCTCGGAAGATTTAATTTGATCTCTATTAAACGTAGCTAAAACATATAAAGCTAATGACTGAAGTTCAAGACCCATATAAAATACTATTAAATCATTAGAATTGATCATAATCATCATTCCTAAAACAGAACTTAAAATCAAAATTGGATACTCAATTTTAAATATTTGAAAAGTTTTCAGATAGTTAGAGGATATTATCAAAACAAGAAAGGCAGCTAGTAAAGTAATTATTTTCATTAGAGATGAAAAATAATCAATAATAATACTGTCATTAAATAATTTTGTATTACTTATGCCAATTGTTTCATTAAAAGTAACAACTGCTGTGATAATAAGAATAATTAAAGATAGATTTTGAATTAATTTTGAACTATTTTTTTTAAAAACTCCTAAAATTAATAAGAACATTATTGATAATGAAAGAAATATTTCAGGCAGTAATAATTGTAAATTTTCCATTATAATTTACCCGCTAATTCAAAATTATACTGATCAATTAAATCAGAAATAGACACTTCAATTGTATTAATCAAAGGATCCGGATAAAATCCAAAAAATAAAGTTGGTATAGCTAAACAAGATAAAATAAATAATTCAGATCTATTTAAATCAACCATTTGTTTTAAATCAATATTTATTAGTTTTCCAAAAACAACTCTTTTATATAACCATAGCATGTATGCAGCACCAATTATCACTCCAATGCTAGCTATCACAGCAACTAAAAAATTGTCCTTAAATGCGCCCATCAAAATTAAAAATTCTCCAACAAAGCCACTTGTACCTGGAAGGCCTAAAGCTGCTAAAGTAAATATCATAAACAAAATAGAGTATTTAGGTATAATACTCACTATACCCCCGTAAGTATTAATTAATCTTGAGTGCATTCTATCATAAACAACGCCTACACATAAAAAAAGTGCAGCTGATACTAATCCATGACTAATCATTTGAATAATACTGCCTTCAATTCCTTGTTGTTGAATTGTAAAAATTCCTAAAGTGACATAACCCATGTGAGCAACAGATGAATAAGCAATTAACTTTTTCATATCCTCCTGCATTAAAGCTATAAAAGAAGTAAAAATAATTGCGATAACACTTAAGATATAAATTAGTGGTGTAAAAATTTCTGAAGCAGCAGGAAATAATCCCAGAGAAAATCTTATAAAACCATAGCCTGCCATTTTTAATAATATAGCTGCCAATAAAACAGATCCTGCAGTCGGTGCTTCAACATGAGCATCTGGTAACCAAGTATGTACAGGCCACATCGGAGTTTTGACTGCAAAAGAACTGAAAAAAGCTAACCATAAAAGATTTTGATATTTAATATCAACACCTGACTTATAAAGTTCAATTACATCTGTTGTTCCATTGAGCCAATAAATTGTAATTATAGCAACTAACATTAATACTGAGCCAAGTAATGTATATAAAAAAAATTTAAACGCAGAGTAAACTCGTCTAGCACCTCCCCAAATTCCAATAATCAAAAACATCGGAATTAGACCGGCTTCAAAAAATAAGTAAAAAATTACAAGATCTAAAGAGCAAAATACACCTATCATAAAAGACTCCATTATTAGAACTGCAATTAAAAATTCACTAAGTCTCTCTTTGATTGAATTATTGACTGATATAATACAGAGCGGTGTAATAAACGTTGTTAGTAAAATAAATAAAATTGAAATACCGTCAACTCCTACTTTATAATTTATAAAATCTTTAATCCAAACTCTTTGTTCGACAAATTGAAATTCTGAAGTTGACTGATCAAATAATATCCATAAATAGATAGATAAAAAAAAATTTGCTGCCGAAGTAAACAAAGCAACATATTTTACAGTAAAATTATTCTTTTTATTGCTTTTGGTGAAAAACAAAAATAATGCCCCTACTGAAGGTAATAATATTAATGAGGAAAGAATAGGAAAGTTCATTATTTTACAATTAGAAAAGTTAATAAAGCAGAAAAACCAAGTAACATTACAAAAGCGTATTGATATATATATCCGCTTTGAAATTTATTAGCTTTTATAGAAAATTTTTTAATCAATGATGAAATTCCATCTGGACCAAAACCATCTATAATTTTTAGATCAAAAAATTTCCATAAAAATAAACCAAATTTTTTTGATGGATTTACAAACAGGGCATCATAAAGTTCATCAAAATACCATTTATTTAATAAAAATTGATAAAGTGGTTTATTAATATTAGCAATCTGTTCAGGTACATCTTTATTCTTAACAAATAAATAATACGCTAATGGAATAGATATAATAACCAATATTGGTGTAAGTAATAAAAACCACAAAGGTGGATGATCAGTACTTAATGGTTTTAAAAAAAATATTGAGTCGCCCCAAAAATAATCTAATCCTTGTTTTCCAATAAATAATTCTTTAAATAAAAAGCCAGCGAAAATCGCACCTACAGAAAGTAAGACTAGTGGGATTAACATTACGATTGGTGACTCGTGTGTATCGTTTATACTTATTTGTCTATTATTATAATTACCATGAAAAGTCTTAAAAATTAATCTCCAAGAATAAATTGATGTAAGTAATGCTGTAAAAATACCTATTCCAGCAGCATAATAACCTGTTGTGTTTCCTTTTAAATATGCAAATTCTATAATTGCATCTTTCGAATAAAAACCTGACAAAAATGGAAAACCAGTCAAAGCTAGAGTCCCGATTATCATTAAACTGTAAGTGTATGGAAGTTTCTTCCACACACCTCCCATGTTATTAATATTTTGCTCATCCTTAAAAGCATGAATAACTGAACCAGAACCTAAAAATAATAAGGCTTTAAAAAATGCGTGTGTAAACAAATGAAACATTGCTACATTGTAAGCACCTACTCCTGTAGCAAAAAACATATAACCTAACTGACTACAAGTAGAATAAGCAATTATTTTTTTTATATCATTTTGCACTAAAGCAACTGTTGCAGCAAAAAATGCAGTGCTCATTCCCACAATAGTTATAATGTTAAGAGCAAATTCAGAGTATTCAAAAATTGGTGAACATCTTACAACTAGAAAAACACCTGCTGTTACCATCGTAGCTGCATGAATTAAAGCAGATACGGGAGTTGGACCCTCCATTGCATCAGGTAACCAAGTATGAAGTAAAATTTGTGCTGATTTACCCATGGCACCAATGAATAAAAGTAAGCAAATTAGATCTATTGCATTGAAGGTAATACCTAAGAAAACTAGGTTTTTATCTGTAATATTTGATATTTGATCAAATACTTCTGAATAATTAACTGTCCCAAATAAATAAAAAATTAAGAATATTCCAAGAGCAAAACCAAAATCACCTACTCTATTCACTACGAAAGCTTTGATAGCAGCTTTATTTGCTGACTCTTTTTTAAACCAAAAACCAATCAAAAAATATGAACAAAGACCAACACCTTCCCAACCAAAAAATAGTTGAATAAAATTATCTGAGGTAACCAACATTAACATTGCAAAAGTAAACAAAGACAAGTAAGCCATAAATCTAGGTTTATGAGGATCATGAGACATGTATCCAATTGAATAGACATGCACCAAGGCAGAAACTGAGGTAACAACGACCAACATTACAGCAGATAACGAGTCTATTTTCATAGACCAATTAACCTCAAGAGATCCTGAGCTAATCCACGTAGCTATAACTATATTATCTTGATATTGATTTACGATTACTTCATAAAGAACTAGTCCAGAAAAAATCGCTGATATTGATACTAATAAACTTGTAATAATTTCTGAGTTTCTATCGCCAATAAATTTTCCAAAAAATCCAGAAATAATTGAAGCTATTAAAGGTAATGCTAAAATTGAAATTTCCATTTTATCCTTTTAATTTATCTATCTCTTCAACTCGAATAGTTCCTGAATTTCTGAAATAAACAACTATAATTGCAAGACCAATTGCAGCTTCAGCTGCAGCCACAGTCAATATAAAGAGAGTAAAAACTTGACCAGTTAAATCTCCTAAATATATAGAGAAAGATACTAAATTTATATTTACAGATAACAAAATAAGCTCGATACTCATTAAAATTACAATAATATTCTTTCTGTTTAAAAAAATTCCAATTATTCCAATACTAAATATCACAGCACCCAAAGTTAAATAATGTCCAAGACCTATATCAATCATCTATTTTTACTCCTTTATTAGATGCAACATTAAGCACCTCTACTCCCTCAGCTCTTTCTCTTGATATTTGTTTAATATAACTTTGTTTTTTAACACCCTCTCTTTGTCTAAATGTTAAAACTATTGCACCTATCATTGCAACTAGAAGGATCATTCCACTAATTTGAAATATATGAATATAATCTGTATATAAAACTTGGCCTAATGAATGTGTATTGCTAACACTGTTAATTATGTTTTGATTTTCAGAATTAAACAATTCAGGTTTATATTTCCAACCACCTATTACAATAATTAATTCAAAAAATATAATTACACTTATTAATAATCCAATTGGAATATGTTTTGAGCTATCTTTTGATATAAACCACTGATTTTTTTGTTGGGCAACATTAAGCATCATTACAACAAATAAAAATAATACGGCTACAGCTCCAACATAAACAATTAACATTATCATTCCTAAGAATTCAGCACCAATCATAATGAACAGGCAAGATATACTTATAAAATCAAGAATTAAAAAAAAAACTGAATGAACTGTGTTTTTAGAGGCAGTTACCATTATTGCAGACACAACTGCAATAATTGAAAAGACGTAAAAAAATATTGCATGTGCAATCATAAATTATCTGTATGGATTATCTGATTTAATATTTGCTGCTAAAACATTTTCCCATCTATCTCCGTTGTCTAGGAGTTTTTCTTTTGTGTAATAAAGCTCTTCACGAGTTTCGGTTGAAAATTCAAAATTTGGTCCTTGAACAATAGCGTCGACAGGACACGATTCTTCACATAAACCACAATAAATACATTTCATCATATCAATATCATAACGAGTAGTTTTTCTACTTCCATCTGATCTTTCTGCTGACTCAATTGTAATTGCTTGAGCAGGACAAACGGCTTCACACAGTTTACAAGCTATACATCTTTCTTCGCCATTTGGATATCTTCTTAATGCATGTTCACCTCTGTATCTTGGGCTTATTTTTCCTTTCTCAAATGGATAATTTATAGTCTTTTTAGTTTTAAAAAGTTCTTTTACAGCAATAAATAACCCACTGATAAAATCGGTCATTAATATAGTTTTTAAAAATCTAGTTATTTTCATTAATTTGTGGGTAATAGATTAAAATAAAAGAGATAACTTGCTGTTAAAACAACATAAGTTAAAGACAATGGTAGAAATATTTTCCAACCAAGTCTCATTAATTGATCGTATCTATATCTTGGAACTATTGCTTTAACTAGGGCAAATAAAATAAATAATAATAAGATTTTTAAAATTAACCATATTGCACCTGGAATTAAATTAAACGGATATAAGTCAATAGGAGATAACCATCCACCTAAAAATAAAATTGAACCTAAAGCACACATTAATAGAATATTTGCATACTCACCTAACCAAAACATTGCATACATCATTCCAGAATATTCAGTCTGATATCCAGCAACTAATTCAGCTTCTGCCTCCGGTAAATCAAATGGTGGTCTATTCGTCTCGGCTAGAGCTGAGATAAAAAAAATCACAAACATTGGAAACAATGGAATAATAAACCACATATTTTTCTGAGCGATCACAATATCACTTAAATTTAAAGACCCAACACATAACAACACATTTATAATTATGATACCAATTGAAACCTCGTAAGAAACCATTTGTGCTGCAGATCTTATTGATCCTAAAAATGGATATTTTGAATTTGAAGCCCATCCACCCATTATAATTCCATACACCCCTAATGAAGAGACAGCAAATATATATAAAATACCAACATTAATATTTGCTAAAACCTGATCTTCACCAAATGGGATTACTGCCCATGCTATCATAGCTAGCGTCATTGTTATAATCGGTGCAAGTATAAATATTATTTTATTTGAGCTTGCAGGGATTATAATTTCTTTAAAAATATATTTCAAAGCATCTGCCAATGATTGTAATAGTCCAAATGGTCCAACTACATTTGGTCCTTGTCTTTTTTGCACAAATGCCCAGACTCTTCTATCTAACCAAACAATCATCGCAACTGATACTAAAACTGGAATAAGTAAAAATAAAATTTTATAAACCTCTTGAAAAATAATATTTAAATATTCCATTTTTTATCCTTCTGTCCCAGTTCGTTTAATGTCAATTTTAGAATTATTACAATCAAGCATTGTTTTTGAAGATCTAGCAATTACATTTGAAAAATAATAATCTTTATAATTCACAACTAAATTTTCATTCTCAAAAACACTTTGATCATACTCTTTAATTAAACCTGATTTATTTTTTTCTTTTTTTAGATTTAAATAATTTAACATACTGCTTTCTAACTCATCTTTATCGTTAAAAAGTTTACGATTATTCATTAGTTCAGCGAGATCATTAATTATTTGCCAATCTTCTTTAGCTTCACCAGGAGGATAAGATGCTTTATATGCTTTTTGAATTTTACCTTCCAAATTAGTAAAATGTCCAGATTGTTCAGTATACGCTGAACCAGGCAAAATTATATCAGCTATTTCAGCTCCCTTATCACCATGAGAACCTTGATAAATTATAAATTCATCTTTCTTTTTAAAATTTAAATCATCACGTCCAAGTAAATAAATTAATTTAAATTTATTATTATTTAACTCTTCAAATAAAGAATTTGTTTCATCTACGATATCAAGGTCAAAACTACCAACAGTTGCAGCATTAGATGACAATAAATTTAGAGGATTCCAATTTTCCTTAAATTTATCATTTTTTAGCAAAAAATCTTTTAATGCAAAAAATAAATATTTAGCCGATTTTAAATTTAAAAAAGACTCACCAAAAATAATAATAGGTTTTTTAGATTTTATTATCTTATTAGATATATCATTTTTATTTTCTATGATGTCATGAAGTGTCTGTGTTTTTCCATCTAGACTTGCATAAGGATATGTAAGATCACCAATTTCATTAAGTGAAATTATTTTGGTATTATTATTTAAATAAGCCTTCCTTATTCTTGCATTTAGCATTGTAGCTTCAAATCTTGGATTTGCACCAATTAATAAAATTAAATCTGACTCTTCAACTCCATTTATTGTGGAATTAAATAAATAGTTTTCTCTTGATGAACTATCAATAAAATTTCTATTAGATCTAGAGTCATATTTTTTTGATCCTAAAGTTCTCTCAAAAAATTCTTTAAAAATAAAACTAGCTTCCATGTTTATTAAATCTCCAACAAAACCACAAATTTCGTCTTTTTTAGTATTTTCAATTTTAGATTTAATAATATTATAAACCTCATCCCATGAAGCTTTTTCAAATTTGTTATTATATTTTATATATGGAGTATCGAGCCTTTGGTTTAACAATCCATCACAAGCATATCTAGTTTTGTCTGAAATCCATTCTTCATTAATATCTTCATTAATAATTGGTAAAACCCTTTTGACCTCCCAATCATATGTATCAACTCTAATATTTGAACCAACTGCATCCATAACATCGATTGTCTCAGTTTTTTTTAACTCCCATGGTCTAGCTTCAAAAACATAAGGTTTGGAGGTAAGAGCTCCAACAGGACAAAGATCAATTACATTTCCAGATAACTCTGATTGAACTGATTGCTCTAAGTAAGTAGTTATTTGCATATCTTCTCCTCTTCCAATTGCACCTAGTTCCGGTACACCTGCTACTTCCGTTGCAAATCTAACACATCTTGTACAATGAATACATCTTGTCATTTGAGTTTTAATAAGAGGTCCCATATTCTTATCAGGCACAGCTCTTTTATTTTCTTTAAATCTTGATTTGTCTATTCCATAAAACATTGACTGATCTTGTAGATCGCATTCTCCTCCTTGATCACAAACTGGGCAATCCAATGGATGATTTGCTAATAAAAACTCCATCACACCTTTCCTTGATTTCTCTATTTTAGGGGTGTTGGTTTTTATAACCATTCCATCTGCTGCTGGCATTGCGCATGAAGCTATCGGTTTTGGAGATTTTTCCATTTCAACCAAACACATTCTACAATTTCCAGCTATTGATAATTTTTCATGATAACAAAATCTTGGGATTTCTGCCCCTGCTTTTTCACAAGCTTGAAGCACTGTTAGTCCCTCTTCGACTTCAACTTCAATATCGTTGACCTTTAATTTAAGCATTTTTGTCCAATAAGTGTTGATCTACCAAATAAGGAATATTTTTATTTTCTTTCACAATAGGATCAAATTTATTTCTTTTTTTAATCTCATCTTTAAAATGTCTTAATAAACCTTGAACTGGCCAAGAAGACCCTTCGCCAAAAGCACAAATCGTATGTCCTTCTATTTGTTTTGTTACATCACCTAACATTTCTATTTCATCTCTTGATGCTTCACCTTTTGCCATTCTTTCTAACATTCTCCACATCCAACCTGATCCCTCTCTACAAGGTGTGCATTGTCCACAACTTTCATGTTTATAAAATCTTGCAATTCTTGCCATACATTTAATGATATCTTGATCTTTGTTAATGACCACTACACCAGCTGTTCCTAATCCACTTTTTTCTGCCATCAAAGAGTCAAAATCCATAGTCAATGTTTCACATTTATCTTTAGGTATTAGTGGCATTGACGATCCACCAGGAATAACAGCTTGTAAATTATCCCAACCACCAATAACACCCCCAGCATGAACCTCAATTAATTCTTTCAATGGAATGTTCATTTCTTCCTCAACGTTACAGGGATTGTTAACATTACCAGAAATACAAAAAATTTTAGTCCCTGTGTTTTTTTCTCTACCTAAAGAGGCAAACCATTTACCACCTCTTCTAAGAATTGTCGGCACTACTGCTATAGTTTCAACATTATTAATTATTGTTGGGCATCCATAAAGACCAATTAATGCTGGAAAAGGGGGTTTTAATCTTGGTTGACCCTTCTTTCCTTCAATGCTTTCAAGCAATGCTGTTTCTTCACCACAAATATATGCACCTGCTCCATAATGAATATAAATATCTAAATCCCATCCAGTGCCAGCAGCATTTTTACCTAATAATTTTTTTTCATAAGCTTCATCAATTGCAGTTTGTAGTTTTTGTCCATCTATAAAATACTCTCCTCTTATGTAAATATAACAAACATGTGCTTGAATAGCATAAGATGCTATCAAACAACCCTCGATTAATTTATGAGGTTCAAATCTCAAGATATCTCTGTCTTTACAAGTACCTGGCTCAGACTCATCACCATTAATAACTAAGTAGTGAGGTCTAGACCCAATTTCTTTTGGAGCAAATGACCATTTTAAACCTGTTGGAAATCCAGCTCCACCTCTACCCCTAAGTTGAGAGTCTTTAATCTCATTTATTATCCAATCTCTGCCTTTATTTGTTATTTCTTTAGTATTTACCCAATCACCTCTTTTTTGAGATGAAGCTAAATCTGGTCCCAAATCATTGTATAAATTTTGAAAAATTCTATCCTGATCTTTAAGCATTTTTTAAATCCATTAATGTTTTTCTGTTATTTTCTGGTTCATTATTAATTCTACCTCTATATGAACCAGGTATTGGTTTTTCTCCATTTAAGATTTTATCTAAAATTTTTAAAGTTTTTTCTTTGTCAAGATCTTCATAATAATCATCATTGATTTGCATCATTGGGGCATTTACACATGCTCCTAAGCATTCAACTTCCATCCATGAGCAGCTTTTATCATTTGAAAGTTCACACTCTTTTTCTGAAATTTTTTCTTTACATGCCTCTACTAACTTATTTGCACCTCTTATCATGCATGGGGTCGTAGTACATACTTGAATAAAATATTTTCCTACAGGTGATAAATTATACATACTGTAAAAAGTAGCAACTTCATAAACTTTTATATATGGCATGTCTAAAAACTTTGCTATGTACTTCATTGCAGCCAAAGGTATCCAATTATCATTTTGTTTTTGTGCAATGTATAACAACGCCATAACCGCACTTTGTTGCTTACCCTCTGGATATTTAGAGATGATTATTTTCGCTGCTTCCATTGAGGAAGAATTAAATTCAAAATTATCTGGCTGATTTTTAGCTGGTCTTCTTAAACTCATCTATCCACCTCCCCAAAAACTATATCTAAAGAACCAAGGACTGCTGGAACATCTGCAAGCATATGACCTTTAATTAAATAATCCATTGATTGCAAATGAGAAAATCCTGGAGCTCTAATTTTGCACTTATAAGGTTTACTTGAACCATCTGAAATTAAATATACACCGAATTCCCCTTTTGGTGCCTCAACAGCAGTGTAAATTTCATCCTTAGGCACACGGTATCCTTCAGTAAATAATTTAAAGTGATGTATCAAAGCCTCCATTGATTGTTTTATATCTTTTTTTGAAGGTGGAGATATTTTTCCATCAAAAGTTTTAATTGGACCTTTTTCCATTTTTGCCAAGCATTGCTTGATAATAGAAACACTTTCTTTCATTTCCTCAATTCTACACAAATAACGATCATAACAGTCACCATTTTTACCAACTGGAATTTTAAAATCTATTTGATCATAACAATCATAAGGTTGTGATTTTCTCAAATCCCATGGAATACCTGATCCTCTAATCATTACACCACTAAATGAATAATCAAGCGCATCTTCTTTTGAAACAATGCCAATATCTACATTTCTTTGTTTAAATATTCTGTTGTCAGTTAAAAGATTTTCAAGGTCATTGATTATTTTTGGAAAACTTTCACAAAATTTAGCTATATCATTTTCTAAACCTGCAGGTAAATCCTGATGAACTCCCCCCGCTCTAAAATAATTTGCGTGTAATCTTGATCCAGATGCACGCTCATAAAATGTCATTAATGTTTCTCTTTCTTCAAATCCCCACAATGAAGGTGTTAAGGCTCCAACATCTAATGCTTGTGTTGTTACATTTAAAATATGGCTTAATATTCTACCAATTTCACAAAACATAACTCTTATATATTGAGCTCTTATTGGGACATCAATTTGTAAAATTTTTTCTACCGCCAAAGCAAAAGCATGTTCTTGATTCATCGGAGCTACATAGTCTAAACGATCAAAATATGGTACTGCTTGCATGTAAGTTTTGTTTTCAATTAATTTTTCAGTTCCTCTATGTAATAAACCAATATGTGGATCAGCTTTTTCAACAACCTCTCCATCAAGCTCAAGTATTAATCTTAACACACCATGAGCTGCAGGATGTTGTGGACCAAAATTTAAATTTAAATTTTTAATTTTTTTTGTCATTAGTTTCTTTTATTTCTTTAATATATTTTGTACCCTCCCAAGGACTTTCATAATCAAAATTTCTATAATTTTGTTCTAATTTAACTGGTTCATTTATTACTTTTTTTTGTTCCTCGCTGTATCTTACCTCCGAGTGACCTGTTAAAGGAAAATCTTTTCTTAATGGATGACCCTCAAAGCCATAATCGGTAAGTATTCTTCTTAAATCAGGATGATCTTTAAAATTTACCCCATACATATCAAAAACTTCTCTCTCCATCCAATTCGCTGATGGAAATACCGGTGTTAAAGAAGAGATAACTTCATTTTCATTAATAAAATAGCTTAAAATCATTCTTTGATTAAACTCATGACTTAAAAATAAATATACAATTTTAAATCTTTGTGTTTCTTCTGGATAATCAACAACTGTAATATCTATGAGCTGTCTAAATTTAATGTCTTTATGTGTTTTGAGAAACAAAACGACATCAATTAAATCTTCTTTATCAATTTCAACATAAATTTGATTATGTTTTACTGAAGACTTATTTATCTTAGTAGCAAGTTCAGAATTTATTTTTTTTTCTAAATCAATTAAATTATTCATATTATCTAGTTAAAGAACCTTTATTTCTAATTTTTTTTTGAAGTTGTAAGATACCATACAACAATGCCTCTGCTGAAGGAGGACAGCCTGGAACATAGATATCAACTGGAACAATCCTATCACATCCTCTTACAACAGAGTATGAATAGTGATAATATCCTCCACCATTAGCACAACTTCCCATAGATATTACATATCTTGGTTCGGGCATTTGATCGTAAACTTTTCTTAGAGCTGGTGCCATTTTGTTTGTTAAAGTGCCTGCAACAATCATAACATCTGATTGTCTTGGTGATCCACGTGGTGCAGCACCAAATCTTTCTAAATCATATCGAGGCATAGCCGTCTGCATCATTTCTACTGCACAACAGGCAAGACCAAAAGTCATCCAATGAAGGGAGCCAGATCTAGACCAATTTATCAAGTTATCTAAAGAGGTCGTAATAAAACCATTTTCACTAAAATCTTTAGCTAATTGTTTAAATTCTTGTGGTACTTGATCTAATTTATTTTTCATTTGAAAAAATCTATTCCCAGTCTAATGCACCTTTTTTCCACTCATAAATAAAACCAACTGTAAGTATGAATAAAAAAATCATCATTGAGGTAAAACCTAAAATTCCAATATTTCCTAATGAAATTGCCCAAGGAAATAAAAAAGCAATTTCAAGATCAAAAATAATAAAAAGTATAGCAACTAAATAAAACCTTACATCAAATTCCATTCTAGAGTCTTGGAATGGTTCAAACCCGCATTCATATGCCGATAATTTCTCTGGGTCAGGATTTTTAGGAGATAGGATAAAATTAATTACTATGAATGCACAACTTAATCCCAAAGCAATAATTAGGAACAAAATTATAGGCAAATAATCTTTTAAAAACTCCGCAGTCATGGTGGAATATATATCATTTTTTATAGCTAGATGAAGTGGTGATAGGTCACATTATCTTAGATATACAGCTCAATTAATCAAAATAATAAGCTTTAAATGAAGCAAAGTGGCGGGAGTGAAGGGACTCGAACCCTCGACCTATCGCGTGACAGGCGATCGCTCTAACCAACTGAGCTACACCCCCACTAATGATTCATTTTGGTGGGCAGTAAAGGACTCGAACCTTTGACCCCCTCGGTGTAAACGAGATGCTCTACCAACTGAGCTAACCGCCCTAATCCAAAATAGTGATTTATATATCTTAGCTGATTAACGTCAAGATTAATTACTTGTTATAATATATGGAAAATTTTTTAAAATCCACCTCTCCAATTATTTTTGGAGTTAAAATTTTCTTCTTCCTGTTTAGAAGTAGGTCTCGTCAAATAAAAAATAACAAACACTACAATTATTAAAAATAAGAATAATTCCATGATTTAATTTTACTATTGAATACTAGCTTGAGATTTATCATCTTTTTTAGATATATCTACCTCAACCCATTCAGTCTTTTTTAACTCCTTAGTTAAGGCAATTTTCAAAGCTTCATCAGCAAATTCTACTGGTGTAATCTTAACTTCATCAATAATCTTTTTTGGCATATCTACTAAATCTTTTTCGTTTTCTTTTGGTATTAAAACTTCTTTTATGCCTGCTCTATGTGCAGCAATCAATTTCTCTTTTAAACCACCAATTGGTAATACTTGACCCGTAAGGGTAACTTCACCCGTCATTGCAACATCTCTTTTAACTGGAATATTAGTGATCGAAGAGACTATTGATGTTACCATACCTATACCTGCAGAAGGTCCATCTTTAGGAGTTGCTCCCTCAGGAACATGGATATGAAAATCTTTTTTTTCAAATAATGGCGGTATAATTCCATACTCCAAACATTTTGATCTAACAAAGGATTTCGCTGCTTTAACAGATTCTTGCATCACATCACCAAGTTTACCAGTTATCTGCATTCTTCCTTTGCCTGGCATGGTTGCTGTTTCAATCTTTAAAATCTCACCACCATACTCCGTCCATGCTAAACCTGTAACAATTCCCACTCTATTCTCTGCTTCTAGCTCGCCTGATTTAAATTTAGGCACTCCTAAAAAATCTGATAAGTTTTCTTTATTAATTTTAACTTCTTTTTCCTCTCCTGAGACAACTTTTTTAACAACTTTTCTTGCAACTTTTGAAATTTCTCTCTCCAGATTTCTCACTCCTGACTCTTTTGTGTAACTTCTTATTATTTCTTGAATTATATTATTTTCTAAATTCATTTCTTTTTCTTTAACACCATTATCTTTTATCTGTTTTGGTAATAAATATTTATTTGCAATATTAATTTTTTCATCTTCTGTGTATCCAGCTAATCTGATAACCTCCATTCTGTCTAGTAAAGGTGGAAGAATATTAAGCGTATTTGCCGTTGTAACAAACATCACATCTGATAAATCATAATCCACTTCTAAGTAGTGATCATTAAAAGATGTATTTTGTTCTGGATCCAAGGCTTCTAATAAAGCAGACGATGGATCACCTCTATAATCATTTCCAATTTTATCTATTTCATCTAATAAAATTAAAGGATTTTTTGTACCAGCTTTTTTCATCATCTGTATAATTTTTCCTGGTAACGATCCTATATATGTTCTTCTATGACCTCTAATTTCTGCTTCATCTCTCATGCCACCAACAGACATTCTCACAAATTCTCTATTTGTAGCTTTCGCAATTGATTTACCTAAAGATGTTTTTCCGACACCGGGAGGACCAACTAAACACAAAATAGGACCTTTAATTTTTTCCATTCTTTTTTGAACAGCTAAAAATTCAATTATCCTTTCTTTAACTTTTTCTAATCCAAAATGATCTTTATCTAATATTTCTAAAGCTTTCTTAAGATCTATATCGACCTCACTTTTTTTATACCAAGGTAGTTCTGTCATCCAATCTAAATAATTTCTCACAACAGTTGCTTCAGCAGACATTGGGCTCATATTTTTTAATTTTTTAAGCTCTTGTAAGCACTTTTTTTCTACTTCTTTAGGCATCTTAGCTTTAAGGATTGCTTTATTTAAACTTGTACTTTCGTCTTTGCCATCCTCAATTTCACCCAATTCTTTCTGAATAGCTTTAAGTTGTTCATTTAAATAGTATTCTCTTTGAGTTTTTTCCATCTGAGTTTTAACTCTTCCTCTTATCCTCTTTTCAACTCCAATAATGCTAGTTTCATTTTCCATTATCTTAATTATAGAATTCAATCTTTTTTTAACATCTGCATTTTCAAATATTTGTTGTTTTTCAGAAATCGTCGCCGATATATGAGAAGCAATATTATCTGCAATATGGGAAGGATCTTTTAATTGCTTAATGTTATTAATAGTTTCGCTAGAAATTTTTTTATTTATAGATGTTAATTTTTCTAATCTCCTTACTGCTGTAGCTGCTAAGGGGTATAAATCCTCATCTTTATTAATTATATCGTTTAACACGGAATATTCGCAGACTATAAACTTATCATTATCTTTAAAATCTAAAATTTTTACTCTTTTAACACCCTCAACTAAAACTTTAACAGTCCCATCCGGTAATTTTAATAATTGAAGTATATTACCTTCACATCCATACATAAAAATATCTGTTTTTTTTGGATCATCAATCTCAGAATTTTTTTGAGTGACTAAAATTATCTTTTTGTCATTTTTCATCACTTCATTCAAAGCAGAAATGGATTTATCTCTTCCTACAAATAAAGGTATTACCATACTCGGGAAGACTACTATGTCCCTTAAGGGTAATAATGGTGATGAAATTTTTATGTCCATAGTTAGAATATGGATATTATAATCTATAATGCAATACCTTTTTGTTACTTATTATGGTTATTAAGCCGCTGTTGTTTTGCTAGATTTAGATTTATTAGGATTTTTTGAATGAACTAAGATTGGTTGATTATCTCCTTTAACTGTGCCTGAGTCGATTATTACTTCCTCTATATTCTCTTGGCTAGGTAAATCATACATTGTTTTAAGTAAAATATTTTCTAATATTGATCTCAAACCTCTTGCGCCAGTTTTTTTATTAATTGCTTTAATAGAAATTTCTTTCAAAGCACTCTCTTTAAATGTTAGTTTTGCACCATCTAGTTTAAATAATTCTTGATATTGTTTAACCAATGAATTTTTTGGTTCTTGTAAAATCTTTATTAAAGATTTTTCATCAAGATCATCTAGAGTAGCGATCATTGGAAGTCTTCCAATAAATTCTGGTATTAAACCGTATTTTAATAAATCCTCAGGTTCTAGACCTTTCATCCATTCACCAGTTTTTTTAATTTGTGTATTTTTAACATTAGCACCAAAACCAATTGAAGTACCTTTGTCTCTTTGAGAAATAATTTTGTCCAATCCAGCAAAAGCACCACCACAAATAAATAATATATTAGTTGTATCCACTTGTAAAAATTCTTGTTGTGGGTGTTTTCTTCCACCTTGCGGAGGAACACTTGCAACTGTACCTTCCATAATTTTTAATAATGCTTGTTGTACTCCTTCTCCTGAAACATCTCTAGTGATTGATGGGTTCTCAGATTTTCTACTTATCTTATCAACTTCATCAATATAAACTATTCCTCTTTGAGCTTTTTCTACATTATAGTCTGCTGCTTGTAATAATTTTAAAATTATATTTTCAACATCTTCACCAACGTAACCAGCTTCTGTTAAAGTTGTTGCATCTGCCATAGTGAATGGAACGTCAAGTATTCTTGCTAATGTTTGAGCCAATAATGTTTTTCCACAACCTGTTGGGCCTACTAGAAGAATATTTGATTTTGCAAGTTCAACATTTTTACTTGTTTTATTTTCGTAATTTAATCTCTTATAATGGTTATGAACTGCAACAGATAAAACTTTCTTAGCATGTGGTTGTCCTATAACATAATCATCTAATACAGAACAGATTTCTTTAGGAGAAGGTAGTCCATCCTGATGTTTAACAAAAGTATCTTTGCTTTCTTCTTTAATAATATCCATACATAGTTCAACGCATTCATCACAGATAAATACCGTCGGACCAGCAATTAACTTTCTTACCTCGTGTTGGCTTTTTCCACAAAAAGAACAGTACAAAATGTTTTTATTATTAGTGCTCATAAAATTTAAAACGAATCAATAAATTTACTTTATTATAAGTGACTCATACTAATCAAGTTTGTAATAGTTATAATTCAATATATGGTATTTTAAGATCTTTTTTCCACAACTTCGTCTATTAAGCCGAATGACTTAGCTGTGTCAGCTGTCATAAAATTATCTCTCTCTAACGCAGATTTAATTTCATCAACTGATTTTCCAGTATGCTTTGAATAAATTTCATTAAGTCTTTTCTTTAATGCTAAAACCTCATTAGCATGTATTTCAATATCAGTTGCTTGCCCTTGAAATCCAGCTGATGGTTGATGAACCATTATTCTGGAATTTGGTAATGAAAATCTTTTTCCTTTAGTGCCTGAAGCTAATAAAAATGAACCCATAGATGCTGCTTGACCTATACATAAAGTAGAGACATCTGGTTTTATATATTGCATAGTATCATAAATACCTAAACCAGACGTTACTAGGCCACCGGGGCTGTTAATGTATAAAAAAATTTCTTTTTTAGGATCTTCAGCTTCTAAAAATAATAATTGGGCAGTGACTAAAGAGGCTACGTTATCATTTATTTGACCAGTTAAAAAAATTATTCTCTCTTTTAATAACCTAGAGTAAATATCATATGCTCGTTCACCTCTATTAGATTGTTCAACAACCATTGGTACAAGGTTACTCATATATTCTGAAAATTTATTAATCATAAAAGTTGATTCGTTTTACTTATACAACTTGAGATTACTTTTTGCTAACTTTTTTTGATTTTTTTGTGACAGATTTTGTCTTTTTCTGTTTTGTCTGAGTTTTGTTCTCTATTGGGTTTTTTGCTTCAACATTT
>CACORY010000005.1 GCA_902629695.1 uncultured Pelagibacteraceae bacterium | reverse complement strand
ATTGCTAAATACCACGCATAGTCATATGAACCATAAAGATCATGGAATAAACCTCCCAAATACGCTCCAAAAAAAGATCCTATTTGATGGCTTAAAAAAACAATTCCATAAAGCATGCCCAAATATTTTGTTCCGAACATATGTGCAACTATCCCACTCGTAGCAGGAACTGTTGAAAGCCATAGAAAACCAAAACTTGCTCCAAATATAAATGCACCAATATTAGTCGCTGGTGTGAATATAAAGAGAATAATTGAAATGCCTCTTAAAAAATAAATTCCACTAAGAATAATTTTTTTACTCATTTTTACTGAAAGATAACCACTTAATAATGAACCAAATATATTAAACAAACCTATTAATGATAAAATTGCAGCAGCAGTCCAATCTTCTAATCCTCTATCAATTACATACTTAGGAACGTGAGTTCCCACTAAAGTAATATGAAAACCGCAAACAAAGAAACCTGATACAAGTAAAATATAACTTTTGGTCTTAAAAGCTTCTGTAAGAGCCTCTTTAAATGATTGATCTGACACTTTCTCCACACTTTCAGATTTAGATGGAGATCTTACAAAATAAGCTGCTACTAATCCTGTTATTAAGAATAATAAAAATATAAATAAAGTATAATTCCAACCGTATTCTTTTAAAGAATAATTTGTAAAAATTGGTGAAATAAAGTAACCAAATGAACCAATAGCAGTGACAATGCTCATTGCAATCGTTCTTGTTGAAAGTGGAAAATGTTTTCCAACAATTGACATTGGAATACTTATTGCTGTACCTCCAAGTCCAATACCTATCAATAAACCCATGTGAATTTGGAAAAAGATTCCAGTATTTGGCCCTGTGTATAAAAGATATATACCTAATGTATAAAATATGAATGCAGAAATTATTGCAATGTGTCCACCATATCTGTCAGCAATGCCCCCAAAAATTGGACCTGTTAAACCCCACATCAACATCTGCACGCCAATAGCAAATCCAAACGCAGTATTACTAATATTTAGGCTTTCATTAAAATCAATAAAGAATAAACCAAAAACTTGTCTAACCCCTAAGGAGATTAAAACTACAAAACAAGCTGCAAATAAAGTTACTATCGCATTTTTAGAGGGAAAAAATTTTTCTGCCATCATTTTAAATGTCTTAATGCTTGTTTTATATCTGCAATCAAATCATTAGGATCTTCAAGACCGATGTGTAATCTAACAAGATGTTCGTTTTTTGCTAAATTCATATATCTTCTATTTCCAGTTTCTCTAAATTCCTGATGCAAAGCTAAACTTTCAAAACCACCCCAACTATAACCATAGCCAAATAATTTAAGTGAATTTACAAATTTTCTTACTGAATTTATATTTTTGGACACAATTTTTAATCCCATTAGACCTGAGGCACCAGAGTAATATTTTTTCCACATTCTAAAATTTAATGAATTTTTTTTATAAGGATAAAGTAGTTTAATTTTTTTATTTCTTGATAAAAATGCTGCTATCTTTTTTGCATTTTCTCTATGTCTATCTAATCTAACATCAAGAGTTCTTAAACCTCTAGTAATAAGATATGCATCATCAGGTCCTAGTCTTAATCCTGTGATCCTCTCAGCTTCTTTTACTTTAGAAAAAACTTTTTTATTAACAGCTAAACTCCCACCCATAACATCTGAATGACCTGAATAATATTTTGTAGCTGAAACAATAGCCATATCGAATCCCAATTTTATCGGTTTCAGAAAATATGGTGTACCCCAAGTATTATCCATTGCTGTCAAAATCTTATATTTTTTGGCAATAGAAATAATTTTACCAAGATCTTGAAAATCAAAAGTATTACTTCCAGGATTTTCAACAAAAATTAACTTTGTTTTTTTGGTAATGTTTTTTTCTAAAGTTTTTAAATCTCTCGGGTCATAAAAAATTGTTTTAATACCAAAATCTTTTAAATAATCTTGTGTAAGTAATCTTGTGGGGCTATAAACAGGATCAGCTACTATCATTTCATCACCAGGTCTTACAACACTAAAGATTGCTAAAAAAACAGAACCAAAACCTGTCGGCGTAGTAAAGACATGATAGCTTTCCTCAAGTTTAGTTAAAATTTTTTGTAATATGTAAGTAGTAGATGTTCCTTGTCTTCCATAGTCATAATAACCACCTGTTGGATTTCTTTTAGCTTTTTTCTGTGTCTTTCTAATATGCTGCATTGATTTGAAAATTATTGTCGATGCACGAACAACTGGTGGATTTACTGACTGATTATGAAAATCTTTAGCAGTATGTTTTAAAAATGTTTTAAAAGACCTTGTCATAAAAAATTTGATAACTCTAGTGGACAATGCTATATCCCATCAATAATTTCAATTAAATTATAAACAAAGGAAAAAATGGGATATCCAAAAAAGCATAGAGGCCGAAGAAAAATGGGCTCAAAAAAAAGAAGAGCAAGAAAAAAGAATAAGAAAAAATAAAAGCTTAATGGAGCACATTAAAAAAGCTAAATCCATAAGTGTGTGGATATTTATATTGCCTTTTGTGGCAGTTAATACTTGTTTAATTCTAGTAACTCAATTTCATAGTTTGTTTCCAAATAACGTTGATATATTACACAAAACATTTCCGTACTTTGATGGTGGTGCCTCTATTAGTAGAACAGCTAGACCATATCCATCTTGGCTAGTTTTTAAACCATTAATGATTTTTACATCTTTTCTTCTTATTAAATATTGGATTTATAATAGAGAAATTATTAATTTCTTTAGTAAAGATAATAAAAATATTAAAAAAATTTTTTTCTTTGGGGTTGCTTCAGCAGTTTTTCTAACTTTACACTCAATTTTTTTAGGAATTAAAATTGATAATGATTTTTATAAATTATTTAGAAGAGTAATATTGCTATTATTTATAATATTTGAAATTGTAGCTCAAGCATATCTGGTAAAAACTTTATATTCGTTCAAAGAAAAATTAATAGATTATTTAAATATTAATATTCTTAAAATAAAAATTGCACTAGTTACTATTTTAATAATAGTCGCTATAATAAGTATTCCAATCATTAGTTTGCCAGGTGACGATTTTATGGGCTTCAGTTTAAAATTTTTTAAACATGGTCTTGAATGGAATTATTTTTTAGGTGTAATAACATTCTATTTATTAACTTTTTTAATGTGGAAAAAAAATTAACTTTTTATCCACCCTCCACCAAGCACTCTAAACCCAAGCTTATCTTTCTCATAAAAAACACAAGCTTGTCCAGGAGAAATTCCGTCCTCTGGAACTTTAAGATCAACTAAAGCTTTTTTTGAATTTTGAATATTAATTTTAGCATTTAATAATTTGCCGGTTGATCTAACTTTTACAAAAATTTCTTTATCAAAATTTTTTTCTTCTACGAGAAGATTTAAGTTTTCTAGATTAATTAATTTTTTTCCTAATTTTTCTTTGGGGCCAACAATTATTTCATTTTTTGATGAATTGATTTGTAATACATAAAGGGCTGCTTTGTCTGAAACTTTGATTCCTTTTCTTTGACCAATAGTAAAATTTATAATTCCATCATGAACACCTATTACCTTACCATCAAGATTTTTTATATTTCCTTTTTTAAGGGAATTAGGTCTCAATTTTTGTATTACAGATGCGTAATCACCATTTGGAACAAAACAAATATCTTGACTGTCTGGTTTATCAGCAACATTTAATTCTAAATTTTTTGCTATTTTTCTTGTTTCGTCTTTTAACATTCCACCAAGAGGAAATCTTAAATAATCTAATTGTTCTTTAGTTGTGTTAAATAAAAAATAACTCTGATCTCTATTTTCATCTAATGCTCTGTACATACTTATTTTATTATTAGAAAATAAACTTCTAACATAGTGACCTGTTACCATCGCATCAGCTTTTAAATCTTTAGCTACATCAAATAAATCTTTAAATTTAACTGTTTGATTACATTGAACACATGGAATAGGTGTCTCACCTTTAAGATAACTATCCACAAAATTATCGATTACACCTTGTTTAAAATTATTTTGGTAATATAAAATTTTATGTTCTATATCTAATTTCTGAGCAACTCTTTTAGCATCCATTATATCTTGACCAGAACAACATTGTTTGGATTTAGCTACTTCTTTGCTGTCGTCATAAAGCTTTAAAGTTATTCCAATTACTTTATAGCCCTCTTTTTTCATTAAACCAGCGACGGTTGAGGAGTCTACCCCACCAGACATCGCAACAACTACCGTTGTTTCTGAAGCTTTTTTTCTTAATCCAATTGAGTTTAATTCGTTATTCATTTGATGGTATTTATACTGATTTCTAATATAAATTAAATTAAATGATTTTAGATTTTGAACCAGGTGACAAAGTTATTAATCCTTTAAACAAAAATTGGGGAATTGGGCAAGTACAATCAATAATAAAAGGTAAAGTAACTGTAAATTTTGAGAATGTGGGTAAAAAAGTAATTAACGCTGAAAATATAGAATTAAAAAAGATCAATGAATGAAATTAATATTAAACAGACTGTTGAAAACTTAATTGATACTTTTTTAGATGCTGGAAGGTTATCTTTAGAGTTAAGAAAAAAAGGATTAATAAAAGAAATTAAATCTGACAATACACCAGTTAGTAATGGAGACTTGGAGGTAAATAAATTAATCACTAGAAAAATAAATCAACTTAACCCTGATGTTCCTTTAGTTTCTGAGGAAACTTCAGAAAATAAATCAAATACCAATCTTAAAAATTTTTGGTTAATTGATCCAATAGATGGAACATATGACTATATCAATGACCTTGATGAGTTCACAATTAATGCTGGATTGATAATTAATAACAAACCTGCTGCTGGACTTATTTATGCGCCTGCAAAAAAAAGAATGTTTTACTCTTATGGTGACAATTGTGCGTTTGAATTAATTAATGAAAGGCCTGTTAAATTAAATTGTGAAAAAAAATTTAATAAAAATGAAATTAAATTTGTTTCCTATTCAAATAAAATTAAGCCTGAAATAGAAAAAATTCATAAAAAATATAATGTTAAAAAATGTGTAAGAATGAAAAGTTCTCTAAAATTTTGTGTAATTGCTGCAGGTGAATTTGATGGTTATGTAGCAGAGCCCAGAGCATCTGAATGGGATATCGCTGCTGGTCATGCGATCTTATTTCATTCTGGTGGTAGTATCACAGATTTTCATAATAATGAAATTTTATATGGAAAGAAAGATTTTAAAAATCCGAGTTTAATTTTGAAAAGAAAAAATTTGTTATAATGGATGAACAATTAAGAATTATACTAATTATTATTGTTTCAGTATCAATTTTTGGGTTATTAGTTTTTGTATTTGTTAAAAATTATATTAGGAATAAAATTGATAATTTAGTGGAAAAGGAAAAACAAAAAAAATTAAAGTAATCTAATTATCCTTACATAATCTTCTTTTTTAATATCCATAACTTTTTTTGAAGTTTCAAAATCAAAGCCATTTCTTGCAAGCAGAGAAATGTCTTTTTTATAGAATAAAAGTCTATTATCCTCTGTTCTAGCAGGTCCAATTCTTTTTTTTTTACAAATTTTAATAGCTGAAAAAAAATCCTGATCTGAATTTTCATCTTTAATTTTATTCACGGTATCATTAATTAGATTATCTCTTATTCCTTTGCCAAATAAATAGCTTCTTATCTTGTTAATAGAACTTCCTCTTCGAATCATACTTTTTGCTTTACTATCTGAATAAAATTGGTCGTTTATAAATTTGTTTTTTTCCAAATCATTTGAAATAATATCAATCAAATTTTTGATATCTTGTTTTTTAACATTTGATGATGACAATTTTAGATATTTCTTCAACAAATAAGTTTTAAGCTGTTGTTTTGAAGGGGCATATTTCTCTATGTAGTTAAAAGCAAAATTTCTCATTTCATCAACAGTAATCTGTAAGGATTTTTTTTTATTTCTTATAGGAATCATTATTAGATTTAATATAATATATTTTAAAATGATCGAACAAATTTATAATTTTTTTACAATTGAAATGCTCTATTTTTGGGTGAATTTAGGTGTATTGCCGTTTTGGCTAGTATTAATTTTTTTGCCAAACTCTAAATTTTGTAAAATTTTTGTAACATCTATTTTCCCTATTCTCATCTTGAGTGGGGCTTATATTTTTATTCTCTATAAATCTTATCTTGGAACATATGATTTTATCTCAAACTTTAATCTTTATTTAGGGATTAACGAATTAAAAGATCTATTTAGTGACCAAATATTTCTGATGATGTTTTGGATTCACTTTATTTCAATAAATCTTTTTACAGGGGGTTGGATTGTTAAAGACTCTCAAAAATTGGTTATTAATAAATTTCTTATAACTTTACCACTTATTATTACTTATTTAATCGGCCCGATTGGCTTATTTATTTACTGGCTTATTAGAATTTTTTACTCCAAAAGTATAAATTTATATGACTAAATTCATTGATTTTTACTTTGATTTTATAAGCCCCTACTCCTACCTCGCTCATAAAAGAATAATACACTTAAACAAAAGAGATAAATTCAATTACAAACCAATTTTACTAGGAGGTTTACATAATCTTGGTGGAATAACAGCTCCTGCATTTAATAAACGAAAAATGAAAAATATGAAAAATGACTGTTCGTTAATTGCTCAAAAGAATAATATACAATTTAAATGGAATGAAAAATTTCCTTTGAATTCTCTTAATTTAATGAGAGGTTATCTTTTTATTGACGAGCAGATCAAAAAAAAATTTTTTGATATTTGTTTTGACTCATATTGGAAAGACAATGTTGATATTTCTCAAGATGATAATGTTAAAAAGATATTGTCAAATTGCAATATAGATGAAAAAAAATATTTAGCAGGAATTAAAGAAATTAAAGTAAAAGAAGAACTAAAAAATCTTACAAATTTAGCATTTGAAAATGATGTTTTTGGAGCACCTACATTTGTTGTGAATGAAAAACTTTTTTGGGGGCAAGATAGACTTGAATATGCTCTTGATGAATATAATTCCTAAATTACTTTAAATTTACCCTGTTTCATAGCTCCAAACCCTCCATCAATATGAGATACTTTTTCAAAACCCATATCTTTTAAAGTTTTTGCTGCTAATGCAGACCTAAATCCTCCTGCACAAAATAAAACCATTTCTTTGTTTAAATCTAATTTTCCTTCTTTAAAGTAAGCACTTTCAGGATCTAGCCAAAATTCAAGCATACCTCTTGGTATATGAACTGCACCTTCTATTCTCCCACTATTTTGAAGTTCTCTTATATCTCGTATATCAATAATATTTGACTTTCCTTCTGTCATTTTTGAGTGCGCTTCGTCGATAGTTAATGTTTTTATCTCTTTTAAAGCTTTATCAACTAGTTCTGCTGAAGTTGTTATTTTCATATTTATAATATTTAAGATAAATATTAATATATAACAATATTTTTTTTATGAAAAATAAATCAGCTAAAAAAAAAAATTTTTTTTCTAAATTTTTAGGTAAAATCGTAAGAAAATTTGGTTTTGAAATTATTGACCAATCAACACTTGAAATACCGTCTAATGAAAAATTTGCTAATGAAAATTTAAGTAAAAGTGGAACAAAGTCCGTTACAGTGCCTTTGGGTAGCACAAAAATTACCAACAAGATTAATAGTTTAACAATCATAATAAGATCCTATTCTTTTGGTGACACAGACAAAAATCAAGTAATGCTGGATCAAAATAAAAAAAGAATTTTTGATCTACCAAAAATTGAATACACCTTAAGAACAATTAAATCTGTAATCAAATCTTGTGAGCAAGCTAAAAAATTTTATAAAGATTTACAAATAAAAATATTAATTACTGATGATAAATCAAATCAAGAAAATCTCACAAGAATAAATGAAATTCTCAAAATTACTAATTTAGAAACTAAAATAATTAATTTAAATGAAAATGAATTTGTAAACGAAATAAGTCCAACAGATGTTAATGGAGAAAAAATATCAAAAAATATGATTTCTAACATGAGAAATATATTAAAATCTATTCAAATTGCTGAAACTGATAATTCAGATTTATTTTATTTTTTGGAAGATGATTATATTCATACGAGAGATGCGATTACTGAAATGCTGTTTACTTACGAAAAAATTAGCTCACAATTAAATAAGGAGATATTTTTATGTCCAGCTGATTACCCTTACCTATATTCAACAATTGAAAATACAAAATTATTTTTTGGAAACATGAGACATTGGCGAACAGTAAATGAAACCTTGGTAACGTTTTTGACTAGTAAAAAAATGATAATTAAATATTTGGATAAATTTAAATTGATGGGATCTAAAAGACATCATCCAATGGAACTAATACTTCATAAAATTTATGAAAAAGAATATTGCTTTTCCCCTATTCCATCCCTAGCAATGCATGCAACAAACATAAATACCATTTATGGTCTTCCTCCAAATTTTGATTGGAAAAAAATTTGGGAAGAAAACACGCCTTAAATGATCAAAGAAAAAGCAAAAGCTCCTTTATTTAAATTGCCATCAACTGGAAAGAATAAATTAAACCTAAAAGATACACTTGGTAATTATATTGTAATATATTTTTATCCAAAAGATGATACGCCCGGATGTACTATAGAAACGAATGATTTCAACAAATTACTCCCAAAATTTAACAAATTAAAATGTAAAGTACTAGGGATTTCAAAAGATAATATTAAAAGTCATCATAAATTTAAGAAAAAGTTTAAAATAAAATTTGATCTTTTGTCGGATGGAAAAATTGATGTTATTAAAAAATATAAAGTTTGGGGGAAGAAAAAATTTATGGGAAGAGAGTTTATGGGAATTATAAGATCTACTTTTTTAATTGATAAAAAAGGAATAGTTTTAAAAATTTGGAAAAACGTCAAAGTAAAAAATCATGCGAAAGAAGTTCTAAACACACTTGAAAATTTTCAAAAATAAAAAGCCCCTTGAGGGAGGGGCTTTTTATTGACTAACTTGAGGAAGTAAATTTAAAGGGACTCTTTGATGAGTAATCTTTGATACACAGAGAGCAAAGAGTCCCTTAATTGCGCAATTAGTCTCTTATTGCGTAAGCAATTACACCTGTTTCAGTAACGTCAGTACCTCTAGTTTCACCTTCTTTACTTAACCTTAAGCCAATAGTTGCTTTCATTAAACTAAAGATAATGTACGCTACTATAAAAATAAATATGTTTACTGAAAGTACACCAATCAATTGAGTACTAAAATTTGCGCCAGTGTTTGTTGCAGGAACTATTAAAGTACCCCAAATACCGGCAAATAGGTGAGCAGGTATAGCACCAACTACATCATCAATTTGTAATGAGAATAGTAATTTTGTACCATATACTACGATCATTCCACCAACAGCACCAATTAATATTGCTGTAAAAGGTGTTGGTAACAAAGGCTCTGCAGTAATCGCAACTAATCCACCAATACATCCATTCAACATTTGAATTACATCTGTTTTACCAAAATGAAGTCTTGTGATTGTGGCTGCACCGAGCACACCACCTGCACCAGCTAAAAATGTATTTATAAAAATCTTAGATACAGCTATTGCATCTGCGGCTGTTCCTATTGCTAATTGTGAACCACCGTTAAAACCAAACCAACCTAACCATAAAATGAATACACCAATTGTTACTAATGGTATTGAAGAAGCTGCAAATGGTTTAAGCGGAGCCGGAGCACCAGATTTTGTAAATCTTCCAAGTCTAGGACCAATTATTATTGCGCCAGCTAAGGCAGCTGCACCACCAGTTGAGTGTACTAAAGTTGAACCAGCAAAATCAGAAAAACCTAATGTTGCTAACCAGCCTCCACCCCACTGCCAACCCATAACGATTGGATATAAAATTCCTGAAAGCACTGCAGCGAATGTAAAGAATGGCCATAATTTAATTCTTTCAGCCATTGTTCCAGATACTATTGATACTGTTGTTGCACAGAACACCATTTGAAAGTACCAATCTGAACCATCAGAATATCCAGTACCTATTTTACTGCCATCAGTCCATGGAATAAACTTACCAATATAACCGCCTGGATCAATTCCATAAGCTAAGTTATAACCCACAAGCCAAAACATTATTCCTGCTATTGAAAATAAACCAATATTTTTTGCACAGATAACAGATACACTTTTAGATGTAACCATTCCTGACTCTAACATCGCAAATCCTGCAGCCATAAACATGACCAAGAATCCACAAATTAAAAAAAGTAGAGTGTTAAATATAAACCCTATTTCTGGGGATACCGTTGTATCCGCATAACCTGCACTACTCATGTTTAACAAAAAAATTAAACTAATAAGCGGCGCACTTATTATTTTTATTAATTTAGTCATAAGACCTCCCTGTTCAAGAGACGTCTTATATTTTGATCAACATTAATAACTAACGCTGATTAGGAAAATTGGGTATGCACTTTATGCATACACAAACAGCCTTAATGGTTTTAATCATTAAGGCTGTTAAAAATATTATTTGTTAAATACTTCTTTAAGTGCTTTGGCTGGCAAGAACTTAACTTTTTGTGATGCAGCAATTTGAATCTGTTCACCTGTTCTTGGATTTCTTCCAACTCTTGCTTTTCTTTTGGCAACTTTATAAGTACCAAAACCAGCAATTTTCACTGAGTCATCAGCTTTTAAAGCATCAAGAATAGTGTTGGTTATTGTGTCAAAAGTCCTTTCAGCATCAGCTTTACTTAAATTTAAAGCACCTGAAAGTTTGACAACTAGTTGTTTTTTATTCATTTTAGCTCCGGTTTATTAGGTTAATTACCATTTTTATCAAAAGTGTTGATAAATCAAGACTTTTTTTAGTATTAAAAAAAAAGTTATACACAACATATGGTGTAATATTGAAAAAAGCTTGATTTTACTGATTTTTTAAAATTTTTTCAAAAAAATTAATTAAATAATCCAAGGTCTTTTAGGTCATTAAAGGTTGTGAAAAACATCAGTGAAAGTAACAAAAACATCCCGATTCGAAAAAAACCTTCTTGAGTTTTTTGTGACAAAGGACGTCCTAAAATTTTTTCAAAAGCATAAAACATCAAATGCCCACCATCTAACATCGGAATAGGAAAAAGATTAATCAATCCAAGGCTAATCGAAATATAAGCCATCATACTTACAAAAGCTAAGAGGCCAAATTCTGCTACTTGTCCAGAAATTTTTGCTATTCTAATTGGACCACCCAATTGAGATGTGTCTGCTTTACCAAATACCATTGCACTTAAATATTTCAAGGAAGATGTGGTTACATAATAAACTTCATGAGCAGCGTGGAATACTGCTTGAGCGGGACCTAATTTTACATGATTTATTTCATTGTTATAAGCACTTAATTTTATACCAACAATTCTTTTATTTATCTTGTTGCCTAAGTTATCCTCACCCAAAATTGTATCAGGTTTAATTCTTAAAATTAGTTCGTCGTAGGAACGTTTTACTTTAAAATCAATTAAATTATCAGTAGACATCATTATAAATTTTGAAACGTCCATAATACTCTCAACTTTATTGCCATCTATTTCTAAAATTACATCGTTTTGTTTTAAACCACCCACCATAGCTGGGCTGTCTTTTTGAACTTCAGCGATCACTGCAGGTGTAAAATCTTTACCAACAAAAGTATAAATTGAGAAAAAAATTACTAAAGCTAATAAAAAATTAGCTAAAGGACCACCAAAAACAATTAAAGCTCTTTGATATAAAGGTTTTAATACGAATAATTTTTGTCTATCTACTTCGTTATATTTTGCAAGGAGTTTTTCTTGATCCGCTTGTGAAAAAACATTTCGATCCCCAAAAAATTTTACGTAACCTCCGAGTGGTATCCAGCAAATTTTCCATCTAGTGCCTGATTTATCATTCCAACCAAAAATTTCTTTTCCGAATCCTATTGAAAAATCGGTTACTCCAACTCCATATTTTCTAGCAAAATAATAGTGGCCATATTCATGAATAAAAACAACTACTAAAATTAAAACAATAAAAGGAATTATATAACTTAACATTTAATTATAGTTTATATTATCTAACCAATTTTTTAACTCAATCATTCTTTGTGCTTTATTTGACACAGGTATTTCATCTTTAATAAACAATATGTGTTTTTTAATTTCATCTTCATTTTTAAAAGCCTTTCGGTTATTGATTAATCTATCTTTTCTAAACTCAATTAAACTGATCATTTTTTCATATGTAATTTCAGGATGATATTGTAAACCCCAAATTTTGGTATCACCTACATTAAAATATATACTTTGAATATTATTAACCTTATTTGAAGCTAAACAAATACCATTTTTTGGTAATTTCACAACTTCATCAAAATTGAAAGCTGGAGAATTAAACTTTTGGTCTTTATTTTTATAAATCAAATTTTTCAAACCTTCGTGATTAAGAGTAATTTCATTTGCAATTCCGATATGGGATTTTTGTGCTTTCCTAACCTCACCACCTGCTGCTGTAACAGCTACTTGCATACCCCAACAAATAGCAAGAATATTTTTTACTTTTTTTTGGCACTCTTTCATAAATTCAATTTGTCTTCTTATTTCTGGTGTATCATTATAAATATTTAAACTACTTCCTCCCCAAATAAGTCCATCAAATCTAGATAACTTATCATTTATTAAATGAATATTTTTATCAGAAGATGGATTTATCACTTCAAAATTTAAACTGTCAGTAAAATGACCCAAACTATCTCTTAGACTTTCAGTATGAGTTTGGATGCCAACTTTTGTAAAATTTTGATTTTCCTCTTTTAAATTTCCTTCAACAATTAAAATTTTTAAATTTTTCATCTAAATAATTCTCCAGATATACTGTGTTGATACAAAATTTTCATATCTTTTTTATTCAATTTTTTTGGATTCCCACTTGTAGATGGATCTTTAAGAGCCATTTCAGAAAGTCGATCTAAATCAAGATCTTTTTCATCAATTACATCAGATAATTTATGTGGCAAATTAAGCTTTTTTCGGAAATCTATTAACCAATCAAGAAATCCATTAAAAGTTTTATCGTTGATCTCTAAATATTTACAAATTTTAACAATTTTTTCCTCTATCATTTCTTTATTAAAAGTTAAAACATAAGGCATGAATATTGCATTTGATAGACCATGATGAATGTTGTTTAAAGCATTAATTGGGTGACTTAATGAATGTATTGCACCAAGACCTTTTTGAAACGCAGTTGAACCCATGCTTGCAGCTGTTAACATATTCATTCTTGCCTCAATATTTGATCCATTATTCACTGCCTCCAATAACCAATCTTTAATTAATCTCATGCCCTCCAAAGCTATTCCATCAGCCATTGGATGAAACCCTGGTGCACAATAAGCCTCTAAATTATGTGCAAAAGCATCCATGCCAGTTGCTGCTGTAATTTTTGGAGGAAGTTTTATTGTTAACAATGGGTCTAATATAACTATAGAGGGTAAAAATTTTGGATGAAATATAATATTTTTAACTCCTGTTTTCTCATTTAAAATAACTGAGGCTCTTCCAGTTTCAGATCCTGTTCCTGCAGTTGTTGGCACTGCAATAATTGGTGGAATATTAGTTGAATTAGCTTTTTTCCAGTTATCACCTACATCCTCAAAATCCCATATTGGTAAAATTTGACCAGACATGAACGCAATAGCTTTTCCAACATCTAATACACTTCCACCTCCAAATGCGATTACACCATCACAATTTTTTTTTTTAAAAAATTCAACACCTTCGTTTACATTTGCCCCAGTGGGATTTCCAATAACATTTGAAAAAACTTGAAAATCAATATTTTTATTTTTTAAATCTTTTAGTATGTTTTGAATAATGTCTAATTCAACCAAGCTGTTATCAGTAACTAGTAAAGGTTTTTTTATACTTAATGATTTACATGCTAAATTGAGATCTTGCGCTCTATCATTTCCAACCCACATAGTTGTCGGATAGTTCCAATTAAATTTACTCATATTTTTAAATTGATTGTTTTTTAATCAACATCTCAATCTCTTTTATCATAATTTTAGGAGATTTCATTGAAGGATAGATTTCTTGTACCTTTTTATAACTGTTTATAGCTTTTTCATAATTTTTTAATTGAATATTAACTAAACCTTGACCTGCTAAAGCTCCAAAGTGTCTTTCCTCTAATTCTAAGACTTTATCTATATCTTTTTGTGATTTTTTAAATTCACCCAGAAGATATAAAACTGTTGCCCGTTTATTCCATGCTTCTGGCCACTTAGGATCTTTTTCTATTACTTTAGTAAAAATTTTTTTTGCTTTTAATAATTGATTATTTTTAAGAAAATTAGAACCTTCATTAAGCAAATTTGTAAGATCCTTTTTTTGTGGATGAGTACTCCAAATTTTCCAAATTTTTTGTTCTACCTTAAATGATAAATTTGAATTATTACTTTGTAATTTTTTAAAAAGTTTATCAAGTTCACTTTTTCTATCATCTGCAAAAGATTGATTTAAAAATAATAAGATATAGATAAGAAAAAATAATATTTTTTTCATTTGAAATTATATTAGGTATCCTTGATTACTTTATATTCAAAATTTTGAGTTGTTTCGTTTACCTGGATTAGCTTAGCACCATTTCTTGTATGAAATTTTGTAGCCATATCTGTCAAGGGAGATAAAGTAATTAATCTATTTAGATGATTTGATTTCTTAATTTTTTTAAAGACTTCTTTGACGATAAGTTTTCCACCCCCTTTTTTTTTCGACCACACAGTATAAGCAATGGCAATTTTTCCAACTTTTTGGTCTCTTTGTGCACTTTGTAAAAATGCATCATGACTAAACTTTCCTAGCTCCTCAACATTTTTTGGAATTAGATTAGTATAAGCAAAACACATTACAGCATGAATTTCACCTGCATATTTAACACCATAAATTTTTCTACCATAGCTTCTTCTAAATATATTATCTAATTCAGGTCTTACAGGGTCTTCATCTGTATTACATTTTTTAAGTTCAATTAATTGTGCTCCCTTAATCCAATCAAAGAAACTTCCTATATTTTGGTCAATAATTTCCTTATTTATTTTAATATTTGCTTTAATAGGTCTTAATTTATTTTTTAAACCCATTTTTCTTATGCGCGCTTTGATACTAGGTCTTAATTTATTTTTTAAACCCATTTTTCTTATGCGCGCTTTGATACTAGGTCTTAGTTTTTTCTTTAATTCCATTTTTCTAAAGACATAAGAAGCTTATTCCTAGTGAACTTATTGGTTTTTGGAATATTAACTTTTTAAGTGTAAATATACCATCAGTTTCTTTTTCTTCGTAATTAGTTAAATCAAAATTTTTCATAAAACTAAAAATATAATAATGCCATTATTATTCCTAAAACTAATAAAAATAATGTTAATGCTATATAGTTTACTTGAATATTAAATCTTTTTTTTATTTTTTCACTTATTTTTTCCCAGAATAGAACTATTAAAAAAATTATTACTGCAGGAAGAATAAATTTAATCATAAAAAAAAATTTTAATCTTTATCACCAACATAAATTGAAACACCTCTTGCATTGATATCAACATCAAACTTTTTATGTAAAGGTGGAAAAGCTCTTTGTGAACAGTCTAATCTATCGCAGGTTCTACAGGATACACCAATTGGAATTTCGGTTTTTTTATCTGAAATATCTAAATTTTCTGTATAAACAAACTCTTTAGCATATTTGGCCTCACAACCTAAACCAATAGACAAAATACTTTTAGATTGACCAAATCTTCCCACTCCCTTTTCGACAGTTTTTGCTATACATACATATTTTTCTCCATTTGTCATTTTACTTACAGCTGCCTGTATTACTCCAGGTCTTGTAAAAGCTGAGTAAACGTTCCATCTAGGACAAGCTCCTCCATACCTTGGAATTTCGATTCCAGATAAAGAAAATCTTTTTGAAATATTTCCTGCCATATCTACTCTTAAAAAATGAAAAGGTATCCCTGGCAACCTTTCATCTTGTAAGCATGTAACTCTATGTGCAACTTGCTCGAAAGATGTTGCAAACGTATTTTGCAATAACTCTAAGTCATATTTGAGTTTTTTACACTCTGTATGAAAAAGTTTATAAGGCATTAATATAGCTGCTCCAGAATAATTTAATAATGCTACTTTAGTTAATTTTTTTGACTCCTCTGACGGAAATCTAAAATTCGATAAATAATCATTAACGATATCTATGGCACCCTCTTGAACAATCTGAGCAGCAGCATGTAATTTTTTTGTTTCAAGAGAGTTGTAATCACTTAACAAAAGTTCTCTTTTACTTTCATTAAATACTTTCGAAAATGGTTTTTTTTCTTCTGGAATGACATCTTTTACAATAATTGAATATTCTTTTTTTAAAAAATCACAAAGTGCGACATATCTTGTTCTATTATTCTTTTGTACTTTTTCAAAAATAGAATTAGCGAAATCTTCCAATCTAGGAAAATAATTTTTATTTTCTTGAAGAAAATCTGATATTACTTCTCCTGGAAATGCAGTTTTCCTACTATCTATTATCTTACCTGAAATATTTTCAACCTTGTTAATTATTTCGTGATCTCTTTGTTTAAAATTATCTCCAAGTTTAATTAAGGCTTTAGCAATTTTTGGATTTGTATTAACTAAATCTTTTACTTCTGGTCCAAGAATATCTAAATCTTCAAATAGTTGATCATCTAAAAGATTTGATATATCATTTTCTAAATTAATATCACTCTTGCTTGTTAAATCTGACAGATCAACTCTTAATTCTTTACTAATCTTAATTAACAAATCACCATCAATTTTTCTCTTGCTGCTCTCAATTAGATTTAAATAACTTGGAGAAATGTTTAATTGTTCTGCAAATTTATTTGCCTGAAGTCCTAATTGTCTTCTGAATGCCTTTATCTTTGGACCAATCTTTAAATCTAATTTACTAATATTTTTTCCTTTAGAAAATTTTGATATTGCTAGTTTAGAATTGTCTAGGTCAATTTCTTTTTCACTTTTTAAATCAGTCAATTCTATTCTAAGTTCTTGACAGATTTTAAGTAAAAGTTCTGCATCCAAGCTTCTTTTTCCACTTTCGATCAAATTTAAATAACTTGGTGATATATTGAGTTGTTCTGCCAATTTTTTTGCTTGAAGACCTAATTTTTTTCTAAAACTTCTTATTTTTAAACCAATTTGTTGAGTTTTTTCCATAATTTGTAAATTTTGTAAATTTTAATTTACAAAAAATAAACCAAATTTACAAGTAAAATAATCATTTTTGTAGATTTTGTAAATTCTGTAAATTATAAAATTTACATGGACGATAAATTTAAAAATAGTGAAAATGAAGCTCAAATCATAAATCATGAAGACCTTGCTAAACATAATAGTAGAGGGATATACATGAGGGACGATCATTGTGATTGGGGTTCAAGTGGAATGAAAGATCTAGTTGAGACCCTAAACGACTCAAAATAGCCCTATCTCGTTCAACTTAATTCATTTTTAAAAAAATTTTAAATACAGAAGGTTTGATATATGAGTGCAGAGAATATCTCATACGATTTAAAAAGATTTGCAGGGATTAAAAGGGATTATACTCCAGAGGAAGTTAAAAGGTTAAAAGGTTCTATAAAAATAGAGTATTCTTTGTGCAAACAACAATCTAGTAAATTGTGGAATTTATTAAATTCTGAGTCTTATATAAATACACTTGGCTCATTATCTGGAAATCATGCTGTTCAACACGCAAAAGCTGGTTTAAAAGCTATTTATTTGAGTGGTTGGCAAGTTGCAGCTGACGCTAACAGTGCTGGCGAAATGTATCCTGATCAATCTTTATACCCATATGATAGTGCTCCTAAATTAGTAGAGACAATGAATAATGCATTAATTAGAGCTGACCAGATACAACACATGGAACTTGTTGATGGTGATATGGAAGAAAATAAAAAAGTAGATTACATGTTACCTATAATAGCTGATGGAGAAGCAGGCTTTGGGGGACCTTTAAATGTATTTGAACTTACAAAAAAATTTATTAAAGCTGGTGCTGCAGGAGTCCATTTCGAAGACCAATTAGCGAGTGAAAAAAAATGTGGTCATATGGGTGGAAAAGTTCTTGTACCAACTGGTACAATGATAAAAAATTTAAAAGCAGCAAGACTTGCTGCTGATATAGCAGACGTCCCATTAATTATATTAGCAAGAACAGATGCAAATGCTGCAAAATTAATTACTAATGATTATGATGAAAATGATAAACCTTTCTTAACTGGTGAAAGATCACCCGAAGGTTTTTATTATGTAAAAGCCGGTATTGATCAAGCTATCTCAAGGGGATTAGCTTATGCACCATATTCTGATTTGATTTGGTGTGAAACTGCAACACCAAATCTTGAAGAGGCAAAAAAATTTGCAGATGCAATTCATAAAAAATACCCTGGTAAACTTTTAGCTTATAATTGTTCTCCATCTTTTAATTGGAAAAAACACTTGTCAGATGATGAAATTTCTACTTTTCAACAAGAAATAAGTAAAATGGGTTATAAATTTCAATTTATAACTCTTGCTGGATTTCATACACAAAATATTGCTATTTTTGAATTAGCTGAAAAATATAAAAAAGAAGGTATGAGCGCTTATTCAAAAATTCAACAAAAAGAATTTGCTCGTGAGAAAGATGGTTACACAAGTGTAAAACATCAAAGAGAAGTTGGTACTTCTTATTTTGATGCTATTTCTAATACAATCAGTAGCGGAAAAAGCTCGACAACTGCAATGAAAGACTCAACAGAGTCCGAACAATTTTAATAAAACAATTCCTCTTGTATATTAGTAAATAACTGGCCCAGAAATGGGTCAGTTAAGATTTAATATTGTAACCTTTTTTTAATAATTTTGAGACAGACAATACACATATCACTAAAAATGACATCATAGATCCTATGCTTATCCAAATATTAAAATCTGATATTCCATAAAATGAAAATCTTAAGCTATCAATTAAATAAACTACTGGATTAAAATAAGAGATAGTCTGCCAGAATGGAGGTAACATATCCAAACTATATAAACTGCCTCCTAAAAATACCATTGGTGTGATGACTAATGATGGAATAATAGACATTTGTTCAAAGTCTTTACTGACAACACCAATTAAAAAACCAAATAATGCAAAAGTAAAAGAAACTAAAACTAATAAAAAAATCATTAAGATTGGATATTTAACAGTCACATCAGCAAAAAATGTAGCAGTGAAATAAATTACAGCGCCAACAATCAAAGTTTTGGTAGCTCCTGCTCCAACAAAAGCTAAAACAGTTTCAAGAGTTGAAATAGGTGCTGCTAAAATCTCGTTAATAGTTCCATTAAATTTTGGAAAAAATATTCCAAAAGAGGTGTTGCTTATAGATTGGGTTAGCAATGTTAACATTAATAAACCTGGAACGATATATGAGCCATAACTTACATCATCAATTTTTTGAATATAACTACCAATCACTGACCCAAAAACGACAAAATATAAAGATGTAGAAATTACTGGTGAGAGAAGAGACTGAGCTACAGTTCTCAAAAATCTATTCATCTCATGAACATATATAGCTTTAAAACCATAATAATTAAATTTCATTATTCTCCTTTACTAAATTCACAAAAATTTTCTCAAGATTGCTTTGTTCTGTTTTTAAATCTCTTAATTTTAAGCCGGTGTCTTTTAAATCTTGTAATAAATTTGTTATACCTGTTTGTTTCTCTTTAAGACTGTACGTATAGTTCAAATACATTTTATTATCTCCAATATTTAAATTATATCTTTCTAATGATTTTGGTATTTCGTCTATTTTCTCTTGTAATTCAATTGTAAGTGTTTTTTGACCCATCTTTTTTAATAATTCTTTTTTTTCTTCAACAAGAATAATTTCACCTTGATTAATAACACCAACCCTATCTGCTATTGCTTCAGCCTCTTCAATGTAATGAGTTGTTAAAATAATTGTTACTCCTGTTTTTCTTAAAGAATCTACCACTTTCCACATTTCTTTTCTTAATTCTACATCAACTCCTGCTGTTGGTTCATCTAAAAATAATATTTTTGGTTCATGAGACAAAGCTTTAGCAATTAAAACTCTTCTTTTCATTCCACCTGATAATTGTCTTAATTTTTCATCTTTTTTTTCCCATAAGCTCAATTTTTTTAAAATTTTTTCTATATATTCTGGTTTCGGAGATTTTCCATACAATCCTCGGGAATATGAAACTGTATCAAAAACTGTTTCAAAATTCTCTAAATTTAATTCTTGAGGAACCATTCCTATTCTAGATCTAGTTTCACGATAATCCTTAATTATATCAAAGCCGTCAATGGTAACCTTCCCAAGTGAGGGAGTTACAATCCCACAAATTATATTGATTAAAGTTGTCTTTCCTGCACCATTTGGTCCAAGCATGGCAAAAATTTCACCTTGTTTAACTTTAAGACTAATTTTTTTAAGTGCACCAAAACCATTATCATAAACTTTTGAAAGATTGTTAATAATTATCTGATTATCTGTCATTGAGTCAGACTTATAACTATTAATTTTTTTAATACAATCGAGTAATATTAAAATTTTTTGGTTTTAAAAACTACTAATGGTAAAAAAGTTGCAATTACAAAAGACAAAAATAATAATGATTGTAATACAAAGGGTCCAAACAGATCTCTAGGCATTAAAAATCCAACTAATAAACTTTTAGAAAAATCTGGAGTAGGAAATATCATAAAACCACCAATTAGCCCAATTATAATTGAGATATATGCCGTTTTTTCATTAATATTTCTATTATAAAAGCTATAAAAAACAGTTAATACAAAAGCACAGCAAAATAAATCTGCTATTAAAAATAAATACAAAATATCAAATCCTTTTGAAGCAACAATAAATGAAATTAGACATAAAAAAAGAATAATATATTTTGAAAATCTCAAATAATCTGTTTTATTGTTTAAATTAAATGTAGCTTTACCATCTACAACAATTAAACTTGATATTGCATTTATCAAAGTATCTATTGTTGAAATAGTGAGAGCTAAGCCAAGTATTATTATTAATAATGATAATAAGGTATTTTGCTCTTTAAGAAGCAATGAAAAAAAACCAAGATCTGGTCTAATTGTTGAGTCTATCGAGAAAGCAACCATTCCAGCAAACCCCATATAAAAAACAATAGGTATAATTAAAAAAAAAGAAATTATTAAACTTTTCTTTAATGTTTCAAAATTTTTTGCTGCATATACACGTTGCCAATTACCTTGATGAAATAAGTTAGTTGCAGCAACTGCAATAAAAAATGTTAAACCGGCTGTATAGCTTGGAATATACGAACTGCTTAATAAATGAGGATTCTTTTCTTTAATAAAATCAAAAGAAAATTGAGTACCGGTAAAAGAATTAACGTAGAAAATAGAAATTAATAATAGAATTCCAATTACAATCATTTGAATATTATCTGTAAATATTGAAGCTTTTAAGCCACCATATAAAGTATATGTTAATGTAGAGATTAATACGATCAAGGCTGTAATCCATAGTTCTGTACCTGATATATAATTAATAAGAACTGCTACTGCAGTTACTTCTGCACATAAGAAAATAAACATATAAAAGATAGTCATCAAAAGGATAAGTTTAAATAAACTTTTTCCAAATTTTTTTCTCATAAATTCAATTAAAGAAGATCCTTTTGGAAATTCTTTTCTTATTTTTTTTCCTAAATATATTAAAAAAAACATTGGGAATGCTGTTCCTAATGAATATCCAATTATTGATCCAATTCCACCCCACGTTGAAGCAGAGGCAGGTCCAAATAAAATCCACGCGCCTAACGCAGAAGCAGTTAAACTTGTAGTTAAAGAAAATAGACCAATGTTTCTATTGGCTGTTAAATAGTTATTAAGTCCTTGATATTTTTTTGAATGAAAAAGGCCAAGAATTGCAAAAATAAAACTTATAAAGATTATTAATGTTAGCGATGTAGATTGACTTATAAAAAATGTTTTATCCATTGTTTTCCCTTTCTGAATTACCGGACAGGTTCTTAGGGTTTAATCTCAGTCTGTAAAGACACCCCTTAAGATGAAATTTTTACACCTTATTATCCATTATTTCAATCATACATTTGATTGCATATTTTCTCCATTCAGATGAATCTTTTCCTTTAAGACTATTTAGATGATTGCGATTATTTTGAATATCTTCTTTATATTTAATTTTATCTTGATCGTTTAGATTTAGTTCCATCTTATTCAAATTAGTTTCCATAGCATTTATCCAGCTATTGCCAAGCTCAATACATTTTTTATCATCTTTCTCATCACAAATTTGTTTAAAAAAGTTTAAGATTATATCGTCAGTCTTAACTGTATTTTTCATTTAAAATTTTATTTATTGAAACAATTATTTACAAGTATTGCCATCAATATCCAAATCACAAATACTTCACCATTAGTGAAAGTATAATCTGCTCCAGCAAAACCAGCGATGAAATTAATTGCATAAATAATAATAGTTGAAACAACTAAGCTGATAATCAAGTTGATAAGACCAGTTATGTATTTCATTTTTTCTATTTTGAAGAGAAATATTTTAAATGCAGCGAATCTATAACTTCGACAGGTTGTATTCAAGAAATATATTTTCATTTTAATAAAATAAATTTATTGAATACAACCATCTTAAAATTTATTTTTGAATTAAGGAGGTAATTATAATGAAACTAATGCCACCTGATACTTAGCTGGCAAATTTAATTTTTCAAAAAAACAAAAAACTTAAAATCCATTTGGATTTAATAGCCAAAAAGGCTCAATAGAGGAGCTCTTTTTGAATAGAAACTAAAAGAGCGAACCTCTATTATTTTTTAAATAAAATTAATGCGGTGCTCTAAACTTACTATGACAGGCTTTACAATTTCCCCACATAAGTTCTCCAAGAGAAGCTTTCACATCATCTGTATTTTCAATTATTGAGGCCAACTTTATCATGTCATTTGACGATTTTTTCATCAAATCATTAAATTCATCTTTGTTTTCCCAGATTGATGGCAAAGCCTCAGTTTTAAATCCTTCTTTAGTATTATCAGGAAAATACTCTATTAAAGTTTTATAATTTTCACTCATCTCAATCATTAAACTTTTTGCTTTTTCAAATTCACCTTTGCTTGAAAAAGTTTGAACTTTTTTGGCAATGCTATAATTCTTACTGAATAATGCTTTTCTTGCTTTAATTATCTCTTCAACTGAAAGTTCTGAATTAGCTGGAAGCGACAAAGTGACAAAAATCGAAATAAACAAAATATACTTAAACTTTAAAATGTTATATTTTGTAAACATATGAAATTAACAAATACCATAACAGAATATGGATTCATATCAAAAATATTTCATTGGTTAAGTGCCGCAGCATTAGTTATTCAAATTCCTTTAGGTTTTTATTTAGTTGATATGGATTTTAGTGAAAAAAGGTTAACTATTGAAAGTATTCATGTAACTCTTGGTTTAAGTATATTCTACTTAACTTTATTCAGACTAATTTATAAAACTTTTAATCCAACTCCAGTATTAAAACATAATATTTTTCCAGGACAAAAGATTATAGCTAAGTTAAATCATGTCCTTTTATATGCAGCAGTTTTGGTCATTACTATCTCAGGTGCATTAAAAAAACTATATAATGGGGAGGAACTGAACATGTTTTTATTTAATCTTGAAATTCAAGACAATTTTAATTTAGCAGAAATATTTTATGAAATTCACATAATTGGAAATTATACACTCATTGCATTGATAACATTGCATATTTCCGCCGTTATAATACATAAAATATTTTTTAAAGAAAATTTATTAAAAAAAATTTTATAAAATTATACAAATCAATTTATCTTTAAATCTTAGTACTTTGCTATATTTTATTTTAATTTCTTGAATTCCTTCAATTAATTGCTTTTTTGAAAAAGGTATTAAAGTTGAAATGTATCTTTTTTTAATCATATCTAAATATTTTTCTTTATCTATTTTAACATCGAAAATAAATTTTTTTTTAATTCTTTGAGGATATAAATCTGTAATAATTCTTAATATCTTTTTATCTCTATTAAGTGATTTATTAAGTTTATATTTCATTAATTTAAAAGTTGGGATTTCATTTTTACCAGTATCTAAAGTGAAGATTAAAATTTTACCTTTTGGATTTACACTTCTTTTTAATATCTTTAATAATTTTTTGATTTCACCAAATTTCATCAAATGAATTGTTTGTTTGATTAAAATTAAATCGAATTTTTGATCTTTTCTGAAAGAAAGATTTAAAGCATTTATTTTTTTAAAATTAATTCTTTTATCTCTATCTTTATGATTAACAATATCTATCCCTAATGGTTTTTCTTTAAGTTTAATTTTTGATCTTAAAGAACCTAAAATCTTTCCACGACCACATCCAATATCTAAAATTTTACAATTTGAATTAATTTTTATATTTTTAATTAAAAAATTATTAAATGATTCAATATAATCTTTTGAAGATAACCAAGTTTTATTATCCCAATTTTTAATGACAGTTGATGCCATATTTTTTTAATCTCCAATAATTGTATGGCCATGGTGTTAAAAAACCAACAATAAGCATTAAAGGTACAACCCACCAAGTTAATATTGCTCCACCAGTTAAAAAATAATCTGTCAAATTCATTGTGGTTTCCATACTTATCATGGAGATAAAACTCATACCTAAAGCCGTTTTAAAAGCTTTTTTAAATTCAAGATTTTGTTGAATTAATATAATTGTTTCAAGTATAACACTCGTAACCAATCCATTTATAATTGCTAATACCATTATCACTAAAACAGGAAATGGTATTTTTGTTAATTGGAAAAATAAGATAGTACCGAAGTCACCAATTGAACAACCAAGTAAACACCAGGCTGTATTTTTTGCACTTTGTCTCCATGTATGCTTACATGACCAGTCAAATGTAGTGGTTTTCATACTTATATGATAATATTTGATTATGATTTTTAAACAATTATTTGATCAAAAATCCAGCACTTACACTTACTTAATTGCCTCAGCTAAAGGAAGAGAGGCATTAATCATCGATCCAGTAATTGAAAATGTAAATCAATATGTACAATTGTTAAAAGATTTAAATTTAAATTTAGTGAAGGTAATAGATACCCATATCCATGCAGATCATGTAACTGGTGCTTCAAAACTTAAAGATATAACCAAGTGCACAACAATAATGGGTGATCATTCCCCAGCAAATACTGTAGAGATAAAAGTTAAAGATGGCGAATATATAAATTTAGATACTTTAAAAATTAGAGCTATGTATACTCCTGGACATACATCTGATAGTTACAGTTTTTTAATGGATAATTATCTTTTTTCTGGTGACACATTATTAATTAATGGGACAGGTAGAACAGATTTTCAAAATGGTAACGCTAAAGATGCTTACGATTCAATATTTAATAACCTATTAAAATTACCTGAAGAAACTTTTTTATATCCTGCTCACGATTATAAGGGAGAAAAAGTAAGTACAATTGGTAAAGAAAAAAAACAAAACCCAAGATTACAAGTAAGTAGTGTTGATGAATATATAGAGATTATGAATAATTTAGATTTAAAGAAACCTGCAAAACTTGAAACAAATGTTGCTAGAAATATAAATCTAGGTAGGTAAATTAAATTGAAGATAGTATAGCTTTATAGATTAAATCTTTACTTGTTTCACCTACACTTCTGTAAATTTCTTTATTATCTTTAAATATTAAAAGTGTTGTTTGATATTGAACATTTAATAATTTGGCTATTTCTTTATTTCTTACGTCAAATTTAAAATATTCAATATTTTCAAAATCATTTTTAGCTTTATCTAAAACCTTCATCTGACTAGCACAAGATGTACAGTATTTTACCCAAGAACTTACTATTACAATTTTCCCATCAGACTGAGCTTTATCAAACAACTCTTTATTAAAAGTTGTTTCTTTAGCTATTGCACCACTATTGAAAATAAAAAAATAAAAAATTAAAATATAAAATTTTTTCATAATCTTTTATACAACAAATATTGTAAACCAATAAGATGCTAATCCTGAAAATATTGTCGCAATTATACTTCTTGAAAAAATTCCAATTATTGTGGCAATTATTGCAGCAATAATCTTTGGGTTATCCTTGAATAGAATTAACCCTGAATTATCTAAAAAAATAGCTGGAAAAATAATAGCTGGAAATATTGCTGATGGTACATAAGACAAAACTTGTCTTATTCTATCATTAAACATTTCCTTTTTTATTAATGCTATCATTGAAAATCTTGTAAGATAAGTAATCAATCCACAATATATTATTAAAGCCCAATTACTCATTTGTTTTAACCATTTTTGTAAATATCATAGCTACTAGCAAACCTGTTAAACCAGCAACTATTGCATATGCTTTGAAAGGAATATAATTATATCCGAGTGTAGCAACCAACCCAGACACAACTATCACAATAACATTTATAAATTTCCTAAAATCATTAACTAAAAGTGCTAAAAAAGTTAAGGGAACAGCGAAGCTTAACCCGAGTTTTTCTGGTATCGCCGCACCCAGTATGATTCCTAGAAAAGTAGTTGATTGCCAAATTACCCAACATGTTGCGCCAGCCCCAACTAAATGAAAATATCTATTTTGATCTTTATTTTTCTTTAGGTACTCATTTGATATTGCATATGCCTGGTCAATTAAAAAATATGAGATAATAATTTTCCAAATCAATTTTAAATCTGATAAATGCTCAGATACTACAGCTCCATAAAGTAGATGACGTGAATTTACAGCTCCAACTGAACTTATAATGACCAAAGAAGAAGCTCCCCCCGAAAATAATTGTAAAAGAACTATTTGAGAAGCACCACCAAAAACTATTAAAGACATTCCTATTGTTTCTAATGGACTGAATCCAACATCGATAGCTAGTACACCAAAAATTAGACCAAATGGTACCACTGGTATCATTAATGGGCTCACATCAATAATACCTTTAAGAAAAACTTTAAAATTAGTCATTTAAATAGATAGTTAATTTTCTATTAAAAACAAACTACATGCTCAAGTTCAATTGGTCTTTTAATCCCGAATTTTTCATTGATTTCATGTTGTTCCCAATGATGAGTATGAACAGCAACTGGTATTAATCTATTGCTTGCTGTTTTTAATGTATAAATGAAGTTTGTTCCTCTAAATTTTCTATCAACAACCTCTAATTTCAAATTACTATTGTCATCATGTTCTAGATCCTCTGGCTGGAGTAATAGTTGCACCTTAGAACCTGTTGGATAATGTTTGATGAATTTTCCCTTAATAATTCCTAAATCATCATTTTCAAGAGAGTTCCCTCCCGTTACCTTAGCCGGTAATAATATTCCTCTATTTAAAAAATTTACAACTTCAACAGAATTCGGAAAATGGTAAACATTATAAGGATCATCAAACTGCTTTACTTCATTATTTAAAATAAGTGCACATTTGCTGCCTAAATAAAATGCCTCATATGAGTCATGAGTTACCACAATTGTTGTAACTCTGTTATCGTTCAAAATTTTTTTTAAATTTACTTGAATTTCTTCCTTAAAACTTTGATCTACATTAGAAAGAGGTTCATCGAGTAACAAAAGATCTGGTTGTGAAATTATAGATCGTGCCAATGATGCTCTTTGAGCCTCTCCAGCACTTATTTGGTGTGGGTATTTATCTAAAATTTCGCTGATATCTAAAATCTTAATTATCTCATTTGCGTTAATATTTTTATTATTAATAGAATTTTTCTTAAGACCAAGATAAATATTCTTACTTATTGTGTAATGAGGAAATAAAGAATTTTCTTGAAAAGATAAAGCAATATTTCTTTTTTCTGGCTCAACATGAATTTTTTTAGATGACATAACTTTATCTTTAAGAGTTATTTCTCCCTTGTTTATTTTTTCTAAACCTGCAATAGTTCTTAACATTGTTGTTTTGCCAATTCCAGAAGGTCCAAGAATACATATTATATCTCCTTCATTTTTTATAGAAATATTTACGTCATTTACTTTATTCATTCCACCTATAGAAAAAGTGACATCTTTTATTTCAAAAAAATTTTTATTCATCATTATCTCTTAGTATATATTTTGAAGTTATCATAATGAATAATGCAGCAATTAAAATCAAAAATAATGATGGAACTGCAGCAGCTTCTAGTAAATCCTCAGACGCCGAAATATAGGCGGTAGTTGCAAAAGTCTCGAAATTAAAAGGTCTTAATATTAGAGTGATCGGTAATTCTCTAATTATTTCTAAAGAAATCAAAATACCTACAAATAAAAGAGAGTTTCTTAAAAAAGGAATATGAATATTCATAAAAGTTTTTCTCTTAGAGTAACCAAGTAAATACGCAGTTTCATCAACATAAATATTAATTTTTTCATATCCAGATTTTATTCCATTAAATGCTAGAGAATAAAATCTAATGAAATAAACTAATACTAGACCGAGTATCGAGCCAAAAAATAATTTCTTTATAGATAAAAAACCGAAGCTTTTAATTATATTGTTATCAAACCATGCAATAAAAGTGATAAAAGCAACTGCTAATATAACTCCTGGAATTGCATAACCTGAAATTGATAATGTTGAAAATAAATTTAATACTTTATTATTAGATACTCTGTTCCCGTAATTTGAAACTAGGGAGAATAAAATCAATACTAAACTAGATATAGAAACTAAATAAACGGTATTTAAAAAAAGTTTAAATATATTTAAATCGAATAAATTTTCGGGAAATTTTATTGTCCAATAAAGCATTTGGCTTAAAGGAAACAAAAAACTCAAAAAGAAAATCAAAAAACAGAAAATGAAAGCTAAAAGAGATTTATTTTTGGTTAATCTTAATTTCTTTTTTCTTTTGAAACCACCTCTTGAATTAAAATGGTATTTAGCTTTTTTTCTAGATAAATTTTCTAATATAAATAATGCAAATATAAATAACAGTAAAAAAAATGACAATTGATTAGCAAAAGCTAAATCATCAAAAGCAATCCAAGAATTATAAATTCCAGTTGTAAGAGTATTAATAGAAAAAAAATCAACTGCTCCAAATTCAGCTAAAGTTTCCATCGCTACCAAAGATAAACCAGCAACAATAGCTGGTCTAGCTGATGGGAGAATTATTGAATAAAAAGATTTAAAATTTGAAAAACCAAGATTTTTTCCTAAATCTATTAAATTTTGTGACTGATAAAGAAAAGATGCTCTAGCAAGAATATAAACATATCCAAATAATGACAAAGATATAGATAATACACTCCCTAACATGCCATCAAACTTTGGTATATGTTTGTTATAATTCGCTTCTCCAAAAAAATTTTTTAAAATTGTATATGCGGTGCCATAATTCTCAAAAAAGGCTGTTAAAGAATATGCATAAATATATGGAGGAACAGCAAAAGACAAAATTAATGCCCATTTAAAAAAATTACTTAATGGAAACTCATAAAAAGATACTAAATAAGCTGAACCTGTTCCAATTATAAATGTTAAAAATAACACACTCACTAATAAAAAAATAGAATTTATTATATATTCAAAAAGGAATGTATTTTTTAGTATACCAAAATAATCTGAGGTATTTTCAAAGAAACTTGAGAAGACAGTTAATATTGGAATAATTACAATTAAAGATATGAATAGAGAGGATAAAAACCAAATATTTAAATTTCTATTCATTATACTTTTATATTATAAATTAATATAAATAATATTAATTACTCTGCTCCATGAAGATATTCTAAGCAGTTTTCAGCTTTAATTACATTTATATGTGAATCTTTATCAGTATTTTTTAAATTATAGATATCCTCCCACCATTTTTCAATTATTCCATCTGTAATAATTGCCATATAATTTTTATCTTGATACTTTTTATTTTCTTTACTTTGAAAAGTAAGCATGCCAAGATGTTCAGCGAAAACACCTTTTTCATCAGGTAAAATTTTTATCTTATTTATCTTAATTTTATTAAATCTTTTTTTGAGATTTATAAAATTTTCTAAACCACAATAATAAATTTCGTGAATACCAAGTTTTTTAATACTATCATAATTATTTTCAAAATTTTTTATTAGATAATCTGTTTTTTCACTTATTAAATTTTGACTAATACTGAAGAGTGTTACCCTTTTTTTTTCAAAAATTTTTTTTGAATTTTGGGAAAAGTTATCTAAGCTAAAATTCATTTCGTTTAATCTAAAACCAGATTTCATTTTAGTCATCTTTAATCTGTTCAAAGAGTGTTCATCATAATAAGGAGACATCTTGATCACGTGAACACTCTCTCAGCAGAAAAAAATTTATTTTTGTATCCATGCTTTGGAAGGAGAACCAACCAAAGGCATGGACACTGTCAGAAAAAATCAAAAATTAAATACTTTTAGGAGATGCGGAACTTCCTTAGTTTCAATTTCTGAAAGTTTTCTATTATTTATTCTTTTATTGATTTTTTTACACTCTAAATGACATGGGGAACATGCTTTAGAAGATTTATTTAAATCAATATTAGACATAAATTTTTTTTTTTCTCTCATTATTTCCATCCAGCAGCTGTCATTACTTCTACTGCAGCAGCTTGATTTTTTCCATAAGAAGAAAGCTTAGTTTTCATATCCTGTTTGAAATCTAAACCTAAATTATTAACTACTAATGGACTTGGAGAAACACCATTAATCATTGGAAACTCAAAAGTATTATTTGTAAAATGCTCTTGAGACTCAGGAGTTAGTAAAAACTCGACAAGTTTAACAGCGTTAGCTTTATTAGGTGCGCCTTTAACTAGAGCTGCACAACTTACATTCATGTGTGTTCCTCTATCATTTTGATTAGGAAAGAATGCTTTAACTTTTTTTGCAGCTTCTTGTTGTTCAGCGCCTTTTTTACCAGATAACATAAGAGCTAAATAGTAAGTATTAGCTACTGCTATATCAGCTTCACCAGCTGCTACAGCCATAATTTGTGCTCTGTCATTACCTGTTGGTGTTCTTGCCATGTTAGCAACAACTCCTTCAGCCCATGCAGCTGTTGCTGCTTTTCCATTGTTTTTAATCAATGAAGCTACAAGAGATTTATTATAAATGTTGCTAGATTTTCTAATTACCAATCTACCTTTCCACTTAGGATCAGCAAGACCTTCATAAGTCATTCCAGATAACTCTGCACCAGTAACTCTTTCAGGTGAATAATAAATTATTCTAGCTCTTTTTGCGATTCCAACCCACTTATTAGTTCTAAAGCTTTTTGGAACAGCATCTTTAATAGCTGCAGATGTTAAACCACCTTGAAGTGCACCTTTTGCATCCATAGCACCACATCTTCCAGCATCTGCTGTGATATAAAGATCTGCAGAAGAATCAGCACCTTCTTCAAGTATTCTTTTTTCTAAGGCACCTGATTTTCCATTTATCAGATTAACTTTTATCCCAGTCTTGTTTGTAAATTTGGCATAAAGCTCTCCATCAGCTTTGTAATGCCTAGCATTAAAAATATTTACTTCATCAGCAATTGCAAAAGCACTTGCAAATAAAGAGGTAATCAATGCTAAAATTGTTATTTTTTTCATTATTTCCTCATTTGTTTGAATGTGAATGATAACTATTCGCAATGATATTGATTATCAATCGCAAGAATGTCGCACTCGTAAGTTGACTTTTTAGAATAAATTATGACTTCCAATCACCAATTTTACTAAACAGAAAGTTTCTAAAAGCCTGAACTCTAGCCGTGTTTTTCAATGATTGAGGGTAAACGAAGTGAGCTTCAGTTATTGGACCCTCTGATCTTGGCAATACTTTAATTATGTTATTAGAGTTACTTACTAAATATTCTGGTAAAGCAGCCAACCCTACACCTGCCTCAACTGCCAATAACAAACCCATAACACTATTAACTTTCATTATTGGTTTTCTTTTTTTTCCATCTGGCATACCTAGTTTTAAAGCCCAGTCTGGGTTATATACAGGCGAAGGTGCCCCTTTTCCAAAAGAAATAAATTTATGTTTATTCAAATCATTAGTTGTTTTAGGCATACTAAATTTTTCAAGATATTTGTTAGAACCATAAATATAGTATTTTAAATCAACTAATTTTTTTTGGATGTAATTTAGTTGTTTTGGTCTTCTCATAAAAATACCTATGTCTGCTTGTCTAGTGCTTAAATCTAGCTCTTTATCTTCAAAGATTAATTCTATCTCGATTTCGGGGTTTAATCTCATAAATTCCTGAATTCTAGGTGTCAACCAATGTGTTCCAAAACTTCTTACAGTGGTAATTGTTAATTTACCTGTGGGTTTATTTTTTTGATCTCCTAAAGAAGTTTCAACTTCTTTCAATTTACTTATAACTTCATGGGCTGTTTTAAATACATATTCACCGTTTTCAGTCAACGTTAAACCTCTGGCATGTCTTTCAAATAATTGAACTTTTAAATCTTGTTCTAAAGATTGAATTTGTCTACTTATTGCTGATTGACTTAAGTTTAAATTTATCGTTGCATTAGTAAAACTTCCAGCCTCCGCAACTGCATGAAATATTTTTAATTTGTCCCAGTCCATTATCTATTTAAGTTAACCAAATACCTCCCTGAAGTTTCACCCTTAAGCATTTTTGGATATATGTTAATTACTTCCTCTAAAGATATTTCCTTAATTGATTTTTCAAGAACCTCAAAGTCTAGAAGCTTTCCTACCTCATTCCACAAAAATTGTCTTCTTTTAATAGAAGCGGTTACAGAATTTATACCCCATAATTTTACACCCCTTATTATAAATGGCATCACAGTTGTATTTATTTTAATATCTGCTGCATTTCCACAAGCAGAAACAATTCCACCATCTTTCATTTGGGCGAGAATATTTTCTAACACTTTTCCACCAACAGTATCAACAGCACCATCCCACAATCCTTTATCAAGTGGTCTAGCGTCTTTAGTCATTTCGCTTGTTTTTATTACGCTTTTTGCACCTAAAGATTTTAGATAATCTATATTACTATCTTTTCCAGTAATAGCTGTTACATCACAACCAAGTTTACTTAACATCATTACTGCCATACTTCCCACACCACCTGAGGCACCGCTTACTATTACATTTTTAACTTTTTCTCCAAGTAAAAGTTCTTCTCTCGTAGCTTTCGCTGTAAAAGAACACATTAGAGCAGTAAGTCCTGCTGTTCCTAAAATCATTGATTTTCTTAAATCAAGATTTTTCGGTTTTTTGACCAAAAAATCTCCGTTTACATTTGCGTATTTCGAATATCCTCCAAAATAAATTTCACCAACTCTCCATCCTGTTAAAATTATTTCATCGCCAGATTTGAAATTTTTATGATTACTCTCTTCAACTACTCCAGAAAAATCTATCCCTGGGATATGTGGAAATTCTTTAACTAATCTCGCACCATTTTTTAAAATCAATGCATCTTTATAATTTAAACCTGAGTAATGAACTTTTACTTTTACATCCCCATCTTTCAGAAATTTTTTATTTATTGATTTAACCTCTCTAGTAAACTCTTCACCTTTTTGATCTAAAATTAGAGCTTTAAATTGATCTGACACTTTATTCTTTTGAAATACTTATAAATCTTAAATATCTATTTTGATAACTTAGATCGTCTTTAAATTGACCTAAGTAATAATTTGTTACTGTAGACGCTTGCTCTTTTTTAATACCTCGCATGGTCATACACTGATGTGTTGAGTCGATAGTTACTGCGACACCTTTTGCATCAAGAGATTTCATTAGTGTATTCGCAATTTGCATAGTTAATCTCTCTTGGGTTTGCAACCTTTTTGAAAAAACTTCAACAACCCTTGCCAATTTACTTAAACCCACTACTCTATCTCTAGGTATATAAGCAACATGAGCTTTTCCAATAATTGGCGCCATATGATGCTCACAATGACTTTGAACAGAAATATTTTTTTGAATAACCATATCATCATAACCATCAACATCTCCAAAAGTTTTATCTAAAACTTGGCTGGGGTCCTCTTTGTAACCCTTAAAATACTCCTTAAAAGCTTTTACAACTCTTTTTGGTGTTTCTAAAAGACCTTCTCTACCCGGGTCCTCTCCCATCCATGTCAAAATTGTTTTAAAAGCTTCCTCTGCATCTTTATCAGAGATTTTCTTTTGATCTTTATTAGGGTCTGTATTTTTTACTAATTTCATAGGACGTTTTATACCTATAAATACTTATTTTTAAAATATTTAATATATCCAGATATGTGCTACATAATCACCGAATATGTTCAAAAAAAGAGAAAATGTACTTGAAATTGAAGAAGGAGAGCTTCTTTCTCCAAAATTTGATAACGATGGTTTAATACCTGTAGTGACTGTTTGTGAAAAAACAAAAGATGTTTTGATGCATGGATACATGAATGTTGAAGCCTTAAAAAAAACGATTGAATCTCAAGAGGCTCACTATTTTAGCAGATCTAGAAAAGAATTATGGCACAAAGGAAAAACAAGTGGATTTGTTCAAAAGGTTAAAGAAATAAGAATCGATGACGATCAAGATTCTATTTGGCTTACAGTTGATATTGGAGATGGCGCCAGTTGTCACGTTGGTTATAGATCATGTTTTTATAGATCAATACCTCTTGGAAAAATTGAAAATGGAAGAAATGTAAAAATGAAATTTACTGAAAAAGAAAAAAAATTTGATCCTAAAAAAATTTACAAAGGACAACCAAATCCAACAAAAATTTAAGATTATCAATGACAGAAAATAAAATACAAGTTTATAAACCGTTTGGACCATCGATTGCAAAGGTAACTATTCCAGAAGATTTAATAAAAAAACTAAATGAGTATGTTGATAAAATAATTTTAGATGAAGACAAATCAAAAGATTTAGACTGGGGAAAAAGATTAGCAGGTAATGTAAAGCAGGAATTTAAATTAGAACCAACGTTTTGTGATAAATCTGGATTTTCTAATTTTCTTGTTAAAGCTGTTTCTAAGTGGATTGAATTATCTGAAAGAAAAAAAATTACGAAACTTGAAATAGTATCAAGTTGGGTTGTAAGACAATTTCAAAATGAATACAATCCTGTACATTACCATTCAGGACATGTTTCAGGTGTAGGGTATCTGAAAGTACCAAAAAATTTTGGAAAAACTTTTCAATCTTCAAAAAAATCAAATGCCAATGGTCATCTATCTTTAATACATGGAAATAGAATGTTTAGCTCAGAGTCTGTATTTGATATTGAACCTAAAGTTGGTGACTTTTATTTTTTTCCAAATTATTTAATGCATACGGTTTATCCATTCTATGAAAGTAACGAGGAAAGAAGGTCAATATCTTTCAACGCTAAAATAGATGAAAACATATATAATGTTTATGGAACTTCAAATCTATGAAACAGAAAAATGTACTAGGTGAAAATTTAGAGAGATGTTCAATGGATCCTCTTACCGGATGGTATCGAGATGGATGCTGTAATACAGATGAAAATGATCATGGTGTACATACTGTTTGCGCCAAAGTAACATCTGAATTTTTAGAGTGGTGTAAAGAGGCTGGTAATGATTTAATTACACCTCACCCTGAGTTTGGTTTTCCAGGCTTAAAAGACGGAGATGGTTGGTGTGTTTGTGCAAGTTGGTATGCAAGAGCAGTTGAAGCAGGTAAGGGTTGTCCTATTTACTTGAAAAGTACTCATGAAAATACCTTAAAACTTCTTCCCATTGAAACCCTGAAAAAATTTGCGATAGATATTTCTTAATTACATATTTCCATACTTTGGTCCACCCCCACCCTCAGGTGTAACCCATGTAATATTTTGAGAGGGTTCTTTAATATCACAAGTTTTACAATGAATACAATTTTGTGAATTTATAACAAATTTATTAATACCATTTTCCATTTGCACTTCATAAACTCCTGCAGGACAATATCTTTGTGCAGGTTCATCAAATTTGTCTAAAGTATAATTAATAGGTAAAGACGGATCTTTTAACTTTAAATGCACAGGTTGATTATCGGTATGGTTTGTGCCCGTTAAATAGACAGAACTGGTCTTGTCAAAAGTTATAATATTATCAGGCTTTGGATAATCTATTTTTGGCATTTCGCTGGCTAATTTCAATGTTTCATGATCAGCATGATTATGTTTCAAGGTAAATGGCAATTTTCCTCTAAATAATATTTGATCAATACCTGTAAAAAAAATCCCTAAAATTAAACCCCAACTAAAACTAGGTTTAACATTTCTTGCCGTAAATAATTCATCATACAACCAACTTTTTTTAAATTTCTCCTCATAAACTGATAAGTCTCTATTATTCTTAATACTTTCTACTATTGTTTCAGCAGCTAAAATTCCACTTTTCATAGCAGTATGTGAGCCTTTTATTTTTGGCATATTTAATGTACCAGCATCACAACCAATTAATAATGCTCCAGGCATAAACATTTTCGGTAAACTTTGAAAGCCACCCTCAATTAAAGCTCTAGCTCCATAAGAAATTCTTTTTCCACCTTCAATTATTTTTTTTATTGAAGGATGGGTTTTAAATCTCTGAAATTCATCGAATGGAGACAAGTGAGGATTTTGATAATCTAAACCAATTACATATCCTAAAAAAATCTGTTTATTTTCTGCGTGATACATAAAACTTCCACCATAAGTTTTATTATCCAATGGCCATCCTGCTGTATGCATCACCAAACCTTCCTCATGATTTTTTTCATCTATTTCCCAAATTTCTTTAAAACCAATTCCATATTGTTGAGGATCTTTACCTTTATCTAACTCAAATTTTTTTATCAGTTGTTTACCTAAGTGTCCTCTACAACCTTCCGCAAATACTGTAACTTTACCAATCAAATCAATTCCAGGTTCAAAGCTATCTTTTTTGTTTCCGTCTTTATCTGTACCCATATCTTGTGTTGCAACACCTTTCACAGAACCATCACCATTGTACAAAACTTCACTTGCAGGAAAACCTGGAAAAATTTCAACACCTAAAGCTTCGGCTTGCTCTGCTAACCATCTACATAAATTGGCAAGACTAATAATGTAATTTTTATGATTTTGTTGAACCGAAGGTAATAACCAAGTTGGCCAGCTTAAAGATTTTGATTTTCCTAAAAATAAAAATTTTTCTTTAGTAACTTTTGTTTTAATTGGTGAGTTTAAATCTTTCCAATTAGGAATTAATTCATCTAATGCCCTAGTTTCAAATACATTGCCACTTAGTATATGTGCTCCAATTTCTGAGGCTTTTTCTAATAAACAAACATTTAAGTTAGAGTCTAATTGTTTTAATTTTATTGCAGTGGACAAACCAGATGGACCTCCACCTACAATAACTACATCGTATTCCATTGTCTCTCTGGACATAATATTAATTTTTTACAGATTCTTTTATTTTTGTATAGTGTTTAATTTGTTCAATTCCTCTAGAAATTGAGGAAGAGCTTCAAAAAGGTCAGCTTCAAGACCATAATCTGCAACACTAAAGATTGGTGCCTCACCATCTTTATTTATTGCAACAATTATTTTGCTTTCTTTCATTCCAGCTAAATGCTGAATAGCTCCAGATATTCCAACTGCTATGTATAAATCTGGTACAACAACCTTTCCTGTTTGACCTACTTGGTGGTCGTTACTAATGTAGCCAGCATCCACCGCAGCCCTTGAAGCACCTATAGCTGCATTAAGTTTATCTGCAATTGAGGTAATTAATTTAAAATTATCACCATTTTGCATTCCTCTACCGCCAGAAATTACAATTCTTGCAGTACCAAGCTCTGGTCTATCAGATTTAATCTCTTCCCTTTTGATAAATTTTGTGTGCGCAAATTCTTCACCTGCTTCTGCTTTTTCAATTGAAGCTGATCCACCTGAACTTTCGCAAGGATCAAAAGAGGTAGGTCTTATAGTTACACATTTTTTTGCATCTTTACTTTTAACAGTAGCAAAAGCGTTTCCAGCATAAATAGGTCTTAAGAAAGTATCAGGAGAAATTACTTTAATAATATCACTAATTTGCGATGTATCCAAAGCTGCAGCAATTCTTGGCATTAAGTTTTTACCAAAAGTATTTGCTGAGCACACAATATGAGAATAGTTATCTGCTAATTTAACTATTACTGGAGCAAAATTTTCAGCAACAAAATTTTCATAATGTGCCGCTTCAACATGAATAACTTTTTTTACTAAAGGTAATTGTGATAGTGCTTTTGCTCCTTCCTCACAGTCTTTGCCAATAATAATAGCGTGCACTTCTGAATCAATTTGTGATGCTGCAGTAACAGCATTGAGCGTAAAAGACTTTAGCTCTTTATTATTATGTTCTGCAATTAATAAAACTGCCATTTATATTACCTTTGCTTCATTTTTTAACTTTTGTACTAACTCAGCCACACTTGAAACCTTTATTCCAGCTTTTCTTTTTGGAGGCTCTTCAACCTTAATTTGATCGATTCTTGATGATGTATCTACTCCTAAATCTGACGCATTAAGTTGTTCAATAGGTTTTTTCTTAGCTTTCATTATGTTTGGTAATGAAGCATATCTTGGTTCATTTAGTCTTAAATCACAAGTAACAATGGCTGGAATATTAATTTCTATAGTCTCTAAACCTTCATCTATCTCTCTTGTAACCTCTAACTTTTTATCTTTAATTTCAATCTTTGATGCAAAAGTTGCTTGCGGCCAATTTAATAATGCACTTAACATCTGTCCTGTTTGATTGCAATCATCGTCAATTGCTTGTTTGCCCATAAAAACTAAATCGGGTTTTTCTTTTTCAACAATTTTTTGTAGTAGTTTTGAAACAGCTAATGGCTCTAAAACACCGTCAACTTTTACAAGAATACCTTTATCAGCTCCGACAGCTAATGCTTTACGAACTGTTTCTTGAGCTTTCTCTTCCCCAATGCTAACAGCAACAACTTCTGTGGCCTTACCTGCCTCCTTAATTTTTACTGCTTCCTCAATTGCATTATCATCTGGTGGATTTGTTGACATTTTGACGTTATCTGTAACCACACCAGTATTATCTTCTTTAACTCTAACTTGAACGTTGTAATCAATAACTCTTTTTACTGCGACTAAAATCTTCATTAAGCTCTTAATAATTTGTTATCTGCATCATAGGGACTTTCTTCTAAGATAGTAGCTTCGTACATCTTACCGAGAATATCAACTTTAAGTTTTTCACCAACGTTAGCTAAGTCTGGTTTAACCATTGCTAATGCAATTGATTTATCTACTCTAAACCCATATTCACCACCTGTAGCTCTTCCAACTACTTTATCATCTTTATAAACCGGATTATTTCCTAATACATCAGAGTCTGTTGTATTGTGAACTTCAAGTGTAACTAGTTTATTATCAAAACCTTTTTCTCTCCACTTATTTAGAGCTTCGAGTCCAATAAATTTACCTTTATTTGGATGAATAAATCTATCTAGGCCAGACTCGTAAGGTGAATATTCAATTGATAATTCTGTTCCTACAAGTTTATAAGATTTTTCAATTCTCAAACTATTCATTGCCCGAATTCCAAAAGGTTTAATCCCTAAATCTTTTCCCGCTTCCATCAATCTATCAAAAATATGATTTTGATACTCAATTGGGTGATGTAATTCCCAGCCTAGCTCTCCAACAAAATTTACTCTCATCGCATTTACAGGAGCATATCCTACATTCACATTTTTAGCAGTTAGCCATTTAAAGTTTTCATTTGAAAAATCGTCTGTAGAAACTTTTTGCATCAACTCCCTAGCTTTTGGACCAGCAACAACAAGTACTCCTGTGCTATTAGTTAGATCTTCGAAAATAACTGAACCATCAGTTGGCATCCATTTTTGTATCCAATCATGATCAAGTCTTAAATTTGCTCCAGCAGATACTAGATAATAACTATTCTCCGCTTCTTTCATTATTGTAAATTCAGAATGGACACCGCCTTTAGTATTTAATGCGTGACACAAATTTATTCTTCCAACTTTTTTAGGAAGTTTGTTAGCGACTAAGTAATCTAAAAATTCCTCTGCTTTAGGACCTCTTATTCTGCATTTCGCAAAAGCCGTCATATCTAAAAGACCGACATTTTTCTTTACATTTTCACATTCTTTTTTAATTGCATCAAACCATTTAGATCTCCTAAAAGACCAATCATCTTTTTGCTCCATACCATCTGTTGCAAAAAAGTTTGGTCTCTCCCACCCAAATTTTTGTCCAAACACAGCACCAAGATTTTTCATTCTTTCATAACAAGGTGAAGTTCTTAGAGGTCTAGCTGCTGGTCTTTCTTCATCAGGATAATGAACAATAAAAACATGGCTATATGCTTCCTCATTTTTAGCCTTCAAATATGATTTAGTTGCATAATTTCCATAACGTCTTGGTTCAACACCAAGCATATCTATTGTAGGTTCGCCATCGACAATCCATTCAGCAAGTTGCCAACCTGCACCACCTGCTGCAGTAATACCAAAACTATGTCCCTCATTTATCCAAAAGTTTTTTAACCCCCAAGCAGGACCAACTATAGGATTGCCATCTGGAGTATAACAAATTGCTCCATTATAAACTTTTTTTACACCAACCTCACCAAAAGCTGGAACACGATGTATCGCTCCTTCTATATGCGGCGCAAGACGGTCTAGATCTTCTTGAAACAATTCATATTCTGAGTCTTTTGATGGTCCCTCAACATAACATGCAGGTGCTCCATCTTCATAAGGACCTAGAATTAACCCTCCAGCTTCTTCTCTCATATACCATCTGCTATCACTATCTCTAAGCACTCCCATTTCAGGAAGTCCTTCTTTTTTTCTTTTTTGAATTTCAGGATGTGGTTCAGTTACAATATATTGATGTTCAACTGGTATTACTGGAATATCCAATCCTACCATCTCTCCTGTTTGTCTTGCAAAGTTTCCTGAACAAGAAATTACATGTTCACATTCTATAGCGCCTTTATCTGTTTCAACAATCCAGCCATCTTTAGTTTGTCTCATTGCCATGACACTTGTGTTTCTATAAATTTCAGCTCCCATATTTCTTGCACCTGTAGCAAGTGCTTGAGTTAAATCAGCTGGCTGAATATATCCATCCTCAGGGTGCTGAATTGCTCCAACTAAATCATCTGTATGACATAAAGGCCAAATTTCTTTTACTTCTTTAGGTGTTAAAAATTTTACATCAACACCGATGGTTTTTGCTACACCAGCATATTGATGGTATTCATCCATTCTATCTTTTGTACTTGCTAGACGAATATTTGATACAACACTAAAACCAACATTTTTTCCTGTTTCCTCTTCTAATTTTTTATAAAGATTAACTGCATACTTATGAAGTTGCCCCACAGAATAGCTCATATTAAAGAGTGGCAATAGTCCTGCAGCATGCCAAGTTGAACCGGAAGTTAATTCTTTTCTTTCTACTAAAACAACATCTGACCATCCTTTTTTTGCTAAATGATAAAGCGCACTTACACCAACTACACCACCACCAACAACTACTACTTTTGTTTTAGTTTTCATTAAACGATTTCTACTAAATTTTTATTCATTTCGAAACAAAATTGTATTATGAATGATCAAATTGAACTTCCCAATGGAATTGGGCTTGAGACCATTGTAGTTAACCAGCAATCTTTTAAAGGCCCATCATCAGTATATTTTTCAACCTGCCAATTAAATTTGTGATAAATCTTTTCCCTATCTAATATTATTACCTCAAATTGAGCCCATTTGTCACTACTACCAACTTCGGTAATTGTATGATTAATATGATTTAATAGCATCTGGTAAGATCTTCCTTTTATCATTTTTTTAAAATTGGGAAAAGGTCCAGTATTTTTTTTATTACTTGGATGCGCAAAATTCCAAGTTTGTTCTATGCCACTATCTTCAAATTCATTATCATTATTCATAAGGCCATTCAATTGAATTTCGACCACCTCTTTAGGTTTTATTGAATTACTTGGATTTAATAAATCTGCTCTTAATTCAATTATAGAAAAAGAATATATTACTAAAACATTAAACGTTATGAGCAGTTTTTTTAACATCATCCAGAAATTGTTTTCTTTTTTTCTCGCTAACAAATGGTACAGCAAAGTATCGTTTATAAACAACATCCGTTATGCCACATATGTTAAATACACCTCTTCTTAATCGTTTAGTAGGCATATTTAAAAAAAAAGTTCTTACGGCAAATTGAGGAGATCCATAAGTGCAAAATACGATTGCTTTTTTACCTTTTAAATTTCCTAAAGGATATCCATAATTTCCAAACAATTTTTTAAATCTAAATGCCCATGGTGGAGCAAGAACTTTATCTATCCATCCTTCAACAATGGCTGGCATTCTAAAGTTCCATATTGGTGCTATAAGAACTATAGCATCAGAGTTTTCAATTCTTTTTCTGTGATCCAAAACTGTATTATCTGGTTCCTCACCAGCAAAAACTGGATCAAATTTTTCTTTATAAAGATCAACTGTATCAACACTGTGTCCTTTTTCCTCTGCTGTTTTTATAAAAGTATCTCTTATTGCTGCATTAAATGATTTGTCATCATAGTGACCATATATAAGAAATATTTTTTTCATCTAATCTTGTAAAACTGGAAATGCCTGTCTAATTTTTAAAAAATGTTTCTGATATTCCATTTTTGTACATCTATCCTCAACGTATTCTATATTATTTTTTTTTACTAATTTTTTTGCTTCTTCATTTTTAATACCTAATTGTAACCACAAAACTTTAGCATTTATATTGATTGCATCTTTTGCTATCTCCAAAGCTTCATTAGATGGTCTAAAAACATCAACAATATCTACCCCATCTTTTATATCTGTTATTCTTTCGTAAACTTCCTCACCTAAAATTTTTTGACCCTTGGCTTTTGGATTAACAGGATAAACTTTAAAACCGTATTTCTGCATATATTTCATAACAATAGTTGATGCTTTGGTTGAATTATTACTAACTCCTACCATAGCGATCGATTTATATTTAGATAGAATCTCTTTAATGTCACTCATTACTTACTCTTAATTTTATTCTCACAGAAAATTTTTGCTTCCTCTAATGTCATAGGTTTATCAAGTTTTTGACTACCCGCTATACATGCATCTATGGCTCTTTTTTGATTATGATCTCTAAAATTATAAATAATAAGTAAGCCAATAATTATAAAAATTATAATTATAATATTTTTTATCATTATTTATTTTTCCATTTAGGTTTTCTTTTTTCTAAAAAAGCTGAAATGCCCTCCTTAGCGTCCATTGTCATCATATTTATTGTCATCATTTTACTGGTATATGAGTAAGCCTTTTTCAAAGGCATCTCTAGCTGCTTATAAAAAGCCTGCTTGCCAATTTTAATTGTAAGATTAGATTTTGAAGCAATTTTCTTTGCAACTTTTAAAACTTCTGTGTTTAATTTTGATTTCGAAAAATAATCATTAATTAATCCAATTTCTTTTGCATAATTAGCTCTAATAGGTTCTCCTGTTAACAACATTTTCATCATAGGTTTTCTATTAATTTTTCTACTTACTGCTACCATTGGTGTGCTACAAAATAATCCAATATTTACTCCTGGTGTTGCAAAAAATGCATCTTTTGTGCTAAATGCCAAATCACAACTTGCAACTAGCTGGCAGCCAGCTGCATATGCTGCTCCATGAACTTTTGCAATAACTGGTTTTTTTCCCTCAACAATTTGTATCATCAATTTAGAACATAAATTAAACAATTTTTGATATCTGTTCTTTACTTTCAAATTTTTTACTTCTCTCAAATTGTGTCCAGCGCTAAAACCTTTGCCAGCGCCTTCCAGAATAATCACTTTTGTTCTTTTTTCTTTATCAAGCTTTTGAAAAACTCTAATCAGATTTTTTAAGTTTTTATAAGATAAAGAATTATAAGTTTTAGGTTCATTCATTGTTATAATTGAAATCCCACTTTGTAAATATTTAACTTTAATATTCATTGAAAGTTTTATTTAAGCTTACCTTCTTCTCTCATCTTGGCTCTGATTTTAGTGGCTGAAATTTTCTGTATTTCATCAGACAATACTATCTCTTCGATTTTGTATCCTACTCCTCTTCCATAACAAATATTTGTAATGTTAGGAACTAATATAATTTTAAAACGACCTTCAAACTCTGGGTTAAGTCTTTCCTCAATATTTTTCTTAACAGTTTCAAAGTCAAAAGGATTATCATCTACTCCTTGGACATCTCTTATTTGTATACAAACTTGGCCTGTTTTTTTTATTATCTCTTTAAATAAAGTATAATGACCATCATGAAATGGTTGCCATCTTCCTAACATTTGCGCAGTTGGTTTTTTATTATCCCATTTATAAGCCATTATTTTATTTCTTTGTATATTTTGGGTGCCCAATTTTTAGCATCTTGTGTTGTAACATGAAAGTCATAGTTATCAGGTTTGACAAACATCTTATTAGTATCATCAAACCTTCCTTCTTTTATTGTGTCCATCCAAACTATATAATCTGCGGGAAACAAACTTCTAGCCTCTGGTGTTGGGCAAATAAAATCTGCAACAACATAACTTCCATCCTCTCTCATATTTAAAGCAAAATCTGCCATTCTTTTTGCTTGTCTTTTTCTTCCCTCTTCAGAAAAATCCCAATCATTTGCTTCTTTTCTTACTTCATCAGCATTTAATCTTTTTGCTTTCAGCAATGGACCTAATTCATTTGCTAGCGTAGTTTTTCCTGATCCAGGTAGTCCCATTATTAAAATTATTTTCATAATAAACTATTTGCTATCCATTTATGGAATTGATGAGTTGGTTGATCCATGACTGGTGAAAAATTTCCACCATTGTAAACAGGTGAATTTCTCCCTTCTTGCATTCCCTCTATAGCACTTACATCTTCCAACATAACATCTTTCCAAAATCTTACATTTTCTTTTCTCAATTCTTTTAATTCTTCACCATTGGCACTTTCATTACCAACATAATACATTTGCATATGCTCTTTAGTTTTATTAATCGTAATTGGTTCCAACCAAAAAATATAAAAATGATCTATGTGTAAGCCTATCATCACATTAGGAAATAAAGCTATATATTCTGAATTTTTAACCAGATTTTTATCCCAGTGAGGAAAATTTTTAAATTTTTTGTTACCTTTAATTAATTGTTCGTATTTTTTACTTCCTTGACCAGCAAATCTATTAGGCAGACTTTGTATATGATAATGATCGTCTATATTTGAAACTTTATTAAGCTCTGGATGTATTGTAGGCAAATGATAACTTTCACAATAATTTTCTATAGCAAATTTCCAATTACATTTTACATCTAAATTGAAATAACCATAATCATTTGAGTGAACGATTGATTTTTGATCATCGCGAGTAATAAATTTTGCCCATCTTTGCTCAAGTGGTTTCATATAATCATCAAAATTAATTTCATTTGAATTTATATTCACAAATATAATATCCATCCAAATTCTAGTTCTCACTTCTTTTAAATTACTTTTTGTTTTATCAAATTTTTCAGATTGATGATTGTTTAGTCCGCCGATATGAGGAGTTGCAATAAGATTACCCCTAAAGTCATAAGACCAGGAATGATATGGACATCTGATAACATTTTTTAAATTGCAGCTATTATCTAATAATTTAAATCCTCTGTGGCTACATACATTGTGAAAAACCCTAATTTTTTTTTTCTTATCCCTAATCATTATCAAAGGAATTCCTAATAGATTGTAAGGTTTAGCGTCTCCAGGATTTGGTATTGAATTACCAACACCGATAACCGTCCATTTATTAAAAAATATCTTTTCTCTCTCAAAGGCTAAGTAATCTTTATTCGTATAACACTCATTAGGTAAACCGTTGGCTACTTCTATGGGCTTGTCTACATTATAAAGTTTATCAATATTTAGTATTTCAGATAAAGGTAAATTTTTTTGATTCTGGATCACAAAAAAAATTATCATGGGCATATATTTTGGCAACTAATTTCGCCACATATATATATGAATTTCTTTGACAGCTTTTTTAAAAAATATAATGATAAAGACATGAAATTTTCTTTAGAAATTGGACCGCAAACTGATCTTGATACAGTCCCACCGGTAAGTGATGTATATATCACAATGCTACCAGGTGGAGATTATAAAGAGACTGCTCAACAGGCAGTTGAGTTGGTAAAAAAAGGTTTCAATCCAGTGCCCCATTTCCCTGCACGATCGATGCAAAATGAGGAACAACTTAAAGATTATATCTCTAGATGTAAAGACGGAGGTGTTAAACAAGTTCTAATAATTGGTGGTGGGAGAGAACCAATGGGAAAATTTGATAGTTCTTTTCAACTTTTAGAAACTGGTTATTTTGAGAAGATGACAATAGGAATTGCTGGACACCCAGAGGGGAGTCCTGATATATCCGACTCAGATTTAGAAAAAGCTATGATTGATAAAAAGCCTTACGCTGACTATATAGTAACTCAATGGTTATTAGATCCCCAGCCAATTATAGATTTTATCTCTAAACAAAGCGTACCAGTACATGTGGGAATTACTGGCCCTCTAAAAATATCTAGCTTAATAAAATTTGCTAATATTGTTGGAGCAAAAAATTCCTTAAACTTTCTTAAATCTAACTTTAGTAAGGCTTTAGATTTATTGAAACCTAAAGACCCTAATGAATTAATTGGGAAAGTTAAATCGCATACTGATTTCTTCCACATTTATACATTCGGCGGCTTGAAGGAAACTAACAAGTGGTTGAAGGAGAATGGTTATGTCTAAAGAATTTGACTATACTAAACTAAAACATGTTACTACCGTTGATCAATCAGATAGGAAAGTACCATATAATTTAAGACAAAGCGGACCAACAAAAGTTGAAATGTTAATTTCAACAAGAGTAAGAAAATCACCTTATTGGCATTTATCAATGCAAGCAGGTTGCTGGAGAGCAACTGTTTATAACCGTATTTATCATCCAAGAGGTTACGTTAAACCTGAGGATGGTGGAGCGATGGTTGAGTACGATGCAATAGTAAACCATGTTACAATGTGGAATGTAGCTGTTGAAAGACAAATACAAGTTAAAGGACCAGATGCAGAAAAATTTGTCGATTACGTTATAACAAGAGATGCAACAAAAATTTCACCTATGAGAGCAAGGTATGTAATTTTATGTAATGCATATGGAGGAGTTTTAAATGATCCAATTCTTTTGAGAATTTCAAAGGATGAGTTTTGGTTTTCTTTATCAGATTCCGATATTGGAATGTATTTACAAGGCGTTAATGCCGATGGAAGATTCAATTGCACAGTTGAAGAAATTGACGCGTGTCCGGTTCAAATTCAAGGTCCTAAATCAAAAGCTCTAATGAAAGATTTATGTGGAGATCAAGTTGATTTTGACAATATGCCTTTTTATGGTTTGGCAGAAGTAAAAGTTGGTGGAAGAAGTTGTGTAATTTCTCAATCTGGTTTCTCCGGTGAAGCCGGCTATGAAATTTATTTAAGAAATGCAACACTATATGCAGAAGATATGTGGAATGCGGTTCTTGAAGCTGGAAAAAAACACAATCTTATGGTTATTGCGCCTGCGCACCACAGAAGGATTCAAGCTGGGATTCTTTCTTGGGGACAAGATATGGATCAACAACACAATCCTTTTCAATGTAATTTAGGTTATCAAGTTTCATTATCCGGAAAAGGTGAATGGAATAAAAAAGCTGATTATGTTGGAAAAAAAGCTTTGGAAAAAATGGGTGCCGATTTGAAAGCTGGAAAAAAACCCTATAAATTACAATTAGTTGGTTTTGAACTAGGTGGTAAACCTATTGAAGATTATGCACCAGATTTTTGGTTAATATCAAATGAAAGTGGTGGTGACCCAGTAGGATTTGTAACCTCTCCATGGTATCATCCTGAAAAGAAAAAGAATATAGCTATGGGCTACATTCCTTTTGATGGTACTTTAAATACAAATGGTTTTCCAAAAGGAAAAGTTGGATCAAAATATAAAATACATTTACCCGAAAAATACTCTGACGCCCCAGGAAAACCTGTTGATGCCGAGGTGGTAGATATACCCTTTAAAGAGTCTTACAACGCAAATACTAGAGAAGTTGTTAAAGGTTAATATTTTTTGGGAGGGGAATATAATCCCCTCCCTTTTTATTTCACATGTCTAAAGCTTTTTTAATTGGAATTTGCATTATCATTATTATTGCTTTAATAATATTTCCATTAATTATTTCATATAAAGAGCAAAAAAATAAAAAAGAATAAATGTTTGGTGAATTTCTCAATATTGTATTTAAGTCAATTAAATTAGACAAATCTCTATACAGTGATAACAAAAATTTTGGTGAGGCATCAATTTATTTTGCTGGAATGATTATGATTTTAGATGGTATAGCAGGCGCGGTTGCTGCTAATACCGTAATTAAGACTGCTGTAGCAATGTCAGGATTGACTGCAATTCTTACTTGGTTTATTTGGGCGATACTTATATTTGTCATTGGTGTAAAAATTTTTCCTGATAAGCAAACTAAAGTTTCCTTTAAGAAAGTTCTTACTGGGGTAGGATTTGCTCATGCGCCAGGATTATTAAGATTTTTTGCTATAACACCTGAATTAATGATACCAATTATTTTTCTAACTCAATTTTGGATTTTTGCTTCGTTAATAATTTCAACAAGAGAAATACTAAATCTTAAATCAAATTTTAAATCTTTTGGAATAATCTTTTTAGCTTTTTTAATTATTGCTTTTTTGTCTATTGCTTTTGTGATGAGTCGAATGAATGCTTTACCAATTAATCATATTTAAAAAGGAAATATTGTCTTAGATACTCGACAGGATTTACATATTTTAAAACCTGTGAGAATTAGATTTTGAGATACACTTTCATCTTCTTTTTTACATTCATCACATATGTCATCCAATTCTTTTAAATCTTTTTCTTTTAAATCTTCAACTTTAATCATTGTCATTTAAGCCAGCTCCTGCTGCACCTTGTTTTAAACTTTCTGTTTCTTCTACAAAAGTCTCTTCTGAAAGTTTATAAAGACTTTTCCATTCTAATTCACTAAAATTATCTGTGTTTTCTAAAAAATTAATCTTAATTTTTTTTGCTAAATTTGGATATTGTTTTTTAGTAAGATTTGAAGAGATGCATAAATTAAAATTTAATAAAAATTGATTATTATCAAAAATAAATAAAATTTTTTTACCTATAACTTCAGAAGCTCGACTTAAAAAAGGAATAAATAATATTGGATAAGCAATATTTATAAACGAACAACTCTTAAATGACTCAACGGTTCTTATTTGATCTATTAAACTTACTCCTAAATAAATTGGGCAAAATGAATTATTCTTAGGTTTATTTTCATTCCCAATTAATTTTAAATTCTCAAAATCGTTTATGTTTTTTTCTTTTAAATAAGAATTTAGATTTACAATACCTGGTAATCCAAAAAGTTCTAATAATCTCACACATTTGCCAACTTCTTCAGAAACTCCCCACGAAAACCCTGCTGCTCTAGATGCTCTTTTTGATGTTGTTTCTATTTCACTAAGAGACTTCATAGTTTAAGAGTTTGCACTATAAACCCAATGATCATCATAATTCTTTAATTCACTTGGCAATGGTGCACCTTGAAACATACATATTCTCAGCCATTTATCAGAACGTGGATCAAATTTTAGGGCGCCAAAAAAAGATAATTTCAGTCTTAACATATCTATTGGAATTGTATTTTCACTAATTGTATTATCTTGTATTTCGGAATAAGGAAAATTTTCAATTATAAAAGCTCTTCTAACTACATGTCTTAAATCTGAATTCTCACTTAAAAACTCATCAATTTTCATATCTTTTTTTATTATTAATAACTTTTCATATAATTTTTTTATATCTCTAGCGATTGCTAAAGGTTGTTCTAAATCAGATCCTTCTTCCTTAAATCTGTCAGCAATTCTTGGCTCTTCTTTATTTTTTGAAATAAACCAAAATTTTTTAAAATTTTGTTTTTTTTCAAAATTAATAGATAAAATATTTGAATATTTAGTTTCAATTATCAACTTTAATTCTTCAACGTTTCTGTTTGTTGGTATAGTAAAATAATTATCTTCTTCAGAGCTCATTTGTTTTACTAACGGTTCTATAATTTCATTATACGGCTCCATCATTAAAGAAACAATATACTCAATGCATTCCTCGCAAGTTTTCTTCTCAACCCAAAGATACAATTGATTGAATGGATAATCAGTTTCAAAATCAAATTTTTTTTCAACGAAATCTAAAAATTTTTGTACATCACTTAAAAGATCTTTTATTTTTTTTAATTGATATTCACTTTCAGTATTCCAACTAGTTATATTTTTAATTGAATTCTTTAAGCATGTTTTAAATAAATTACTGTCATGAATATCTACTTTTTTTATTTCTCTAATTTTTTTTAATGCTTTTTCTCTACTCATGATCCAATTATTTAACAAAGTGGGGTGATTAACTATAAAGGGAGCCATTCCTAAGCCTGTTGAATTTCCAATGCCAAGATTTTTACAGATCTTAGTATCTAATTCGACAGCTTTTTTTGGATTTTTATTTTTTGCTACATGATTGACTTGGTCAAACGTAAATTGTCTTACCAGATAAACTAACATCATTTCTAATCTAAATGGACCGTTTATTTCATCTCTTTTTTTAATTCTAAAACGATCTGCAAGTCCAAATTTACCTGAACCATAAACAGCAGTTGTTCTATAAAGATAACCAACTTTTTCTAATAAATCTAAATTTGGTTGTTGTCCATTACTTAAATTTTTTACAACATGATCAAAAACCCTAACTGATTTATTTGCTCTCGATAATGTTAACTCTTTATAAGATAATCTACCAACTTCTTGTTTAGGTACCTCTTTTTTTAATCTATCAATATCATCTTTATTTGGAACGCCGTCATATAAAGTAAATGCTGCATCCCATTTTGTAGCAATTACTCTATCTGATCTTTCACCATCCTGTATTTCATTTGCAAAACATATTAAAGAGTAAACTCTATCCTTTTTTTTAAAAGAATAAACTACAACACCAAATCCTTTTTTATCTAAATCAAATAAGTCTCTTTTATATTCCCAATCTTTAAATTCATTTAAAAAACTTCTCAAAAATGATAATTTAGACTGATGGAAAGAGCCCAGCCTTGAAAGTTTCATAATTACATTAGGATCTCTTAATTCTACTTCCATACTTAAATAGTTTTATAAAAATTATACCAATTATTTCCAAGTATTCCGTCAATTTCCATTTCTTGAAAACCTATCTTGCTTAATCCTCTTTCTAAATTTGCAAAACCTCTTGCATCCTCAAACCATTCTGGTTGTTTTGGAAAACCTGGTTTATTCCTTGTGCCTTCTCCGTAATTTGTGCTCTTTGACCAAGTCCCATTTCTCATCCATTTAACAACTTCATCTGGCTGATTTAAACAAAGGTCAGAACCAATTCCAATATTTTTAATATTCATTATATCTGCTGTTCTAGCGACCATTTCACAAAAACTTTCAATTGTACAATTTGTATTATCTTTTAAATGATGAGGATAAAGTGATAATCCTAAAATGCCACCACTATCACTCAGTACTTTTAATAATTCTGAGGATTTATTTCTTTTAGCTGCATGCCAAAATGACGGATTAGCGTGAGTAATCGCAATTGGTTTTTCACTCAAATCAATTGCATCTAAAGTACTCTTTTCTGCTGAATGAGACATATCAACTACAACTCCAACTCTGTTCATCTCTTTTATTACTTCCCTTCCAAAATTTGTAACTCCGCTATCAACTTTCTCATAACAACCTGTCGCCAATAAAGATTGATTGTTATAAGTTAATTGCATAAACCTACAACCTAATTCGTGGACTTTTTCGACTAAACTAATATCATCTTCAATAGGAGAGCAGTTTTGGAAACCAAAAAAAATAGCAGTTTTTTTTTCATTATTTGCTTTTTCAATATCTTTAAAGTCTTTACCAAGAAATATTAAATCTGAATTTTCAGTAAATAATTTTTGCCATTTCTTAATCTGTTCACCTAACTCATTAAAATCCTCATGGTAAACTATTGTAACATGTACTGCATCAAGCCCTGCCTCTCTATTTATTTTAAAAACTTCTCTGGTCCAATTACAGTATTGAAGATTATCAATTTTAAATTTCATTTTGCTTATAATTATTTAAACCATATCAATATGTTTTTTTAAATTCTATTAATTTTATTGAAATTTTAATCTAATTTTGAAATAAAGTTTAAGCTTAATAATTCATGAAAAAAAATAACAATCTTAAAGTTGCAATAGTAATGGGTAGCCAGTCTGACTATAAAACAATGAAATTGGCAGAGAAAGTCCTAAAAAATATTGGAGTTACTTATGAAACTAAAATAATTTCAGCCCATAGAACTCCAAAAAGAATGTACGAATTTGCTGTTTCAGCTAATAAAAACAATATAGGTGTTATTATTGCAGGAGCTGGAGGTTCGGCGCATTTACCAGGAATGATTTCAGCTTTGACAAATTTGCCAGTTTTAGGAGTTCCAATAGAAAGTAAAAAACTTAAAGGATTGGATAGTCTTTTGTCAATCGCTCAGATGCCTAAGGGGATTCCTGTAGGGACTTTAGCAATAGGTGAAGATGGTGCAATTAATGCAGCTTTGCTTGCGGCATCAATTATCGCAAATAATAATTTTAAAGTAAAAAAAAAATTAAAGAATTGGCGACTAGCTCAAACTAAAACTGTAAAAAAGAGACCTAAATAAATTAAATGTCTGAAATTAATTTAGGAATTATTGGTGGAGGTCAACTTGGAAGTATGCTTTCAATGGCTGCCAAAAAATTAAATATCAAATCAATAATTTACTGTGACGATATAAATGCTCCAGCTCAAAATTTTTGTGATGAATTTATATTAGGTAACTATAATGAAAGTGATAAAATTTTAGAATTTATTAATAAAGTAAATATTATTACTTATGAATTCGAAAATATTCCATACACAACCTTAAATGAAATTAGTAAAAAAAAACCTGTTTTACCAGATCCTAATGTTAATAAAATAATTCAGCATAGATTAGCTGAAAAGAATTTTGTAAATAAATTGAGTATTAGAACCACTCAGTACTCCTCAGTTGAAAAAAAATCTGATTTAGATTCATTGGAAAGCTTGTTACCAGGAATTTTAAAAACAACAACAATGGGTTATGATGGTAAAGGACAATACCCAATCAAAGAAATAAAAGATATTGACACATTAAATATTGATTTTTCAAAAGAATATATCATAGAAAAACTTGTATCACTTAAAAAAGAAATTTCTGTAATCATTACAAGATTTGGTGATAATAACTATGAAATTTATGAGCCAATAGAAAATACACATGAAGAACAAATATTGAAATATTCGAAAATACCAGCTGATGTGAGTGAAAAAATATTTAATCAATCGAAAGATTGGACAATCAAAATTGCAGAGGAATTAAAGTATATTGGAACTTTATGTGTAGAATTTTTTATTGATAAAAATGAAAATTTATATGTCAATGAGATTGCACCAAGAGTTCATAATTCTGGCCACCTAACTATTAATGCATTCAACGTGAGTCAATTTGAAAACCATATTAGAGCTGTCTGCTCTCTTAAAAAAATTCCTTTAAAAAAATTATCAAATGCGAAAATGATTAACTTAATAGGAAATCAAATTGAACCTTACCGTCAAAATATCAAACTAAAAGATAATGAATTTTTCTTTGACTACTTAAAAAAAGAAATAAAAGACAAAAGAAAAATGGGTCATGTAACAATTTTAATTAAATGATAAGTTCAATCGAAGGAAATTTTGATCATCCTGAAGTCAATGAACTTCTCACTAAGCATTTTATAGAATTAAGAGCAGCGTCTCCCGAGGGAAGTGCTCATGTCTTAGATATTCCTGGCTTAAAAATACCATCAATAAAATTTTGGAGTCTTTGGGAAAACAATAAATTAATGGGCTGTGGAGCATTAAAATTTTTAAATAAAAATCATGGTGAATTCAAATCTATAAGAGTTCATGACAACTTTAGAAATAAAGGTTACGGAATAAAAGTAATTAATCATCTAATTGATGAAGCAAAAAAACTAGATATAAATAGAATAAGTATTGAAACAGGCGCAGGAAAATTTTTTAAACCTGCCAGAAAACTATTTAAAAAATGTAATTTTGAGTTATGTGAACCATTTGCCCATTACAAAGAAGATATAAATTCTCTTTATTTAACAAAGCTTATAAGCAACGATTAGGACTTAAAAACCTATAAATAGATCAATTTAGTTGACAAAAGTCTCAAAATTCTAAACAAAGCTCAAGTTACTTAATTATAAGTAATAAATTAAACTAATAATAAGAAGAAAAATATGAGTCTACAAGGAAAAGTAAAATGGTTCAATCCAACCAAAGGTTATGGATTTATAGAGAGAGAAGACAAAGAAAAAGATGTATTTGTTCATGTTTCAGCTGTGAGAGATGCTGGTATGAACGGTTTAGATGAGGGTCAAGCTTTGACTTTCGATGTTGAAGATGGTCCTAAAGGTCCTTCAGCAGTTAACTTAAAAACTGCATAATTTTCACATAAATTAATTGGCTATAAATTTAATTAATTTTTTTATTAAGAATCAATTTATTTTTATAGCCAATGAAATATTCTACAAACAGAATTTAGAAAATAATTTATGATTGGTATTTTAGGTGGAATGGGTACCCAGGCAGGTTTAGATTTTTGCAATAAGCTGGCAATTTTATATAGAGGTAAGATCGATCAAGATTACCCTTTGTTTATGCTTTATAACAAATCAAATATTCCTGGTAGACCTGAGTCGATTGGTATCCATACCGGTAAGCTATCAAACAAAATAAGTAATAAAAAAACTAAACAAAAATATTCATCTGTTTTAAAAAGTTTAATTAATGGTTGTAATCTTTTAAAAAAAAGTAATTGTAAATTTATAGTCATACCATGTAACACAGCTCACTATTGGTATGATGACTTAAAAAAACGAATTAACTTACCGATAGTAAATATGCCTAAAGAAGTTTTTGTGCATGCTAAAAAAAAATGTAGAAAAAATTCCTCCATTGGTTTGCTTGCTACGGAAGGAACCTTAAAAACAGGTATTTATAATAAGTTTTTTGATAAAAATTATAATCTAGTGTTTCCAAATAATTCTATTCAAAGTAAATCAGTAAACAAAGCTATCAGGCTTGTAAAAATGGGAAGAGTGAAATTAGCGAGCAAAGCTATTAGACCAGCAATTAATTATTTAATTAAAAAAAAATGTAAAAAAATTATTCTTGGATGTACAGAACTACCTATTGCTATTTTTGCCTATAAACCATTTAAGACAATAAAATCATCAAAAATATTTTTAGACCCAAATTTGATTTTAGCTAACGCTGCTATGAGGAAATATCAAAATAGATAATGTCATCTAAAGAAAAGCCTTATGTATTACTGGTTGCAGAAGCAATTTACTCAAAAGTTTGTGAGATTAAGAAAAAAAATCCTGACCTGACAACAATCAACGCAATTGAAAACTTTATTGGAACAACAACCTACAATGATATAAGTAGTGGGAAATTCCATGATGAATTAATTGAAAAGGTATCAAAAAAAAAGGTGCCTGAAGAAACTCTAAGATTACTTCATATTCAAAAAGATTTATCAATTAAGCAACTAATTCAATATCCTGAATTATATTATGCTAAAAGCCATTATCCTCTTGAAATTTCTCAAAGAGCCTTCGATCATTTGTGGAGAATGTGTGAAAGTTATGAATTATGGTGTAAAGAGACAAAACAAAACAAATTAATAATACTTAATATTATAGATTAAATAATTTATAAGACCTGGAATGGTCAAAATATTTCCACTTATATTTGTTTTACTTTGGTCTTCTGCCTTTATCACAACAAAACCAATTATTGACAATAGCGATCCTTTTGCAGCACTAGCCTTCAGATTTTTTTTTGTCGCTGTTGGTTTTTTGTTGTTTTCAATTTACCTTAAACAATCAATATTAATTAAAAAAAGATATCTGATTGAGTCAATGTTCAGTGGTATCTTGTTTCATGGGTTATATTTAGGAGGAGTTTTTTATTCGATTTCAATTGGGATGCCAACTAGTTTAGCTGCTCTAATCGTAACACTTCAACCGATTATAACAAATATTTTGAGCGGACCGTTTTTAAATGAAAAAGTTACATCACAGCAATGGGTAGGAGTTTTATTGGGTTTTGTTGGCGCCTCTTTAGTGCTAGGAATAGATGTTGGTTCTGATATTCCTCTACTTGGTTTGATTGCAACTTTAATTGCATTGTTATCTATTACGTTTTCTACTATTTGGCAGAAAAAATTGAGTAATAACTTACCATTATCTGTTAGTAATTTTTATCAAGCATTGGGTGGTTGTTTATTTCATGTAATGATAATTATTTTTTTAATAGAGCCCTACATCTATTTTACAAAAACATTTATTATAGCAATGAGTCATCAAATTTTTCTTGTTTCCTTTGGTGCATTTACAATACTGATGTTTTTAATAAAAAAAAATTCAGCTAGTAAAACAGTTTCTGTTTTTTTTCTAATACCAGCAACTTCTGCTATAATGGCATGGCTTTTTTTAAATGAAACTTTAACGAATATAGATGTTATTGGTTTTTTAATAGCTTCAGTTGGTGTTTATATTGCAACAAGGAATTAATAACTAATTACTTTGATAACCAAATTCTAACGAGCCATCTGTTATTGAATGATGCAAAGACTCTCCAAAGCTTCTTAATCCGAAAATTCTTGCTTTTTTTGGATTGTTAGAAATGAAATCAATCGTAATTGATATTCCGTTATAAATTGAATTTGTGCAATCACCCTCATTAAATTTATCAATATTTATAGGACATCCTTTTTTTAAAACTTCATTAACAAGATCACCTTGAATTTCAATTATTGTTCTTGAATGCGATAAATCTGTGATTGCAAAATTACTTTCATCAAATTGTTTTCCATCTTTTAAAAGTAAATCTGTTTTAGAAGATATAACTATCCAATTCTTTGGTCCCGTCCATAAAATTCTAGTATCTGAATTTGAAGAGGATTTTAAAGTCGAAGGTAATTTTAGGTCGTCAACTTTTATATTTGAGATATCTGAACTTGAATTTTTATATTGAACTAATTGGAATATTAAAACATTCTTCAATTCTGAAATCTTTAATAAGTCTTTCTCATTTTTATTTTCAAAATCACCAAATTTTCCATTTTGATGCACATTATCTAAAGAAGAAATTTTCTTCACGATCTTACTCTCTTTCCTTCATGGTCTACATAATGTGAGGACATGACTTCCACTTCAATGGAAGTATTTTTAAGTGGAGAGACCGCAAAAAGCTTTTTTCCTATCATATTTTTTCCATCTTTTAATATTGCAAGAGAAAAAGGATTATTGTTCTCAACACTCCAACAAGATGAAGAAACATGACCAAGTTTAGGATTTGGAAGTTTCGCATTTTTATTTTCTACTAAATGAGATCCCTCTGGAATACTTGATTTCCTATCCAATGGGACTAAACCAACAATTTTTTGTCTATTCGCTTTATTAAATGCTTCTTTAGCTAAAGATCTCTTTCCAATGAAATCTTTTTTCTTTGATACTAAACCTTCTAACGAAACATCATAAGGTATAGTTCTTCCATCTAGTTCTGGTCCAGCTACATGACCCATTTCTATTCTAAGTGTCGACAATGCTTCCGTACCATAAGGTTGAATATTAAATTCCTCACCAATTTCAATTATTTTTTCCCACATAAATAATCCAAAATCAGACTCAACATTTATTTCGTAAGCGAGCTCACCTGAAAAAGAAATTCTAAAAATTCTTGCTTTGACACCAAATAAATCTCCCTCTACATATCCCATAAAAGGAAGTGCCTCGTTGCTAACATCAATTTTAGGGAAAATTCTTGCTAACAAATCTCTTGATTTAGGTCCTGCAATCGCCGCACCAGCCCATTGTTCGGTTGTTGAAACAACATTAACATTTAATTCTGGCCAAACAATTTGCAGATAATATTCTAAATGCGATAATACGTTTGCAGCCTGTGCAGTAGTGGTTGTCATATGATAATGATTTTCTGAAATTCTGGTTGTTGTCCCATCATCCATCACAATTCCATCTTCCCTGAGCATTACTCCATATCGTGCTTTACCTACTGGAAGTTTTAACCATGCGTTTGTGTAAACTCTATTTAAAAACTCTGCAGCGTCTGGACCTTTAATATCAATTTTCCCTAAAGTTGTTACATCACAAACACCTACGTGTTCCCGAACATTTTTTGCTTCTCTTTTTGATGCCTCAAATAAATTTTCATTTCCTCTTTTGTAATATCTTGGTCTTTTCCAAGCACCGGCATCTACCCACACTGCATTATTTTTTTCATGCCAATGGTGCATTGGTGTTTTTCTAGTAGGCATATATTCTTTTCCTACCTCTCGTCCAACTATTGTACCAATAGTAACTGGTGTAAAAGGGGGTCTAAATGTAGTATGACCTACTTGAGGAACAATTTTTTTTTCAACATTTGCAACCAATTGTAATCCGTTTAAATTACTCGTTCTTCCTTGATCCGTTGCCATTCCAAGTGTTGTATATCTCTTAACATGTTCGATTGATCTATACCCCTCTCGTAAAGCAACCTCTATATCAGAAACAGCTACATCATTTTGAAAATCTACAAATCTTTTATAATTTTTACCTTTGGGAAGTGGAGAGCACCAAAATTTATCATGAGTGCTATATTTTCGTTCATTCGTATTAGGAATTTGTATTTTTTCATCTTTTTTAGTTATGTTTTTAGAAACTTCTGACCCGGTATTAAAACTGTTTTTTAAAGTATCTTGTAATGTAAATGTTCCATTAGCAGCACCTAAAGAATGTTCATTTTGTTTTGATTTGTCAGGTACAAAAGCATCTATTGAGTCGTTAAATTTTAGTTTATTGCCTGATTGGGATGCTAAATGGACTGTTGGTGTCCAAAATCCAGATACACAAATAGAGTCGCAATCAATTTGTTCTGTATTTTCAAAATCTATCTTATCTTTATTTAATTTCCCAATTGTTGCTGATTTTACTTTTTTATATCCATGAGCAACTATCACTGCATAAGAAAACTTGATCTTAATGTCTAAATCCTTAGCTTCGTTAATTAACTCAGAGTTTTGATCATCTCTAGTATCTAAAACTATTGGATCGACACCATTCTTTTTAAACTCAATAGCTGTTTCATAGCCACTATCGTTATTAGTAAAAATAATTGGTTTTTTGCCAATTAGAACACCATAAACTTTCATATATTCTTTTGCAGCAGCTGAGAGAAAAACTCCAGGTGTATCATTATTTCCAAAAACAATAGGTCTTTCAATAGATCCTGTTGATAGCAATACTTCTTTAGCTCTTATGTACCAAAGTCTTTGTCTTGGTGTGTACTTAGTTTTTTTTTCTAAATGATCTCCCGTCCTTTCAAACATTACCATCATGTTATGATCATAGTATCCAAAAACTTGAGATCTATTTTTAACAATAACATTAGGCATCTCTTTTAATTCGGATATAATTTTTTCTGACCAATCTTTTCCAGATAAGTTATCTATTGTAACATCATCTGTTAAAAGCGTCCCTCCATATCTAGGTTTATCCTCTGCTAATATTACTTTTGCTCCATTATTTGCGGCCGCATAAGCACTTGCTAAACCAGCAGGTCCAGAGCCAGTAACTAATAAATCACAATATTCGTATTTATGCTCATATCTCTCTTTATCTTTTTCTAGAGAAGCAATTCCTAATCCCGCTGCTTTTCGAATAAAAGGTTCATACACTCTGTACCAAAAACTTTTGGGCCACATAAAAGTTTTGTAATAAAAACCAGCAGGAAAAAATCGATTTAAGAAATTATTTATTGCACCAATATCAAAATTTACTGATGGCCAACAATTTTGACTAGTTGCTGATAAACCGTTTACTAGTTCTATTTCAGTTGCGTTAATATTTGGTTCTGAGCAACCGTTAATCTCAACTTGCATTTTTGCATTTGGTTCATCAACTCCTGCACCAAAAAACCCTCTTGGACGATGATATTTAAAACTTCGTCCAATTAAATGTATGCCATTGGCAAGTAGTGCTGAAGCTAGCGTATCACCCTCATAACCGATATATTTCTTTCCATTAAATTTAAATTCAATAGGTTTATCTCTATTTATTAAGCCACCAGTATTTAATCTAAAATTTTGCGACATCAAAATTCTTCCTCTGGTTTAAAAGTTTTAAAAATTTCGTGAGTAGTTGTATCTCTCTCAACTTTAAACCATTGTCTGCATCCAGCAATATGATGCCACAATTCAATGTGTTTTCCTCTCGGGCTTTTTCTTAGATAAACAAAATTATCCCATTCTTCGTCACTTATTTCTTGATTAAGTTTTGGTCTGGTAATTGTTCCATCACCTCCATAGGCAAATTCTTTTTGAGACCTGTCCCCACAATAAGGACACTTAATATTTAACATTTATGAAATCCAAGTTTTTGTTCCAAGACCCTTCTCATCTAACAAGTAACCCTTAGAAAATCTATTTAGACTAAATCCTTCATTTAATTCATGAACTCTATCTTGCGCAATAGTATGAGCAAATGTCCAACCAGAAGATGGAACAGATTTAAAACCTCCATAACACCAACCACAATTTAAATATAATCCATCTATATGAGTTTTATCAATAATTGGTGAGCCATCCATTGACATATCCATAATTCCTCCCCAAGTCCTTAACATTTTTAATCGACTCAAAAATGGAAATAATGCAACTCCCCCTGTTAATACGTGTTGTATGGTTGGAAGATTTCCTTTTTGTGCATAACTATTATATCCATCTAGATCTCCACCCATAACCATCTCACCTTTATCAGATTGACTTATATAAAAATGTCCAGCACCAAAAGTTACAACTCCATCTAATACTGGTTTGACTGGTTCAGAAACACAAGCTTGAAGCAAATGAGTTTCAATTGGAAGTGTCATATTAAGCTTTTCAGCTAATACATTTGTGCTACCAGCAACACAAAGACCAATTTTTTTTGTTTTAATATCACCTCTTGATGTTCTTACTCCTGTAATCTTACCCCCAGACACATCGAAACCAGTGACTTCACAATTTTGAATTATATCTACTCCCATAGAGTCGGATTGACGAGCATAACCCCATGCAACTGCATCATGTCTTGCTGTACCAGCACTTGGTTGAGCCAACCCTCCAAATATTGGGTATCTTACATCATCTGAAAAATCTGCCATTGGTATTATTTTTTTAACTTCTTCCCTATTAAGTAAAACTGCATCGATCCCATTTAGTCTCATTGAATTTCCTCTTCGAGCATAAGCATTCATTTGTGCATCTGAATGAGCTAAATTTATTATTCCTCTTGGTGAAAACATTACGTTGAAGTTTAATTCTTGGCTCATGTTTCTCCATAAATTCATTCCAAACTCGTTAAATCTTGCATTATCATCATACATAAAATTTGATCTTATAATTGTAGTGTTCCTTCCGATATTTCCACCTCCAATCCAACCCTTCTCAATTACAGCAACATTTGTAATTTTATGTTCTTTTGCAAGATAATAAGCAGTTGCAAGACCATGGCCGCCGCCTCCAATAATCACGACATCGTACTCTTTTTTAGGCGCTGGATCCTTCCAAGCTAAATCCCATTTTTTATGATCAGAAAAAGCGTTTTTTATTAAGCTAAATATTGAATATTTTTGCATGAATAAATTTTATAATAATGAATATAAATAGTTCCTATTTTTTTTATATATAATTTTTAGATATTTCCAAAGGTACTAAAAAGAGATACTAATCAGGCGTTTTAATAAAATTTAAACTTCAAATGACAAAATTTAAATCAGATATAGAAATAGCAAGAAAAGCTACGATGAAGCCAATCAATAAAATTTTAGCTAAAATCAATGTCCCAGATAAAAGTAGTGCTTTTAGCCCAATGGGTAGACATATAGCTAAAATAAATTTTGAATTCTTGGACAAATTAAAGAAAAAAAAAGATGGTAATTTAATCTTAGTCACTGCAATTACTCCCACCCCAGCCGGTGAAGGAAAAACAACAACTTCAGTCGGTTTGAATGATGGTTTAAATAAAATTGGAAAAAAATCTATCGTTTGTCTTAGAGAACCAAGTTTAGGTCCATCATTTGGAATGAAAGGTGGTGCGGCTGGTGGAGGTTACGCGCAAGTTGTTCCTATGGAACAAATAAATTTACATTTCACTGGCGATTTTCATGCAATAACGTCTGCCCACAATTTATTATCAGCAATGATTGATAATCATATCTACTGGGGAAATAAGCTGAACATTGATGAAAACAGAATTGTTTGGAAACGTGTAATGGACATGAATGACCGTGCGCTTAGATTTATTGATATCAATACAAGTGGAGTAGCTAAAGATTTTAAGAGAGTTGATGGTTTTGACATAACTGTTGCATCAGAAGTAATGGCAATATTCTGTTTATCTAATGACTTAAATGATTTAGAAAAAAAAATTGGAAACATCACAATTGCTTACAATAAAGAGGGAGATCCTCTTTACGCAAGAGATCTTAATGCTCATGGTCCAATGACGGTTTTATTAAAAGAGGCAATAAGACCAAACGTAACTCAAAGTTTAGAAAATAACCCTGCAATTATTCATGGAGGTCCTTTTGCAAATATTGCACATGGATGTAATTCTGTCATTGCAACTAAAACAGCACTTAAATTATCGGATTATGTAGTTACTGAAGCAGGTTTTGGTGCCGATCTTGGTGCTGAAAAATTTTTAGATATTAAATGTAGAAAAGCTGGTCTTACTCCTAGTTGTGTAGTTATTGTTGCTACTATAAGAGCTTTAAAAATGCATGGAGGTGTAGAAAAAGAGGACTTAAAAAATGAAAATGTAGAAGCATTAAAAAAAGGGTTGGTAAATTTAGAAAGACATATTTTAAATATAAAACAATTTGGTTTAGAACCAATCGTAGCAATTAATCATTTTGCATTAGATACTGAAAAAGAGGTTAAAACAGTTTTAAAATTTTGTGAAAATATGAAAGTTGAAGTAAGTGAGTGTAAACACTGGGCAAAAGGTGGAAAAGGGACAACTGACCTTGCAAAAAAAGTTGTTAAAATTTGTACTAATAAAAAAAGTAAAAATAAATTTCAATTTTTATATAAAGATAATCTCAAATTATGGGATAAAATTGAATTAATTGCCAAAAAAATTTACAAAGCTAGCAATATTACAGCTAGTGATGAAGTTAAAGATCAATTAAAAATTTTTGAAAATAATGGTCATGGACATTTACCAGTATGTATTGCAAAAACACAGTATAGTTTTTCTACCGATCCTAAACTTAAGGGTGCACCTTCTAACCATGAAATACCAATTAGAGAGGTAAGATTATCTTCTGGGGCTGAATTTGTAGTTGTTGTTTGTGGATCAATAATGACAATGCCAGGCTTACCAAAAGTTCCAGCAGCCAACTCAATTAAACTAAATAAAAAAGGTGAAATTGAAGGTTTATTTTAAATTTTTATTTTTTTATTTTTAATTATTGTTCTAATCAAATTTACCATCAACGGTACTTTACTTTTATCTATTTTTTTTAAGACAAAAGGCGCAATTTCTCTAACAAGCTGTTCTCCCTCAACAGTATCATTTGGCATGAATTTTTTTTTTGCCGTCTTGAATGTGTATCCTTTTCCTAAATAATTTCCCATTTTACTATTTCTGCCTCCTGCTGCACTCACATAAAGATCTCCAGTTCCGGCGAGTCCCAAAGCTGTCTCTTCTTTGCCCTTAAAATACTTTGTGAGATATCTCATCTCAATTATCGATTTTTGAAATAAATTTGATGATATATTCAAACTTTGTCCAGCTCCTATTATCATTGAGTATATATTTTTTATAGCTGAACAAACTTCTACTCCAATCACATCTTTTGAGAATTCAGTAAGATAATATTTTGTTGAAATTCTCTTTCCAATTTTCCTTGCAAAATTAATACTTTTGTTGGCAATAACAACGCTTGTTTGATTTTTCCTTGCTAATTCTTTTGCCAAACATGGACCTTTCAAGACAGATATATTTCTTGTTCCAGAAACTTTTCTAAGATGTTCTGAAATTGTTAAAATTCTATTACTTTTTTTTACATATTTGAGACCTTTAGTAAGAACTAAAATCGGGGCTTTAACATTACTGTCTTTTAGCTCTTTTCCAATAAAATCTATCCCGGGTAAACTCAGGGCGATTACAATAAGATCAAATCTTTCCCTCAATAAATTCTTAGAAAATTTCTTAAATTTTAGTTTATTAGAAAGTTTTACTTTTAAAGCTGAATGAAATTTTTTTCCAGATGATAAATCCCTTATAAATTTTTTGCTATATGGTTCAGTAATTGTGACATCATTTTTGTTTTCTAAACATGGAATTGTAAAAGCTGACCCCATTGCACCACCACCGATAACCAATATTTTCTTCATATTATTCTAGATTTAAAGTCATCTTATAAATACAACACATACGTGAAAAAAAATGTCATTTGTTAATTTTCATTATATTTGACTATTTTATTTTAAATTTCATTAATTTGTTAGTAAAATAATTTTAAATTTTACAGAATATCATATGACTAAAGTAGCAATTATAGGAGCTGGGCCATGTGGACTGTCTATGCTCAGAGCGTTTGAGTTAGCAGAAAAAAATGGCGAGAAGATCCCAGAAATAGTTTGTTTTGAAAAGCAAGAAGATTGGGGAGGATTATGGAACTATAATTGGAGAACTGGTTCTGATCAATATGGAGATCCAGTACACAATAGTATGTACAGATATCTTTGGTCTAATGGACCAAAAGAGTGTTTAGAATTTGCAGATTATTCGTTTGATGAACATTTTGGAAAACCTATTCCATCTTTTCCTCCTAGAGCAGTCTTATATGACTATATCATTGGAAGAGTAAGCAAAGGAAAATTGAAAAGTAAAATCAAGTTCAATACAAGGGTAGTAAATACAATTTATAAAAATGATAAATTCGAAGTTAGTTATCAAGATAAAGTTAACGATAAAGTATTAAAAGATAATTTTGATTTCGTGGTAGTATCTACTGGGCATTTTTCAGTTCCTTTCATTCCAGAATATGATGGAATGAATTCCTTTCCTGGAAGAATTATGCATTCCCATGACTTCAGAGATGCAGAGGAATTTAGGAATAAAAATGTAATTGTTTTAGGAAGTAGCTATTCTGCAGAAGACGTGGCACTTCAATGTAATAAGTACGGGGCAAAAAGTGTAACTATTGGATATAGACATAATCCAATGGGATTTAAATGGCCAAAAGGTATGAAAGAAGTTCACTACCTTGATAGATTAGAAGGTAAGAAAGCAATTTTTAAAGATGGTACAGAACAAGAAGCTGATGTCGTAATTTTATGCACTGGTTATCTTCATCATTTTCCTTTTTTAGAGGAAAATTTACAATTAAAAACTAGAAACAGGCTTTATCCACCAAAATTATACAAAGGTGTTGTCTGGCAAGATAATCACAAACTTTTATATCTTGGTATGCAAGATCAGTTTCATACATTTAATATGTTTGACTGTCAGGCTTGGTATGCAAGAGATGTGATAATGAAAAAAATTAAAATTCCAAATGATAAAGAAATTGAAAGTGATATTAAAAAATGGGTCGTGATGGAAGAAAAATTAGAAAATCCAGATCAAATGATTGATTTCCAAACTGAATATACTAAAGAACTTCATGAAATGTCAGATTATCCAAAAATAGATTTTGAACTAATTAGAAAGCATTTTAAAGAATGGGAGCATCATAAAGTTGAAGATATATTAACCTATAGAAATAAATCTTTTTCATCTCCTGTAACTGGTTCTGTTGCACCAATTCACCACACACCATGGGCAACGGCAATGGATGACTCATCAAAAACTTTTTTAGATAAATAAAATTAAATTAATCAATACCTAAGTGTTTTTTTCTTTTTTGAACATAAGCTCTAATTAAATTATCAAATATTAAAGCTATAAAAGCTACACAGATACCTAGTGTCAATCCAATTCCTGCACCTTTTTTATCTGATAAAGCTTTAAGAATATATTGGCCCAAATCCTCAGTACCAATAAATGCTCCAATAATCACCATAAACAAAGCAAATACAATTGTTTGATTTATACCAAGCATCATATGTGGAAATGCTAAAGGAAATTCTATTTTGGTTAATCTTTGAAATTTATTTACACCCGACATAGTTGCTGCATCATGCAAACCAGCTGGAACACTTCTTAGTCCTTCAATAGTATATCTGGTTGCAGGTATCGTTGCATAAACTATGACTGCTATCAGCACAGAGGTATCGGTTATACCAAATAACATCATAACTGGAATTAAATAAACAAAAGAAGGAAATGTTTGAAAAATATCACACACACCTAACATAAAATTAGCTGAATGTTTATTTTGAAAACATAAAGTTCCTACTGTAAATCCAATTGCGCAAGATACAATTACACCAAAAGTTGCCATGTAAGTAGTTACTAATGCTCTGTCCCACCAAGGACTTAATGCAATAAATAATGTTAAACCACAAACTACTAGGGCTGAACGCACACCACCAATTAAGTATCCTGCGCCTACAACTAAAACTATAGTCGCAATTGCAGGCATTCTTAAATACAAGGCTCTCATTGGCTGAAGCACATCTTGAATTAACCAGGTATTAAATGCTTTAATGTAAACAAAAAAAGTTTCAAAAATCCAATCTACGCCTTTATTCCAAAAATCAGCAGTGGATATTCCTTTATTGTGTGGAATTTCAAATAGGTAATTAAAAGTGTCTTTAAACAAAAAAGTTCCAATATATGAAAGTATTATTCCAATCACAAAAATAACACCAAAAAATAGAAGATTTTTATTTCTTTGGTAGAATGTAAGATTTCCAAAATAATCTGTTTGTTTATTTGCCCATGCTAAAGACATCTTGTCTAATAGAATTGCAATTAAACTAATGCACAATCCTGCTTCAAGAGCTAACCCAATATTTAATTGGTTTAATGCTAATAATAAATTAAATCCCAAACCTTTTGCTCCAATAAAAGCAGATATAACTGCCATAGAGAAGCACACCATTATTACCTGGTTTACGCCAATTAATATATCTCTTCTAGCAGTTGGAATTAATACTTTAAACATTAGTTGCCAATTATTACATCCACTCATTCTTCCAGCTTCAATAACTTCTGGCGGCACCGCTCTTAAACCTAGCAATGTTAATAAGATCATTGGTGGTATAGCTACAACCATAGTTATAATTACCGCAGCATGGTCACCTACTCCAAAAAGAACCAACGCAGGAACTAAAACTGCGTATTGTGGCATTGTCTGCATCACTAATAATATTGGGTATAAAGCTTTCTCGACACGTTTACTTTTGAAAGCAGCAATGCCTAATCCTAATCCAAAAATAAATGATAACGGGGCAGCAACTAATATAAATGAAAGAGTTTGCATTGATGGTTTCCATTGACCAAATACTGAAATGTAAATCATAGTTAAACCTGCAAACAAAGCTAAACCTTTTCCGCTAAGCTTATATGAAAGTAATGCTGCACCTGCTGCAACAATAGTCCAGGGCAATCCTGGTAGTTCAGCCCATGGATTTTTATCTATCCAATCCCAACTAGTAAAGGCAACAATAGTTTCAAGACCACCTAACAAAATCTCCCTAATTAATTCTATCAGAAAAGTCATGAAAGCAGTTAAATTTCTGCTAATTTGTAAAACTATTGGACGACTTTTAAATTCTTGAGTGTCCTCATTCCAAACTTCAATCGGCATCCACTCATTCATTAAGAAGAATAATGAGTCATTTATCCAAATTGGTAACCATCCAAGAAGTGGCGGTAATCTCCAGAAAACATCAAAAGCGTAATATCTTACTTCTTTTCCTAAAAATACATAGCTACTCTGATTGGGATCTTTTACAAATTCTGCTTGACCTCGAATAAATTTATATGTTTCAGGAACTTCAATTGCAAAACATAATGCGAAAAATATAACTAATAAAAATAACCATTGAAATGTTTTTGGGTATTTCTTAAAAAAATCCATAATTAACTATTATTTTTTCTTCCTCCAAAAACTGTGTTTATTATTTTAGCTGGGTTTATCGAACCAACAATGTTATTATTATTATCTACCACGGCCACTGATTTTTCTTGGGTAAGAATTTTTTCAGCTACATTCTCTATAATTTCATCTTCTAAAACTTTTAAATCGCCAAGATTATCTTTAGTTTTATCCATTACATCTTTAATTAATAAAACTTTTTCTCTAGGTACTTCTTCAGTGAACTTTCTTACATATTCAGTGGCTGGATTTAAAACAATATTAGCAGGTGTGTCTAGCTGTTCAATTATACCATCCTTCATAATTGCAATACGATCAGCGAGTTTTAAAGCTTCATCAAAATCATGAGTAATAAACATAATTGTTTTTTGTAATTTTTCCTGAAGTCTTAGAAACTCATCTTGCATTTCTTTTCTAATTAATGGATCTAAAGCAGAAAAAGGTTCATCTAAAAACCATATATCTGGTTCTACAGCTAATGATCTGGCGATTCCTACTCTTTGTTGTTGTCCTCCTGAAAGCTCTCTTGGAAAATAATTTTCTCTTCCATCAAGTCCGACTAACTTAACCATGTCCATTGCTTTACTTATACTATCTTCAGTTTTAACACCTTTAATTTGAAGTGGAAAAGCTATATTTTCAACTACAGTTTTGTGTGGAAGCAAAGCAAAACTTTGAAAAACCATTCCCATTTTATTTCTTCTAAGATCAATTAGGTCTTTGTTGTTTAATTGTAATAAATCTTGGCCCTCTATAAAAATTTTTCCACCTGTTGCATCAGTTAATCTAGAAATACATCGTAATAAAGTTGATTTTCCCGAACCAGACAAACCCATAACAACCAACATCTCTCCTTTAGAAACTTCAAATGAAGCATTATTAACTCCTACAATGCAGCCGTTTTCTTGAAATGTTTTAGCATCAACATTGCCATTTGAATCTTTCAGCATCTTTTCAGCATTAGCTCCAAAAATTTTATATACATTTTCACATTTGATTACTGACTCAGTCATAATTTCTAATTAAGTTATATGAAATTAAGATAAAATTAAATCCATAATATTATTTCTTTCCTTCCTAAAAATTTTTTATATAATAAACCCTAGTATCAATTCCTGTGCTTAAAAAACTTAGAGCCTCACCCCTAACAGTTATTGACTCATCAACTCCAACATTATTTCCACTCACAGTAAAACCAGCAAAACACTTATTTTTTTCCTCATCCCACTTAACAAATGTTTCATCAATTTTGTTTCCATTTATTGTGTAAATTTCGTGTGCTCTAAAATTTAGGAAATTAGCACCCATGATAGCTCTTTGAGGAATTAATTTTGTTGCCTTACAGACCTGTTCATATACTTCATCTGTTAATTTATAATGATCTGTGCCATCAAAAGTTACTAATATTCCTGAAGGTAGTTTTGATATTAATTCACTTAATTTTTTTTCCTGTGCAATTCTTTCTTCTTCCAATTTCATTTTTTTGACAAGCTCATCACCTTCACCAAACATAATATTTAAAATTGAAAAAGAAAAAAATATAATAAGGACTATTAGCACCAAACCTCCAAATTGTTTTACAGTTTCTGGCAAATCCTTAATTTTATCTAAATAATTTTCTTTTGACATTATTCTTGTAGCTTTCCATTTTTCCATGTTCCTGATTTTTGTGTTCCATCTGATGAGGTAAAAGTTCCTTTTCCATTCATAAATCCTTTTGCCCATTCACCTTCATAGGTGGAGCCATCTGGAAAAGTTAGAACACCTACTCCACTCCATTCACTATTTTTAAACTCACCTTTATAGATGTATCCATTAGGCCAAGTTTCAACTCCTTGACCATTTTTTTTAGTACCTACCCACTCCCCCTCATATGTAGTTTTATCTGTATAAACCCATTTGCCAAAGCCATTTTCACAATTTCCTTCTTTGCAACCAGTGCTTCGTGCTAATGCAACCGATGAGATGAGTAAACTTAAAATTAAACTAAGAAGACTTTTTTTCATAACAATACTTTACACAAAATTTATCAAAAAAAAATTATACTTTTTGGTCAAGTTTAATGCATGAATATAT
>CACORY010000004.1 GCA_902629695.1 uncultured Pelagibacteraceae bacterium | reverse complement strand
AATACAAGTTGTTCTTTTAAAAATGTGGTCAAACACCACGGTGTTCATTTTTTAGAAAAAAAACAAACAAAACTAAAGTTATTAAAAACTAATACTAACGATACAAAAAAAATTTTAGGATATCCATCAACCAAAAATACTTTTGATAATGATATTTGGATCTATATAGAAAGGAAAACCACTGTGAGTCAAATTCGCACATTGGGTAAAAAAAAAATTTTAAAAAATGATGTATTGGTTTTAGAATTTGATAATAGAGGTTTATTGGTTAAAAAAGATTTTTACAATATAAATAACATGAATAAAATTGAAATAGCAAAAGATAAAACAGATGTTTTGTCAAAAAAAGATACCTTTGTTAGAACGATAATATCTACTCTTAGACAAAAAATTAATGATCCGTTAGGTAAGAGACAGGCTAAATAATTTTTTAACCTGCTATAACAGCTAACAACAACAAAGCTACAATATTTGTAATTTTAATCATTGGATTAACTGCAGGACCAGCTGTATCTTTATAGGGATCTCCTACTGTATCACCTGTTACTGCAGCCTTATGTGCTTCTGATCCTTTTCCACCATAATTTCCATCTTCAATATATTTTTTAGCATTATCCCATGCACCTCCGCCTGCAGTCATAGATACAGCAACAAACAAACCTGTAATGATCACTCCTAGAAGCATAGCACCAACTGATGCAAGAGCAGCAACTTGGCCACCTATATAAAAAATAATAGCATATAAAACAATTGGAGATAAAACAGGTAACAAGGATGGTATTATCATTTCTTTTATTGCTGCCAATGTCAATAAGTCAACTAGCTTTGCGTAATCAGGTTTTTGTTTTCTTTTCATAATACCTGGATATTTTTTAAATTGTCTTCTTACTTCTATAACAACTGCTCCACCTGCTCTACCAACTGCTTGCATACCCATAGAACCAAACAAATAAGGAAGCATTCCTCCTATCAATAATCCCACAACTACGTAAGGATTGGATAAATCAAACGTTACTACAATACCCTCAAGTTTAGATCCAGCAACTTTTGAAAAATGTTTAATATCTTCGGTGTAAGCTGCAAAAAGAACTAAAGCGCCTAATCCGGCAGAACCAATTGCGTAACCTTTGGTTACTGCTTTTGTCGTATTACCTACAGCATCTAGTGCGTCTGTCGTTTTTCTGACATTGTTTGGTAATTTAGACATTTCAGCTATACCACCAGCATTATCTGTAACCGGTCCATAGGCATCTAATGCAACTACCATTCCAGCTAAAGCTAACATAGTTGTAACAGCTATAGCAATCCCATATAAACCGGCAATATGATTAGTAAGCAAAATTCCTCCAACAATAATCAAAGCTGGAATAGCTGTTGCTTCTAATGAAATTGCAAGACCTTGTATTACATTTGTACCATGGCCGGTAGTTGAAGAATTAGCAACACTTCTTACAGGTCTATAACTTGTACCGGTATAGTATTCTGTAATCCATATTAATAATCCTGTAATAATTAATCCTATAATACCACAATAGTATAAATCCATCCCAGAAAATGATTTATTACTTAAAGTATAAGAATTCTCAAGACCTAAAACAAAATCTGTTACGGGATATAAAATCACTAATGAAGCTAAAGCAGAAACAACAAAACCTTTGTATAAAGCTCCCATAACATTTTTACTTTTGCCAAGTTTAACAAAAAAAGTTCCTAAAATTGACGTTAAGATACACGCACCACCAATTGTTAGTGGGTATATCATCATTAACATATCACCTGGAAAAAAGATTGATGATAAAACCATTGTAGCAACTATTGTAACTGCGTAAGTTTCAAACAAATCAGCAGCCATACCTGCACAATCTCCAACATTATCTCCCACATTATCTGCTATCACTGCTGGGTTTCTTGGGTCGTCCTCAGGTATCCCAGCTTCAACTTTACCAACTAAATCTGCTCCAACATCAGCCCCTTTCGTGAAAATTCCTCCACCTAATCTTGCAAAAATTGAAATTAGAGATGCACCAAAACCTAAGGCAACTAGTGCATTTACTATCTCTCGTTCATCAATATTAAATTTTAATAATGAATAGTAATAAACAGCAATAGCTAAAAGTGCTAGACCGGCAACTAACATCCCAGTTACAGCACCAGATTTAAAAGCAACAGAAAGACCACTGGCTAAACCTTTTCGAGATGCTTCAGCTGTTCTAACATTAGCTTGAACGGATACTAACATTCCTACATATCCAGCAATACCAGATAATACAGCTCCTATAAGATAACCTAAACCAACTAGAAGACTGAAAGCATAACTAACTATAACTAATACAACAACTCCCACAATTGCTATAGTTTTGTATTGTCTTGCTAAATAAGCTTTTGCACCTATTTGGATTGCAGATGCAATTTCTTGCATTTTTAAATTACCTGTGCTTGAGTTTAATATATTTTTTCCTGTTAAATACCCATAAACGACTGATAAAAAACCTGCTGCTATTGTGTATAAAAGAATAGTTTCTACTGTAGAGTCCATATTTACCTTAAATAAGTTGTTGCTTGTTACTTTTTAAAATGCGGACAATACAAAAAAAGCTATAAAACGCAACGATTAACTTTTAGAATTTGTGAAAATAACCTTTGCTTTTAAGGGTTATTTTCTTATTTTTTTCATCAATAATTTGAGATTTTTGATAGTGAGGACAAATTTTTCCTATTTTTGAAATCTTTGTACCTAATAACTTACTTGTTTTTAAAATGATTCTAGATTTAGAAGGATTAGCAGTAAATAAAATCTGATAATCATCTCCATTGGATATGCAAGATATCTTTTTGTATTTTTTTAAATCAATTAAATTTTGAAGATTTTTTGAAATTGGTATATCTTTTAAAAAAATCTTATAAGAGTATTTTTGATTATTAATTAATTTTTCCAAATCAGTTAATAATCCATCTGAAATATCAATAGACGTATTAGCAAATGACAACAATTTTTTGGATATATTGGTTTGTAAATCAGGAAGGTAATATTTATTAACAAAATATTTATTTAATCTACTATTAAGACTAATTTTCTTTTTTAAAAGTTTTAGACCAATAAAACTATCGCCTAAATTACCAGTTATATAGATATCATCATTTAGTTTTGCTTTATTTCTAAAAATTATCTTATTAGAAAATCCAATAGAAGTTATAGTAAAACTTAACTTATTTGAGAAAACAGTATCACCACCACATAAAAAAATTGAATATTTTTTTTGTTCTTCTTTTAATGATCTTAAAATTTTTGAAAGATTTATTTTAGAAAATGACTTTTTATTTCCAGATCCAGATATAAAATAATATTTTGGCTCAACACCTTTACAAATTAAATCAGAAATTGATGATCTTATTATCTTTTTTATTACTAAATTTGGTTTCTTAAAATTTATAAAATGGATACCTTCAACGTATGTATCTACAGATACTACTAATTTTTTCGATCTATCAAAAAAAACATCATCATTTAATTCTAAAGAACTTTTGTTTTTTTTAGCTAATTTAGAAAAATATTTTTTTATAAGTTCGAATTCATGCATTATTTAATCTTATTTTTTTTGCTATATTGTCTAATAAAGCATTTAAATATTTTGTCTGTGAATTATCTAAAAAAAAATTTGAAGCATTAAGATATTCTTTAATAATAATCTTAATTGAAATATTCGGCTTGTATAAAAGTTCGTAAGTAGCTGATTTTAGTATAACTTGAAACAATTTATCTAAATTATTTATCTTAAATTCTTTACCTAAATTTTTATCCAATTCTTCTGTAAGTATTTCATTTCTTTCAATTGCTCCATTAACGATATCTTTTATAAACTTTTTAAATCGATGCCTTGGAAAAACTAAATCCTCCTTATCATTAAAAAATCTTCCATATAATTTTTGAATTATGATGACTCTTGGATTGTTCTTAGGACTGTAAAGAGTTTTCATCTTTGGTTTAATATTGAAATTATAGCTTTTGCAGCCTCAGCACCTTTTTTCTTTCTTTCTTTAGCTTGTTTCATATTTAAACATGTAATAATTCCATTACCTATTGGTTTTCTTGAGTCTATAGATAAAGTCATAATTGCTGTAGTTGAAGCTTGAGAAATAAAATCAAAATGTGGTGTTTGACCTTTGATAACACAGCCAAGTGCTATAAAAGCATCAAATTTTTTTAGGTTCTTTGAAATAGTTACAGGTATTTCAAAAACTCCCGGCACATCAATTACTTTAATGCTATAACGTCCTTCTATCAATCTTAAAGCACTTGCAATAAGGCCATCTGAAATCTTCTTATAATAATTTGCATTTACAACTAATATCTTTTTTTTCATTAAATCAATTCTTGTTTAGTTATCTTTATATCAAAACCCTCTAAACCAATAACCTTTTTTGGTGATTTTGTTATTAAAATCATTTTTTTTATCTTTAAATCTTTTATGATTTGAGCACCAATACCATAATTTCTAATTTGTTTATTATCACTTTGATTATTTTTCTTTTCTTTATAATCTTTGAGAGTTTGAGAAACAGATTTTAAGTTTGTATCTTTTATAAAAACTAAAACACAATTATTATATTTTCTAAAATAATTAAGTGTTTTGTTAAATGAATTTGGTAATTTTTGATTAATCAAATAATTCTGAACAACATTTGAAGAAATTACTCTTACTCGTGGAATAATTCCTTTTTTTATAACACCTTTGACTAAAGCAAAATGTTCAGAGCCATCTAGTAAATTTTCGTAAATTTTGATCTTAAATTTTTGATTATTGACTTTAATATCAGATATTTTTTTTAATCTTATTAATTTTTCTTTTTTTAATCTATAAGAAATCAAATCTTCAATTTTACCTATCTTTAAATTATGTTTTTTGGCAAAGTTAAGTAAATTTTGACCTTTTGCCATTGTTCCATCCTCATTCATAATTTCACAAATTACTGCTGAATTATTTTTTTTTGCAATCTTTGAAATATCAACTGAAGCCTCTGTATGACCAGCTCTTACAAGAACACCACCATCTTTTGCAATTATAGGAAATACATGGCCAGGAGAAACAATATCTTTTTTATTTACATTTTTCTTAGAGGCAATCTTGATTGTTCTTGCTCGATCCTTAGCTGATATTCCCGTAGTTATACCTTTTTTTGCCTCAATAGATACCGTGAAGGCTGTTTTATTTCTTGATTGATTAACTGGTGACATTAAGGTTAAACTTAATTTTTTTGCTTGCAAACTATCTAAAGCTAAACAAATTAACCCACGACCATATTTGGCCATAAAATTAATATTTTTAGCACTAGTATCAGATGTAGATATTACAAGATCACCCTCATTCTCTCTTTTTTCATCATCAACTAAAATAAACATGCCTCCTTTTCTTGCGATCTTAATTATAGTTTCAATTGGCGAATAATTACTTTTTTTCATGTAAGAAATTTTTAACGTATTTAGAAAGTATGTCTATTTCAACATTAACAAAATCACCTTTTTTAATCTTAGATAAATTAGTTAATTTAAAAGTATGAGGAATTATCCAAATCTGAAAACCTTTTTTGGTAACACTAGATATTGTCAAAGAGATACCATTGATACAGATCGAAGCCTTTTCAATTAGATTTTTTTTTTCCTTTTTGTTTATTTCAAAATCAAAAAGATATGATTTATCTATCTTTTTGATATCTTTAATCTTACCAACTGTATCAACATGTCCTTGACAAATATGACCTGAAATTTTTTGACCATATTTGAGTGGAAGTTCTAGATTTATAGGGTCATTAATACTTATATACTTAAATTTTGATCTTTTGATGGTTTCATTTGAGAGATAAAACTCCATTACCTTTTTTTTTACAGTAATTAATGTTAAGCATACACCATCACAAGCTATTGAAATACCAATATTTTTTTTTGTTATTTTGAGATCTGATTTTATGAATATATTTATACCCTTAGGTCTTTTTTGAATTTTCTTAACAAATCCTTTATTAAATATTATTCCATTAAACATTTTATCTTTTATAAATTGTAATATTATCTTTTGCTAGTTTAGTAATAATTTTTGACTTATTTTTATACTTTTTTTTTAAAATATCATTAGACGTAAAAACCACATGTTTATCATTTTTTGGTAAATTTTTAGGACTTTTAAGAAGGTAAAATTGATCAGCTAATTTATTAGAAAGAATATTTTTTGTTATTTTATCCCCTCCTTCAATTAATAAACTTCTTATCCCTAATCTAAATAATTTTCTTAAAACAGCACTTAGGTCAAATTTTTCTTTATTATTTAATTTCATTTTAAATAGCAAAATTCCTTTATTCTTCAAAATATTTATCTTTTTTTTATTAAAAGAATTATGAAATATTATTGTATTGTATTTCTTTGCTGTATTAAAAATATAAGTATTCAATTTGATATCCAAATCTTTATCTAAAATTATTCTCTTTGGCGAAAAATTTTCTAAACCCTCAAATCGACAATTTAATTTAGGATTATCAATGTTAAGAGTTTTGCCTGAGATCATAATTCCATCATGTTTGTATCTCAGGTAATGAGTTAATTTATCTGTTGATTGGTCGGTGATCCTTCTTACATTCTTACTATAAATAAGACAATTCTTTGAAATTGCTAATTTAGCTGTAACAAATGGTAATTTGTATTTCCTATTTTTTATATATGAATCATATAAATTGTTAACTTCTTTTTTTAAAAGACCCTTTCTCACTTTAATATTCTTTTTACTTAAGATATTAAAACTTTTACCTTTTACTTTTTCATCAATATCATTCATTGAATAAAAAACTTCTTTGATGCCACTTTTTATAATCTTTTTTGTGCATGGAGGAGTCTTTCCATAATGGTTACATGGTTCAAGTGTTACATACATTTTAGAACCAGATAAATTTTTAATTGAATTATTTATAGCATTAGATTCTGCATGTGGTCTTCCATTTATACCTGTTTGTCCTATAGAAATTATTTCGTCATTTTTTACTATTAAGCATCCAACTGAGGGATTTTCACCTGTAAGACCTTTTCTAGCTTTTGCTAAATTAATAGCAATTTGCATATATTTCTTATCTTTTAATGAAAAATTATCTTTTTTTGTAGACATCTAATTTGTCCACAAATTGTACAAAATCTTTTTCTTCTCTAAAATTTCTATAAACGCTTGCAAACCGAACATAAGCTACTGGATCAAGTTCTTTTAAACCTTCCATTACCATAGTTCCAATTGTATTTGTTGAAATTTCACTTTGCCCCAATTCCTCTAAAGATCTTGAAATTTTACTAATAAACTTTTCTGTAGTTTCAGTGTCTATTGGTCTTTTTTTTAAGGCAATAAATACTGATTTAGCAAGTTTATCTCTATCAAAAGCTGATTTTCTTCCATTTTTTTTTACTACCATTATTTCTCTGTATTGAACTCTTTCAAACGTTGTAAATCTAGCTCCACAAACACATAATCTTCTTCTACGTATAGCGGTTCCATCTTCAGTTGGACGTGAGTCGACAACTGAAGTCTCACCCTTTTTACATATAGAGCAGATCATCTATTCAAATTTTTATAAATTGGAAAATTAGAACACAAGTTAATCACTTCATTTCTTACTTCATTTTCCACTTTACTATTATCCTCCGGGTTTTCTGATAAACCTTTGATAACTTTTGTAATTAATTCTCCAACTTTCTCAAATTCTTTTAAACCAAAACCTCTAGTCGTTGCAGCTTGAGAGCCCAATCTTATACCCGAGGTGATCATTGGTTTTTCGGTATCGAATGGAATACCATTTTTATTACATGTGATATTAGCTCTACACAAGCTTTCTGAAGCCACATTTCCTTTTACGTCAAAAGGTCTTAAATCAACTAACATCAGATGAGTATCAGTTCCACCTGAGTAAATCTTGAAACCATTATTTTTTAATGTTTCGGCTAGTATTTTTGCATTAGCTAAAACATTTTTTATATAAGTTTGGAATTCTGGTTTTAGTGCCTCAAAAAAGCCTGCTGCCTTTGCAGCGATAATATGCATTAGAGGACCACCTTGATAACCTGGAAAGACAGCTGTATCAAATTTTTTACCAAGTTCAGGATCATTAGATAATATGATACCACCTCTTGCACTTCTAAAAACTTTATGTGTAGTCGATGTAACCACATGAGCATAGTCACATGGGTTAGGATAACCTTTTCCAGCAACAAGACCTGAAAAATGAGCCATGTCTACCATTAGATAAGCTCCAACTTTGTCTGCTATTTCTCTGAATCTTTTAAAATCAATAACTCTTGAATATGCACTACCTCCAGCAATAATAAGTTTTGGTTTATGTTCAAGTGCAAGTTTTTCAACATTATCATAATCTATGAGCTCAGATTTTTTATCAACATCATAACTTATTGCATTAAACCATTTTCCAGACATAGAAATTTTCAGTCCATGTGTAATGTGACCACCTGAGTTTAAACTCATCCCCAAAAAAGTATCATTCGGTTTTAATAAAGCTAAAAAGACAGCACCATTTGCTTGTGCACCTGAATGAGGTTGAACATTTGCATATTTACAATTAAAGAGTTTTTTAATTCTTTCTAAAGCTAATTGTTCAGCAACATCTACATGTTCACACCCATTATAATATCTTTTACCAGGATAACCTTCAGCATATTTATTAGTTAAAACTGAACCTTGAGCTTCTAAAACAGCCTGTGATACAATATTTTCAGATGCTATAAGTTCAATGTGATTTTGTTGTCTTATTAATTCATCATTGATGGCTTTAAATAAATCTGGATCTGACTTTGCAAGACTTTTTTCAAAAAAATCCTGATAGCTTTCATTAATATATTTTGTTTCACTAGACATATTTTTTCTAAATTTTTTTTACTCTTTTGTTGTGTCTACCACCCTCAAATTTTGTTTTCATGAATACCTCTATACATTTGAAAGCAGTATTTTTTTTAGTTAACCTAGATCCTAATGTTATAATATTTGCATTGTTATGCAATCTAGATAATTTAGTGTTTTTTACGGAATAACACACTGCAGCTCTTATTTTTTTATGTCTATTTGCTGCCATTGACATGCCCATTCCAGATCCACAAACCAAAATACCCATGTTTTTACTATTATTACTCACCTTTCTACAGAGTTTGTGAGCATAATCTGGATAATTAACAGATTTTTTTGAGTTGTCTGTCCCCAAATCTTGGAACCTATATTTTTTCTTAAATTTTTTTTTAATTCGTTCTTTAAGCATATAACCAGCATGATCTGATGAAATAAATATTTTTTTCAAATTAATTAAATTTATGATTTAAAACACAAGCTACTAAGTGAATTCTATTTTCTTCTCCACCATTAAAAGCATTATGGTATTTTGTATTGTTTGTGATCCACACTGATCCATCAGCTGGTAAATGTTTTGCAACATTGTCAATAACCATGATAGATCCAGGGTTTGATATAATTGGAATATGCAGTCTTGGTTCCGGGTCTCTATGCCAGCTCAAAGTAGATCTTGGTGTTTTTAATAAAATTCTAACTCTACCTAATTTATATTTCGCAGACAGCACATCAAAAACCTCTTTAAAATATGTATCTTTGTAATCTTCAATGAACTCTGAATATGCAGCTTCATTTATTTTTTCATCTCTTATAACTTCGTTACCAGTCGCATCTGGCTTTGTCCAAAATACACCTCTTGCCTTATGACCTTTGATGGAATCTGGATCGCCTGGAATTTGAGTAAGAGATATAGCTCCAAAATTTGATACACCTTCGGGACCGCTAAAATTTTTAATTTCTAATATCTCTTTATAAGCCTTTTGTAGTTTATTAATGTCAAATTTGACGTCTTGTTTTTCAAAATCGTTAAAATTTAAATCCATAAGATTGTTTAATATCTTTTTTGGGTTATATTTGTATATAACATTTGTCGCATATTATAAATATATTTAATGATGATTACAGGTAAATTTCCCTCTTTGAGACTTAGACGCAGTAGAAAGAACGACTGGTCTAGAAGACTTGTTCAAGAGAACAATCTTACACCTAATGATTTTATTTTGCCAATCTTTTTAATTGATGGAAAAAACAAAAAACAAAGCATTAAAACAATGCCTGATGTTTATCGTTATACTTTAGATAGGTTAAGCTCTGTTGTCGATAAAGCAATAAAAAAGGGGTTACCTATGATTGCACTATTTCCATATACTGAAAAAAAAAAGAAAAATACACTTGGAACAGAAGCATTAAATGAAGACAATCTTGTCTGTAAAGCAATTCAATTAATAAAAAAAAGATATAAAAACGAAATTGGCATAATGTGTGATGTCGCTTTAGATCCTTATACATCACATGGACATGACGGATTACTAAAATCTGGATATGTTTTAAATGATGAAACAAATAAAATCTTAATCAATCAATCTCTTTTACAAGCGCAAATGGGATGTGATGTATTAGCACCATCAGATATGATGGATGGTAGAATTGGTGAAATTAGAAAATCACTTGATAAAAATGGATTTAAGATGACTCAAATTCTATCTTACGCTGTGAAATACGCATCGAATTTTTATGGACCCTTCCGTGATGCGGTTGGATCAAAAAAAACACTTCAAGGAAATAAAAAAAATTACCAAATGGATTTTAGAAACAGTAATGAAGCCTTAAGAGAAGTTGCTTTAGATATTAAAGAGGGTGCAGATATGGTAATGGTTAAACCTGGACTACCCTATCTAGATATTATCAAACTTGTAAAACAAAATTTTAAAGTTCCCGTTATGGCTTATCAAGTTTCTGGTGAATATAGTCTATTGTCTAATGGTATTAAAAAAAAGATTGTAAACAACGAAGTGATAATAGAAAGTTTAATTGCTTTTAAAAGAGCTGGAGCAAATGCAATTATTAGTTATTATGCAGATAGATTAGATCAGATACTTCGTTAATTACTTAAGAGTATTTAAAAATAGAACTCTGTTTAATGGATGACTTAAATTATTAGGTCTTAATATAGTCTTATCTAAAAAGTCTCCAACTAGTCTAAATCCGTCTAATAATGTCTGTAAATTATCTACTTTTATATCTTTATCAATTAAAAAGTTAGGAATATTTTTTTTTTTTATTTGTGATTTAGAAAAATATTTAAGCTCATTACCAATTGTTTTTTTTTCAACCAATCTATTTAATTCTAAATCGTAACCAAGATTTTTAAATAATTCTAATTCCCATAAGATATATTTTTGTATCCAAGTATCGTTACCCAAAAATTCATAAAAATCTAATATCAAATCAAATATTTTTTCATTTTTTTGAGATTCGGCTGTTAAAATTTTAACAAGACTCATTGCAGATGAAATACAACATAGCTTTTTTTTTTCATCGAAATATATGGGAGATAACGCCTTTTCAATTTCTAATTTAAAATAACCTATTTTGCTATCAGATTTTGAATTATAACTTACATGAAGTTTATTTCCTATTTGAAGATAATTCTTAATTTTTTTTGAAGTGCCACCAAATATAATTCCTGAAACTTTACCATGAGACTGAGTGTATATTTCAGCGATTAGAGAATTTTCGTTGTATTTATTCTTTGAAATTAAAAATCCTATATCATCCCAATTCATTTTATACTATATCATTTAAACATAAGACAGCTGCATTTTGTTCTGCATCTTTTTTTGATTTTCCTTGTGAGACATAAAATTTAGTGTCTTGTAACTTAACTCCAACTTTAAATAATGGTTTATGTTTTGGTCCAGTATTAGAAATCACTTTATAAATCGGAAGTTTTTTAAATTTTTTAAGTGAAAATTCTTGTAGTTTTGTTTTTGCATCTATATGAGTGACAATACTATTTTTAATTTGATCTGACCATAAATTTAAAATAACTTTTTCAACAATCTGAAATCCTTGATCAAGATAAATAGATCCTATAAGAGCCTCACAACTATCAGATAAAACTTTATCTTCGATTAAATTTTTCTTATTTTTAAGATTAATAGTAAGAACATATTTATCTAATTCAATCTTTTTTGCAATTTCTAAACATGTTTTTTTATTTACAAGTGATGCAAATTTTTTATCAAGAATTCCCTCCTTTTCATTTGGATATATTTCCAAAAGTTTTTTTGCCATAACTAAACCCAATACACGATCACCAAGAAATTCTATTTTTTCATTATTGTTTTTTTTATCGAAACTTTTATGCGTTAGTGATTTCACCAATAAATCTTTATTTTTAAAAATTATTTTTATCTTTTTTTCTAAATTTTGATAATTTATTTTCATTAATGTATTTTTTTAAAAAATCTTTCAAGTCTTATCGATTTATTCCATTTCCAGACTGCGAATATACTTCCAATATTTTTATCTGAAGAAAAAAAAATAAAACGTGCTTTACCAACTAAGTTATTTTTGTGAACATATCCAACACTTGTTAAAAATCTACTATCTTTTGAACAATCTCTATTATCTCCTAAAAAGAAATAATGATCCTCTGGGACGATAAAGGTATCTGAATTTTGAAACGAAAAATTTTTTAAATAAACAGAAATATACTTCTTATTATTAGGTAATAATTCTTCAAAAGTGAACACATCTAATTTTTTTTTCCCACAAAAAATAACATCTGAACTTGATATTTTTGATTTAATTATTTCAGAATTATTTAAATATAAATTTGAGTCTATAAATCTTATTTCATCTCCAGGCAAACCGATAAGTCTTTTTATATAATCTGTTCTATTATCTGCTGGAGTTTTGAATACTACAACATCTCCTCTTTGAGGTTCATTAAAAAGGATTCTGCCCTTAAATATTGGAGGGCTAAAAGGAAAAGAATGTTTGCTATAACCATATGAATATTTCGTGACAAAAATTCTATCACCAACCAATAAATTTGGCTCCATTGATGAAGATGGAATATAAAAAGGTTGTATAAACAACGATCTGATTATCACCGCAATAATCAATGCATAAAGAAGGGTTTTTAAATTTTCAACAAAAAAATTCTTACTAAACATTTTTAGACCTGTAAAATTGTAAATGCTACTGAATAATCTTTTTCATCTGAAATTGAAAGAAACAAATTAAATTTTTTAGTTTTAAATCTCTTATTAATGATTTTCTTAATTTTTGGTGAAACGTAGTAATATGGTTTACCTAATTTATCATTCAAAATTTCAATATCTTTATAATTTAAATTTTTTCTAAAACCAGTGCCTAAAGCTTTTGATAAAGACTCTTTGGCAGCAAATCTTTTAGCAAGATAATTCAACTTATTTTTAACATTTTTAGAAAATCTAATTTCATTTTTCCCATATATTCTTTTTATAAAGATTTTTTTTTGTGCTAATAACTTAAATCTTTTATTTTGTATTATATCAACTCCGATGCCCAAAACTTTCATTTTATTCAATTATGTTTTTGAACTTTTTAACTACTTTTTTTAGACCAAAAAAAATTGATTCACCAATTATAAAATGCCCAATATTAAATTCTTTAATTGTACTAATTTTAGTTAAAATTTTTGTAGTTTTGTAATCTAAACCATGGCCAGCATGTACATCTAATCCTAAGCTACTAGCAATATTTGAACATTTCTTTATCTTATCTAATTCATTTTGATAATTTTTTCCTAATTTGACTAAATTTGACAGTCGTCCAGTATGAATTTCCACACAGTCTGCATTTAAATTTTTTGAAATCTTAATATCAGAAATATTTGGATTAATAAATAAACTTGTTCGTATCTTTTTTTTTTTAAATATTGAAATTATTTTCTTTATCTTTGAGGCATTTCTTTTTAAATTTAGCCCACCTTCTGTTGTAATCTCATTTCTATTTTCAGGCACAATACAAATAAAATCAGGTTTAATTTTTAGAGCTATATCTACGATATTATTGTTAGTTGATATTTCTAAATTAACTGGAACTTTTTTAAGTAAACAAATTTTTTTTGCATCTAAATCTTTAATGTGTCTTCTGTCTTCTCTTAAATGAATTGTAATTGAATCTACTCCAATATTGATTAAAAATTTTGCAGCCTTAATTGGATCTGGATGAATTTCACCTCTTGCATTTCTAAGTGTAGCCACATGATCTATATTTACTCCTAACCTTTTCACTTAACAAACCTACTTCCAGGTGTAGTTATCGGTATAGATTTTAGATCTTTAGGCAATCTGTTTTTTCTAAAGGTTGGAACATTTATACGTAAATGTGAAATTATTTTTTTTTTAATTTTTAGTGTTTTTTTTGATGATCTATCAATAATAGCAGCAAATCCTACTAAATTAGCTTTGGCATTCTTAATTAACTTTAAACATTCCATACTTGATTTACCTGTTGTTATTACATCTTCAACTATTAAAACTTTAGCACCTTTATTTATGTTAAAACCTCTTCTAAGTGTAAATTTTCCTTTTACACGCTCACAAAAAATTGTCTCTTTTTTTAAAATTTTACCTATTTCATATCCAATTATAATTCCACCCATTGCTGGGGATAGTATAATGTCAAATTTCTTAACATTTTTTTTTATTTTTTTAGCAAGGGATTTGCATATTTTATCTGCGTAGTGTGGTTGGCTCAATAATTTAGCACACTGAATATATTTAGTGGAATGTAAACCTGATGATAAAACAAAATGTCCTTCTAATAATGCATTAGTTTTTCTTAAAATATTTAAGGATTTTTTGTGTGAAAGCATTTCTTTTATCTTCGTGTCTAATTATTTTAAATTTTATACCTTTTTGCTTAAGCTCTGCAATAAAATTAGTAAAATTTTTTAAATCTCTGATAATTAATTGAAATTTAAAATTAATGTAATTAGGGTTTTTTCCTGCCATTTCTAAATTAGATATATTCAATTTATGTTGTCCAATCAAAGAACTTACATTACCTAATTGACCAGGTTTATCGGGTAAAGAAATCCATAGTGTAGTATTATATTTCTTAACTCTTTCCTGTTTTTTCTCTCCTTTATCGTGCCAATATCTTCTTATAGCTGATCTAGCTTTCCCTGTTTTTGTAATCGGTATCCAATGAAGTGATGGGGAATTACTTTTAGATGTTAGGATCTTTACAGTATCTCCATTCCTCAAAATTGATTGAAGTTCACTTTTATTTCCATTAATTTCACATCCTATTGCTGTGTCACCCACTTTAGTATGAACTGCATATGCAAAATCTATAGGTGTTGCATCTTTCGGAAGTTTGATGACAGATCCTTTTGGTGTAAAACAGAAAACATTTTCCTGAAACATCTGTAATTTTGTATATTCATATGAATGTTCGGGATTTTCATTTTTTTCAATTATTTCAACTAAATCTTTCAACCAATCATATTCCTTCCAAGTTAAAGAATTAAATTTTTCTGATGATTTATATTGCCAATGAGATGCTATTCCTCTTTCAGCAAAATCATGCATTTCTTTGGTTCTAATTTGAATTTCTATTGGTTTTTTAAATGAACCAATTACAGCTGTGTGTATAGATTTATATCCATTGATTTTCGGTGATGATATATAATCTTTAAATTTTCCTGGTATACAATTCCAATTTTTATGTAAAATACCTAAAGACTTATAACAATCGTCTATATTGTTTAAAATAATCCTAAAACCAATAATGTCCGTTATTTGTTCTAATGAAACTCTTTTTTTTTGTACTTTTCGCCAAATTGAAAATGGTGTTTTTTCTCTTCCGTAAATCTTTGATTTAATATTATTTTGATTCAATAATATATCAATTTCGTTAGAGAGATTTTCAAAAATATCTTTTTTATCTAATTTAATTTCATCAAGTCTTTTTTGTATTAATGACCTTGCATCATGATTAAGAATTTCAAAAGACAGATCCTCTAATTCATCTCTTATTCTGTGCATACCCATACGATCAGCTAAAGGTGCATAAATCTCCATAGTTTCCTGTGCAATTCTTTTTCTTTTATCTTCACGACTAATAGCTTTAATAGTTCTCATATTGTGTAACCGATCTGCAATTTTTACTAGTAAAACTCTTATATCTTTTGATGTGGCCAAGATTAACTTTCTAAAATTTTCAGCTTTAGAGCTAGATGATGCAGTATTTTCTAAAACCGAAATTTTTGTAACACCATCTACTAAATCTGCAACTTCAACCCCAAATTCGCCTTTAATTGTCTCGTAAGTTGCATATGTATCTTCAATAGTATCATGCAATAAACCTGTTGCTATTGTTGCACTATCTAATTTTAAATCTGTTAAGATATTAGCAACTTCTATAGGGTGAACAGAATAAGGATCACCGGACGCTCTTTTTTGATTGCTATGTGCTTTGACTGCAAATTTAAATGCTTTATTTAATTTTTCAAGATTAAGAAATTTATTATAAACTTTAACTTTATTTATTAATTCTTCAGAATTTTGCATCTATTTAGTATATCATCAAATTAGATTTGTTTAATAGATGTAATATTTTTTTTTGGGAGTGTCAAAATTAGTCTTTTTATGTGACGTTTTAATCTTGGATGAACCCATTTTTTATTAATTTCAAATAAAGGAATTAAAACAAAATTACGGTTATGCATTCTTGGGTGTGGCAAATTAATGGTATTATCCATAATTTTTTGATCATAATCCAAAATATCAATATCGCATTCTCTTGGAGAGTTTTTAACCGATTGTTTTCGTCCTAAAGAAACTTCAATTTTTTTACAAACTTGCATTAAATTATTTGGAGCAAGGCATGTCTTAACTTCCAAAACAATATTAATATATTTTGGCAGATTTGGATTTGGCCAAGATAAAGTTTCATAATGACTTGAAGATTTCAAAATTATGATTCCTTTTTCTAAAAGTTTTATTTTTGCTAATTCAATATTAATTAATCTATTACCTAAATTAGAGCCTAAAGCCAAATAGACTAATTTAACTTGATTTCCTGATATATCTTGCCTTGTCACGATTCCAATCCCTTTTTTTTATTGCCGATCGCTTATCATATTGTTTTTTTCCTTTAGCAACAGCTAGTTCAATTTTAGCTTTTCCTTTTTTAAAATACATTTTAGTTGGGATAATAGTAAATCCTTCTCGTTGTATTTTTCCAATAAGTTTATTAATTTCTTTTTTATTTAATAATAATTTTCTTTCATCTAAAGGTTTATGATTTATATAACTAGCTTGTTTATATGATGCAATATGTGAGTTTATTAAAACTATTTCATTATTTTTTTCGACTGCATATGAATCTGCAATATTTACTTTACCTTCTCTTACAGATTTTATTTCAGATCCTTTTAAAACAATTCCAGCTTCAATCAAATTTTCAAAAAAATAATTGAAGCTTGCTTTCCTGTTTAAACAAATTATTTTTAAACCATTATTGGTTTTTTTTCTCATTAAATCAATTTTGCAGAAAGAAGAACTTCTTTTACAATTTTTTTTGTATTATCTGTAACCTTAACTAATGGTAGCCTTACCTCATCATCACATAAATTTAATAATTTTGCTGCATATTTAACTGGACTTGGATTACTTTCAACAAACATAGCATGATGAATAGGTTGTAATATCTTATTTAATCTTTCTGCTTCTTTTAATTCATTATCAGTTTCTGACTTTGAAAATTTTTGAAAATCTGAACAAAGTTTTGGAACAATATTAGCAGTAACACTTATAGCCCCTACTCCACCTCTCTTATTAAATTCAAGCGCATTATCATCATTGCCAGTTAATTGTATAAAATCTTTACCCATCTTTTTTAATGTTTGATCAACTCTATTAAGATCACCTGTTGCATCTTTTACTCCAACTATATTTTTTAGTTCATAAAGTCTCGCCATTGTATCAACAGACATATCTATTACTGATCTCCCAGGTATATTGTAAATTATAATTGGAATTCCACATTTATCATTTATAGATTTATAGTGTTGGTACAAACCTTCTTGTGTTGGTTTGTTATAATAAGGTGTAACTATCAATGCTCCATTAGCCCCAATTTTTTCAGCGTGTGTCGTTAATGATATTGCTTCTTCTGTAGAATTTGATCCAGTGCCTGCAAATACGGGTAATTTTCCTTTGCTTTCTTTAACACACAATTCAATTACTTTCTCATGTTCATCATGACTTAAAGTTGGAGATTCACCAGTTGTTCCAGCTGGTACAAGGCCATTAGTCCCATTTTGGATATGAAAATGAATCAACTTGATGTAAGTTTCAACATCAAGTTTATTATCTTTAAATGGAGTGACTAAAGCTACATTTGAACCTTTAAACATAAATACTTATAACATAGATTACTGATTCATAAAGATTATGTTCAAAAAAATATCATTTCTAATTATAACATTAATACTAATAAATATAGTTAATTTAGTTTCAGCAGATATTGTCCCAATTAAAAAACCATCACAATCTAAAGAGGAAAAAGAAAAAAAATTACTAGTTGATGTACTAAAGCCTCTTCCAAAACCAGTTACTAAAGATCAAATTAAAAAAATAGATAAAAAAATTGAACCAGAAATACCAAAGATTGCTGGTATAATTTTACCCAAAAAAAAACCTGTAATAGCTGGAACTAAATCTTTAGGATCAGTTAAAAAATCAAAATTTTACAGCAAAAAAGATTTCACAATAGCAAGAAAAGCTATTTTAGAAATGAAAAAAGCAAAGTGGACTGATGCATTAAAAATTGCAAAAAGAGCTAGAGATAAATCCATATATAATTTCATCCAATGGAGGCATCTTTTAACAAAGGGAAACAGAGCTTCTTTTTATGATTACAAAACATTTATTGATAAAAATGAAAATTTTCCCAGAATTGGCAGGGTAAAATATTTAGCTGAACACAAATTATCTACTGATAAAATCTCACCAAATAAGATAATTGATTGGTTTGGACCAAACGAACCACTAAGTGGATTTGGTAAAATGATTTTAGGAGAAAGTTTAATTCTTTACGGTAATCAGCAAGAAGGAGTAAAATTGATTAAAGAGGGTTGGGTAAATGCTGAATTAAATAAATCACAACTACGATTTTATAGAAAAAAATTTCGAAAATATTTAAATACAGATGATTATATTAAAAGAGCTGATTATTTAGCATGGAATAATAAATATTGGGATCTAAGAAGACTTTTGAGATATTTACCCAAAGATTATGAGCTATTATACAATGCTCGACAACTTTTAATGAGTAGGTCATATGGTGTTGATAATGCAATATCAAAAGTTCCTGATAAATTTAAAAATGATGCTGGATTAAATTACGATCGACTTAAGTGGAGAAGAAAAAGAGGTCGAGTAGATAGTTCAGTTGAAATATTATTAAAAATTAAAAATACAGAAGATTATTTAGTAAGGCCTGATAAATGGTGGATTGAAAGAGAAATTATTTCGAGATCACTAATTTATAAAAATAAATATGAGTTGGCTTATAAAATAGCTAGTAATCATGCTTTAAGTGATGGTCCTAAATATGCTGAAGCTGAATGGATGAGTGGCTGGATAGCATTAAGTTTTTTAGACGACCCATTATTAGCTAAAGAACATTTTGAAAACTTTTATAATAATGTTGGTTATCCGATAAGTGTATCGAGAGGTGCATATTGGTTAGGTAAAAGTTATAAAAGATTAGGAAATAATGATTTGTCTTTAAAATGGTTCCAAGAAGCTGCAAATTATTTAACAACTTATTACGGACAATTAGCATTCATGGAATTAAACGGTGATAAAAAATTTGAATTATCAAAAGATCAAGAAGTTAAGAAAGAATATAGAAATTATTTTTTCAAAAAAGAATTAGTAAAAATTGTTTATCTTTTAGATGAATTAAACCAAGATAAATATGCAAAACACATACTAAGATACTTAGCAAATGATAATATAGAAAGTGGAAGTGAAATATTAGCAGCAGAATTAGCTACTAATATAGAAAGATTTGATTTTGCAATTCAAATTGCAAAAATTGCCTCTTACGAAAAAAGATTTCATAACAAATATAATTATCCAATTATAAGCACACCTAATTATATAAATGGACGAAAAATTCCTGAAACTGCTTTTGTATTATCAATTATAAGACAAGAAAGTGAGTTTGACTTAAAAGCAAATAGTCATGCTGGAGCTAAAGGCTTGATGCAATTAATGCCATACACAGCTAAGTTAGTTGCTAAGCAGGCAAAATTACCTTACTCCAAATCTAGACTTACTACTGATCCTGAATACAATATTAATCTTGGATCTCATTATATTGCTGGTTTAATACTCGAATATGATGGTGCCTATCCATATGCAATAGCAGCTTACAACGCTGGACCTAAAAGAGTTAGATATTGGAAAAAAATTAATAAAGATCCTCAAAAAAATCAAATTAATTACGTTGACTGGATTGAATTAATAAAGTTTAGAGAAACTAGAAATTATGTTCAAAGAGTTTTAGAAAATTACAATGTTTATAGATATATATTGGAGCAAAAACCCATTTCTATGAAGAATTATTTTATAGATAATCCTCTATTTTAAAGCGGCGGAAGAGGAGGGATTCGAACCCTCGGTACAAGTTTCCTCGCACGGTCATTTAGCAAACGACTGGTTTAAGCCTCTCACCCACTCTTCCAGGAAATTTGTCACTTCTGATTGTATTGAATAATCAATATTTATAAAGTAATTATTCATAATAATGAAAAATAAGTACTCTATATTTTCACTGGTTAAAAATGCTTTTTCATATCATGAAAATTGGGAAAAAGCATGGAAAGATCCTGAGCCAAAAAAAGAATATGAAATTGTGATAATTGGAGGTGGAGGACACGGTCTAGCAACAGCTTATTATTTAGCAAAAAAACATAATTTAAAAAATATTGCTGTTGTTGAAAAGGGTTGGATTGGTGGAGGTAATACAGGTAGAAACACTACAATAATTAGATCTAATTATTTATGGGATGCTAGCGCGGGTCTATATGATCATGCCTTAAAAATTTGGGAAGGACTTTCACAAGAATTAAATTACAATGTAATGTTTAGTCAAAGAGGAGTAATGAATCTTGCCCACAATCTTCAAGATGTCAGAGATTTAAAAAGAAGAACTCATGCAAATAGATTAAATGGTATTGATGCTGTTTATCTTAACACAGAACAAGTAAAAAAATTTTGTCCAATAATAAATACTTCACCTGATATTCGTTATCCAGTTTTAGGTGGAACTCTTCAACGAAGAGCTGGTACAGCGCGTCATGATGCTGTTGCATGGGGTTACGCACGAGGAGCAGATGAGATGGGTGTAGATATCATACAAAATTGTGAGGTTAAAGGTATTAAAAGAAATGGTAATAGTGTTGAAGGAATTGAAACTACGAAAGGTTTTATAAAAACTAAAAAAATTGGTGTTGTAGCAGCTGGTCATTCAAGTGTAATTGCAAACATGGCAGGTTTAAGATTACCCTTAGAAAGTAAACCTCTTCAAGCTTTAGTTTCCGAACCCGTAAAGCCAATTATTGATACTGTTGTTATGTCAAATGCTGTTCACGCTTATGTAAGTCAGTCTGACAAAGGTGAATTGGTTATCGGTGCAGGTACAGATGATTATATCTCTTATTCACAAAAGGGTAGTCATGACATAGTAGAAGGAACTTTAAATGCTATATTAGAATTATACCCAATATTTAGTAGAATGAGAATGTTGAGACAATGGGGTGGAATTGTTGATATATGTCCTGATGCAAGTCCAATAATAAGCAAAACCTCTATTAAAGGTTTATATTTTAATTGTGGCTGGGGCACTGGAGGTTTTAAGGCAACACCTGGTTCAGGAGATCTTTTTGCGCACACAATTGCAAATGATGAGCCACACAAGCTAAATGCTGCATTTAATCTTAATAGATTTGTTAGTGGTGATCTTGTAGATGAACATGGTGCAGCAGCAGTAGCACACTAATGTTTGTTATTAATTGTCCTTACTGTGGTGAAAGAGAACAAAGTGAGTTTAAAGCAGGTGGTGAAGCTCACATAGTCAGGCCTAAGCAACCAACTGAATTAAGTGATGATCAGTGGGCAGAATATCTATTTATGAGAAAAAATATAAAAGGTATTCAATTTGAGAGGTGGGTACATACACATGGATGTAGAAAATGGTTTAATGTAGTAAGAGATACATCTAATGATGAAATTACAGCAGTTTATAAAATGGGTGAAAAACCTCCAACTAATAAATAATGACAAAAAAATTAAGAGTAAAAACAAGCAAGTTTATTGATGAAACATATAAGATTTCATTTAAATTTAATGGAAAAACTTACTATGGATATAAGGGAGACACTTTAGCTTCTGCACTTTTAGCTAACAATGTTCATTTAGTTGGAAGAAGTTTTAAATATCATAGACCTCGAGGAATAATGACAGCCGGATCAGAAGAACCAAACGCAATTGTTCAATTACATAAAAATACTTCAAGAACAGAACCAAATGTGAGAGCCACCGAAATAGAAATCTATGAAGGTCTAGAGGCCTCAAGTCAAAATTGTTGGCCAAGTGTAAATTTTGATATTGGTGGTATAAACAATTTTTTAAGTCCATTATTGCCAGCAGGTTTCTATTACAAAACTTTTATGTGGCCAGCTAGCTTCTGGGAAAAATATGAATACTTTATTAGAAAATCTGCTGGTTTAGGTAAATCTCCAACTGAGCCTGATCCTGATATTTATGAACACAAATATATTCATTGTGATGTATTAATTGTTGGAGCAGGTATTTCTGGAATTATGGCTGCAAAAATAGCTGCCAAAAATGGGTTCAAAACTCTTCTGGTTGATGAAAAATCTTATCTTGGAGGTTCAACCATTTATCAGAATTCTGAACATTTTAAAATAAATAATCAAATATCCAGTTCTTGGCTTGATAAAGAAATTAGTGAGATTAAAAAAATTAAAAACTTAAAAATCAAAACAAGAACATCTGTAGCAGCTTATCATGGATATAATTTTTTATTAGCACGCGAAAATTTAACTGATCATTTGCCTCTTGAACAAAGAAAGAATAAAATTCGTCAAAGACTACTAAAAATAAGAGCGAAAAAAGTCATTACTGCAACAGGATCTTTGGAAAGACCACTAATTTTTGATAATAATGATCGTCCTGGTATTTTACTTTCCTCAGCTGTTGAAAAATATGCAAATTTTTTTGGTGTAGCTTGTGGTGAAAAAAATGTTCTTTTCACAAATAATGACAGTGCTTATGAGACTGCTATTAGTTTATTTCAAAAAGGTATTAATATAGAGACTATAATTGACAATAGAGAGGAAATTGATTCAAGATTAATAAAAGAAGCTGAAAAAAATAATATTAAAATCTATAAAGGATATACCGTTGTTGATACATCGGGGTATAAAAGAATAAATAAAATTTCAATTATGCAACTTTCTAAAGATGGTCAAAAAGTTGTGGGTTCTAAAATTTCTATTACATGCGACTGTCTTGGAGTTTCTGGAGGATGGACTCCAGCTGTTCACCTCTTTACGCAATCAGGTGGTAAATTAAAATTTAGAGATGAAGATCAAGTTTTTATTCCAAATATATATTCATCTGATCAAATTAGCATTGGTTCATGTAACGGAGATTTTACTTTAGATGAAATATTATTAAATATCCCAAATACACTTAAAGAATTTTTAGATTTAAAAAAAACAGATTATGAAAATCTCGAAGTCAAATCTTCATTTAATAAATCTAAGAGAAATATATGGTTACTTCCCTCAGACAAACTTGTTGGTAAAACAAAACCATTTGTTGATTACCAAAATGATGCTACGGCAAAAGATATCAAATTAGCATTAAGAGAGGGCTTTAGATCAATTGAACATGTTAAAAGATATACAACTACAGGTATGGGAACTGACCAAGGAAAACTTGGTAATATGCATGCACTAGGGATTATTTCGGAAACAGCAGGTTCTAAAATGGGAGAACTTGGCACAACAACTTTTAGACCACCCTACACTCCTCTAACTTTTGGAACAATTGTTGGAAGAAATGTGGGTGAATATTTTGATGTATTTAGAAAAACTCCTATTCATGATTGGCATGTTAAAAATAAAGCTGAATTTGAAAACGTAGGTCAATGGAAGAGAGCTTGGTATTATCCAAAAGATGGTGAGAATATGCACGATGCAGTTCAAAGAGAGAGTAAAGCGGCAAGAGATAGTGCCGGTATATTAGATGCTTCCACTTTAGGTAAAATTGATATTCAAGGAAGTGATGCATCTGAATTTTTAAACAGAGTTTATACCAACGCATGGTCAAAACTTGCTATTGGAAAATGTCGATACGGATTAATGCTTAATGAAGACGGTATGGTTTATGATGATGGGGTTACAACTAGATTAGGTGAAAATCATTATATTATGACTACTACAACTGGCGGAGCTGCAACTGTTTTAGGAAAGCTAGAAGATTATTTGCAGACTGAATGGCCTGAATTAGATGTCTATTTAACATCTGTAACTGACCACTATGCAACAGTCAGTGTTTGTGGGCCTAATAGCAAAAAAATTGTTTCTCAAATAGTTCCTGATCTTGATTTTTCAGATGAAAATTTTCCACATATGTCTTTTAAAAATGCTAAAATTGGTAAAATTAAATGTAGAGTAATGAGAATTAGTTTTACCGGTGAACAGAGCTACGAAATAAATATTCAAGCTAATTATGGTAAATCAGTATGGGAAAAATGTATGGAAGCAGGAAAAGAATTTAATATTACTCCATATGGAACTGAAACCATGCATTTATTAAGAGCTGAAAAAGGTTTTATCATTGTTGGTCAAGATACTGATGCAACCATGACTCCAATTGATTTACAAATGGATTGGATAGTTAGTAAAAAGAAATTCGATTTTATAGGAAAAAGATCTTTATATAGATCTGATACAATAAGAGAAGATAGGAAACAATTGGTTGGTTTACTAACTGAGAATCCAGATGAAGTTTTAGAAGAGGGTGCTCAAATCGTTGCTGATATTAAAAAATCACCAGTTGAAATGTTGGGCCATGTAACTTCAAGTTATTATAGTCCAAATTTAAAAAAATCTATTGCTCTTGGAGTCGTAAGAGGTGGAAAAAAAATGATGGGTCAAAAATTAATCATTCCAATGGAAAATAAAGAAATTAACGTTACTGTTGCAGACCCAGTTTTTTTAGATAGGGAAAATAAAAAATTAAATGCTTAATTATATAAATTCAATAACTGAAGAAAAATCTTACTCAGGTTTACAAATGAAAGAAATCAAACCTGTAATGAAATTAATCTTAAGAGGTAGAAATAGAGAATTTTTGTCTGCTATTGGTAAATCATTAAATTTATTATTACCCACTGAAGCTAACACATCATCAAGAAGTGAAAAATTAACTGCTCTTTGGCTTAGTCCAGATGAATGGATGATTTACTCTAATGAAACATTAAACTCTGAAAGTAATGACTATGAAACTGAAAATTTACTTAATAAAAATATTTCAAAAAAAAATTTAGGAGCTGTGACAGATGTTACCGATCAATTTGTTCTAATAAATATTAAAGGTGAAAAAATTTTTGACTTATTAGAGACCGGATCTCCTTTTAATTTCAATGATTTTAGAAACAAAAAAGGGTCAGTTACTCAAACGATTCTCGCTAAAATTGATGTTCTTATTCATAATCAAAACCAAAATGAAGTGAATCTTTTTGTGAGACGCTCATTTTCACAACATTTATTCTCATGGGCGAATGATAGTGCGTCAAGATTATAGTCTCATTTAAAATTTAAATAAGCTATTAAGAAATATGAAAAAAATACTTTTTATAGCATTATTTGCTCTTTTACCCTTTTCTTCAAATGCAGAGTCGAATTTAGATAAAATTTTATCATCAGGAATTTTAAAAGTTGGAACAACAGGTGATTGGGATCCTATGACTATGAAAGATCCAGCGACAAATAAATATAAAGGATTTGATATTGATGTAATGAATGAATTGGCTAAAGACATGGGTGTTAAGATTGAATTTGTGCCTGCTGAATGGAAAACAATTGTTTCAGGTATTACATCTGAAAGATATGATATTTCTACAAGTGTAACAAAAACTCCAAAAAGAGCCGAGGTGGCAGGATTTACAGATACATATTACAAATATGGAACTGTTCCGTTGGTACTTAAGAAAAATTTAAAAAAATTCTCAACATGGGACTCTTTAAATAATTCAAATGTAACGATTGCTACTACTCTTGGAACATCACAAGAAGAAAAAGCAAAAGAATTTTTTCCAAAATCAAAATTAAATTCAGTAGAAGCTCCTGCTAGAGATTTTCAGGAAGTTTTAGCTGGAAGAGCCGATGGAAATATAACTAGTTCAACAGAAGCCAATAAATTAGTAATCAAATACCCACAATTAGCAATTGTTCCTGATGGAGAGAAAAATCCAGCCTTCTTAGCAATGATGGTTCCAAAAGGTGATAGTAAATGGAACGACTATGTTAATGATTGGATTAAAAAGAAAAAATCATCGGGTTTCTTTACCAACTTATTAAGTAAATACAATTTAAAAAGCTTATAATCAATTAGTAATTAATTATTAATTCTTTATAACTTTAAGAGTGAAAAATTTATTTTTTTTACTTTTAATTTTACCTTTAACCTCATGTGGTAAAAGTGAACTTAACTGGTTAATTTTATCTCCAAACAATATGGAGGGATTAACTAATCTCAAATTTTTACTAAGCGGTTTAACAACAACAATTTTTATTTCTATAGTTTCAATAATCATTTCTATTTTTTTGGGGTTAGTTATTGCAATCCCTTCTTTAGCTAAGAACAAATTTTTAACTTATTTAAATATAGGTTATGTCGAAATTGTCAGAGCAATACCATTATTAGTCTTAATTTTATGGATCTATTATGGTTTACCAATAATGACTGGAATAAGCTTTAGTCCTTTTGTATCTGGCATAATTGCCTTATCAATAAGTGAAAGCGCTTTTCAAGCAGAAATATTTAGAGCGGGTATCAATTCAATTAAAAAATCTCAATGGGAAGCTGGAAGCTCATTAGGATTTGGTTTTTTTAGAAAACTTAGATTAGTTATTTTACCACAAGCGATTAAAAATATTTTACCAGCTATTGGTAATCAGTTTGTTTACGTTTTAAAAATGTCTTCACTAGTTTCAATTATAGGTATTGGTGATCTAACTAGAAAAGCTAATGAATTAGTTGTCACAACTTATAGACCATTAGAAATCTATACTTTTTTAATATTAGAATATTTAATTTTGATATTAATTGTTTCTTATTTGGTTAGGAAATTAGAAAAAAAACTTCAAAAAGACTAGTTATTTTTTCTCCAGTCCCAAGGCATTTCAAATGTACCTGACCATAGACCTGACTTTTCTTTTTTAGCAATATTTTCTTGTGCAACAAATTTTTTTGAATATTTTTTATATGCTACAGCTTGCCCATTACGAACCATCCAAGCATTTATATTTGTTTTATCTATAAAACATTCGGCAATATATCTTTGATACTGATCTTTGTCGGTATAGTTGCAAATAACTGATTTATTATTAATCTTTCTTTTAAGTTTATTAGTTGAAATTTGACCACAAGGGTAATCCTTTTGAAAAGAAATAAATGATATTGCTAACCAGGTTTTTTTGCACATTTGTTTTTTTTCTGGAGCATCTATACCCATAAGTCTAATTCTCTTTTTATTAATTCTAATAGTGTCACCATCAGTTACTTTTGCTATACCTGAAATGATCTTAATTTCTTCTGATTTCACATTATCATATGTAAAGAGGAAAAAAATAAGACAGATACTAATTAGTAAAAAAATTTTTATTTTGTTTAAAAACATTATTTAAAAAATATCCAATAAATATTAAAACTACAATTCCCATTAACCAATTTGTTACTAATATAGTGTAAAAAATATCTTCATAGTCTCCACCTCTAATATTTATTACATACCACAAGCTTAAAAATGGAAAAGCTGTTAATCGTAAAATGCTCATATAAAGACTATATAATGGTTTTTTAACTGCCTGGAATATTGCAGTTGTTATAAAAAATACTGGATAAATAGGTCCTATTAATGCAGCAACCTTTAAATAAATTGCACCATGTTTAATAGCTTCTAAATTATCTGTAAATAAAGAAACTAAAAATTCTGCCCCAAAAAAAATTATAATACCTGCACAAATCATAAAGGAAGATCCAAATAAAAGTGCTTTTTTATATAGTTCTCTCAAACGATCATAACTTTTAGCACCAAAATTTTGTCCACCAATGGATAACACCGCTGTATTCAGTCCAATTACTGGAAGTAAAAAAACTTGCTCAATTCTTAAGGCAGCACCATAACCTGCAGTTGCTAAATCACCAAACTGACCAATAAAATAAAGTATGTTAAATAACCCAACACCTATTAACAACATACTAAACATTACAGGAATAGTCTGGTAAACAAGCTCTCCTAAAAGATTGATCTTTGGAATAAAGCATTGAAGTTCTAAATATTGCTTTAATTCACAACAATAAACTTTATGAGCCAAATAAAGTAAACCAATAAACTGAGCAACAACAGTTGCTATAGCTAATCCAGAAATACCAAAAGCTGGAATAAATCCATAACCAAAAATGAATAAGGGATTTAAAAAGATGTTCAAAAAGAAACTAAATATCAAAACATTTCTATAACTTTTTGTATCACCTTGGGCATTTAAAGCGCCATTTAAAGATATCTGAATTAAAACTATTATTGTTCCATAAAAAATAATGTCTAAATATTTTCTTGATAAGATTATACCCTCTTGATCTGACCCCATTATAGAAAGTAAAAAGTCTGATACGTTTAATCCAAAAAAGGTAACTAAAATAGATAAAAAAATTGCAAATATTATTGACTGTGCAACAAACAATGAGGCTTTTTTTTTGTTGTTTGCACCTATATTGTTACCAATTAAAGTATTTGTTCCAGCCGTCAATCCAACTCCAATAGCGATAATCGTAAAATAAATTGGAAAAGATTTTGCTATAGCAGCTATTGCTTCAGCTGAAATTCTACCTGCAAACCAAGTATCAACTAGATTATAAAAAGTTTGGAACAATGAACCAACACTCGCAGGAATAGTTACTTTTCTAAGTAAAAACCATATTGGATCTTTGGTGAGTTTAAGTGTTTGCGACAAATAGATCCTTAATTGTATCTTTTTTGAAAATTATATTTTTTTCCAGATTGTTTAGCTTTATATACCTGACTTTGTCTCATTCTGAAACGAGATTTTTGATCTTTTGTAATTTTATTAAAACAATTTGGGCAAGTAACTCCCTCCTCATATCTTTTAGATTTTTTATCTTTAGTTGAAACTGGGTGTCTACAACCACCACAAATAGAATATGTTCCTTGTATTAATCCATGTTTTAAACTTACTCTATTGTCAAATACAAAACATTCACCTTTCCATAGACTAATTTTTGGTTTAATTTTCTTTAAATAATTAAGAATTCCACCTTTTAATTGATAAACATTTTTAAAACCTTTTTTTTCTAAATATACTGAAGCTTTTTCACACCTGATTCCGCCAGTACAAAACATAGCTATTGGTTGATCTTTTTTTAATTCTTTTAAATATTTTGGAAAATCTCTAAAATTATTAATATTCGGATTAAATGATTTTTTAAAAGATCCAACCTTGTTTTCAAAAGGCTTTCTTGCATCTAATAGAAATGTATTTTTATTACTAATTAATTTATTCCAATTTTTTGGTTCAATATGACTATTCTTTTTTTTAATTCTTTTAGATATTTTTAGATCCATAGGGACAACTTCTTTTTTTATTTTTACTTTTGGTTTGTGAAAAGGATTAAACTTACTTTTTGAATTATTAAAACTATCAAAATTTTTAACTCCAAAAATTTTTTTTAATTTGGTAATAAAATTTTTGATATTCCTATTCTTTCCAGATATAGATCCATTTAAACCTTCTTTAGATATAATAATTGAACCATATATATTGTTATCAACTAAGATATTACTTAAAATTTTCTGATTTTTTCTTAAATCATTAATTTTCTGAAACTTATAAAAACCAAATACTGTAAACATTAGATCTTTCTACAAACAGTCATTCCATCACCAAAAGGAACTATTACTTTTTCAACTTTTTTATCTTTAGAGATAAAATCATTTAATTCTCTTATATTTTTGGTAAATTTATCGTTTATATTCTTATCAACTACCTCCCCATGCCACAAAACATTATCAATTATAATTAAACCTCCATTATTCAATAACTCTAGGGAAATTTGATAATATTTTTTGTAATTCATTTTATCAGCGTCAATAAAAACTAAATCAAATCTTTCATTTCTAATTTTTATTAAAGTTTCTAAAGCTGGTTTAATGATTGTTTTAATTTTATGTTCCTGATGAGACTTTTTAAAAAAATCAACAGCAATTTTATTTGTTTTTTCATCTTTATCTAAAGCAATAATTTGACCATCATCAGGTAATGCTAATGCCATAGACAATGTGCTTAAACCTGTAAAAGTTCCAATCTCTAGTACTTTTTTAATCTTAGAAACTTTTATAATTAAATGTAGAAATTGGCATTGTGAGATAGATATTTGCATTCTTTTATCATCTCCTAATTTTAAATTATAATTTATTATTTCTTTCTGAATTGGATGAAGTTTTAATCCATGTTTTAAGATATAATCTTGTAATTGTTTAGTGATGTTAAGGTCAGAACCCATAACCTTATAATTTTTTCTTTAAGATCTCATTGATTAATTGCGGGTTAGCTTTACCACCAGAGGCTTTCATTGCTTGTCCAACAAAAAATCCAAATAATTTCTCTTTACCTTGTTTATATTCTATGGCCTTTTCCCTGTTGTCATTAATTATTTTATCAATTAAAGCTTCTAACGTCTTTGGATCACTTTGTTGTTTTAATCCTTTTTCCTCAACAATCTTTTGAGGATCCTTATCTCCATCTAGCATTAACTCAAATACTGTCTTTGCTATTTTTCCTGAAATTGTTCCATTCTTTATTAAATTAACTAATATAGCTAAATTCTTTGCACTTACTGGGCTTTGAGAAATTTCTAAATTTTTATTGTTTAAAACTGCAAATAATTCACCTGTTATCCAGTTAACAGCTAATTTCATATCTTTGTTTTTGCCCATCTTAGCTACAACTTCTTCAAAATATTTTGCTGTATCAATATCTGAAACTAAGATTGTAGCTTCATATGATGATAATTTAAATTCATCAATAAATCTTTTTTTTTTATCGTCTGGTAACTCTGGAATATTATTCTTAAGCTCATTAATAAATTCATCAGAAACTTCTAAAGGTAATAAGTCAGGATCTGGAAAATATCGGTAATCATGGGCATCCTCTTTTGATCTCATTGATCTTGTTTCATTTTTTTTTGTATCAAATAATCTTGTTTCTTGATCAATTGATTTACCTTCCTCGATTAAATCAACTTGTCTATTTGCTTCATATTCAATAGCCATTTGCATAAATTTGATGGAATTTACATTTTTAATTTCACATCTTGTTCCAAATTCTTTCGAGCCTTTTGCTCTTACTGAAACATTAACATCTGCTCTTAATGATCCCTCTTGCATATTTCCATCGCATGTTCCTAAATATCTCATAATCGATCTTAGTTTCTTAATATAAGCACTTACTTCATCGGGAGATCTAAGATCTGGTTTGCTTACGATTTCCATTAGAGCCACACCTGATCTATTTAAATCTACAAAAGTATTTTGTGGATCAAGATCATGTATACTTTTTCCTGCATCTTGCTCTAAATGTAATCTTTCAATACCTATTTCTTTTTGTCCATTAGGCATATCTAAAATTACTTTTCCCTCACCTACTATAGGATCTTTGAATTGTGAAATCTGATATCCTTGAGGTAAATCTGCATAAAAATAATTTTTTCTATCAAATACAGATCGTTTATTAATTTTTGCGTTAAGGCCAATACCAGTTTTAATAGCTTGTTTAACACAAAATTCATTGATTACAGGCAACATACCTGGAAATGCCGCATCAACTAAACTTACTTGTGTATTTGGTTCAGCTCCAAATTTAGTAGCTGAAGCAGAAAAAAGTTTTGACTTAGATAATACTTGAGCATGAACTTCTAAACCAATTACAACTTCATATTGATTATCTTTTCGATTGATCAAATATTCTAAATTTTTTTTGCTCATTTAATCCACCAATCATTAATTTTATTTTTAAAATTTATCTTTTCCTCCATAGCATATGCTATATTTAGTATATTTTGTTCATCGAAAGCCTTACCAATAATTTGCAAACCTAAAGGATAGCCTTTCGAGTCATGACCTGCTGGTATTGATATACCTGGCAGACCTGCCAAATTTACTGGAACTGTAAATATATCATTAAGATACATTGAAACTGGATCATTTGTTTTTTCACCTATTTTAAAAGCTGAACTAGGAGTAGACGGAGTTAAAATTGCGTCTACTTTTTTATATACTTCATCAAAATCATTCTTAATAAGTTTTCTTACTTTTTGAGCTTTTAAATAATACGCATCGTAATAACCAGAAGATAAAACATAAGTTCCAATCATGATTCTTCTTTGAACTTCGGCACCGAATCCTTCAGATCTAGTTTTTTCATACATATCAATTAAGTTTTCACCCTTAGATCTAAATCCATACTTAACACCATCATATCTTGCTAAATTTGAAGATGCTTCAGCAGGAGCAACAATATAATAGGTTGGTAAAGCATAACTTGTATGGGGAAGAGAAATGTCAATAGTCTCAGCACCACAATCTTTAACATACTGGACTCCTTTTTGCCAAAGATCTTCAATTTCTTTAGGCATCCCATCAACTCTATATTCTTTTGGTATCCCAATTTTTTTTCCTTTTATGTTGTTTGAAAGTTCTTTACTGTATTGATTTCTTGTAAAATCTATTGAAGTAGAGTCTTTCGGATCATAAGTACTTATTACTTCTTGTAGTAAGGCACAATCCTTAACATTTTGTGCCATAGGTCCTGCTTGATCTAAAGATGATGCGAAAGCAACAATTCCATATCGTGAACAACTTCCATATGTTGGTTTTAGACCAACAGTTCCTGTAAATGAGGCTGGTTGTCTAATTGATCCTCCAGTATCAGTTCCAATTGTAATTGGTGTTAATTGTCCAGCCACTGCAGAAGCAGATCCACCAGATGAACCACCAGGAACTAAGTCTTTATCAATAGGATTTTGAACATTTCCAAAAAAACTAGTTTCATTAGATGAGCCCATTGCAAATTCATCACAATTTAACTTCCCTAAGAGAATTCCTCCTTCTTTCCAAATATTTTCAGTAACGGTTGACTCATATGTTGGTACAAAATTATTTAGAATTTTGCTACCAGCAGTTGTTTTAACATCTTTTGTACAAAATAAATCCTTTACTGCCATTGGAATGCCTGACAATTTTAAATCAAAATTTGGTTTTTGATCAAATCTTTTTGCTTTTTCTAGAGCCGACGTGAAATCTTCGGTAATATATGCATTAAGTTCTTTAGACTTTTCAGATCTTTCTATGAATGCTTTAGTTACTTCTGTTGAAGATAGTTTTTTATTTTTAATATTGATAACTAGTTCTGTTAATGATTGTTTTGTTATATCTGACATTATTCTATCACCTTTGGTACAACAAAATAATCTTCATTATCTTGAGGGGAATTTTTAACAATTTGTTCTCTAATATTTTCACTTTTAACCTTGTCAGGTCTAAGTTTTAATGTTGTTTCAGCAACAGAAGTTAATGGCTCGACATTGTCTGTTTTTAATTCATTAAGTTTCTCAATAAAGTCAAAAATTGAATTTAAATCACCAGCTAATTTTTCAGCTTTTTTTTCATTAACTGAAATTCTTGATAATTTAGAGATATGTTTTATTATTTTAAGATCTATACTCATATGCTATTTAAATATGACGCAAACTATCACTTAAGTTGTAAATATACAATATGATCACTTTGGAAGAATTTAAAAAAAAATACTCAGATAAGTGTAGATTGATAGGTTTAGACCTTGGTTCTAAAAGAATTGGTGTATCTATTTGTGATGAAAAACAATTAATTGCTACTCCGCTAAAAACAATAAATAGAAATTCCCTAAATGAATTGATTTCAGAGCTTAAAGTAATTATTGATGAAAATGATATCAAAGGAGTCATAATCGGAAATCCACTTAATATGGATGGTTCATCAGGTAGGTCAACACAATCTGTGAAGGATACCTCTAAAAAAATTGAGGAAAACATAAGTATTCCTATTTGTCTATGGGATGAAAGATTATCAACAGTTGGTGCATTTAATCTATCTAGCCAATTAGATATCAATGTAAGTAAAAGAGAAAAGAAAATCGATGAAAATGCTGCTGCTTTTATATTACAAGGAGCAATAGATTTTTTAAATAATTAATACTTGCTATTGTAGTCATTTATAGCTATAGAGTTGGTTTTAATGGCAATTAAAATTAATAAAGCTATTAAAATTTCTCAAAAACATTTGTTAGGTATACAAGATTTATCAATTAATGATGTAAATTTAATACTTGATGAAGCACACACATTTATAAAAGTTAATCAAAGCAAAAACAAAAAGACTGATGTTTTAAGAGGAAAAACTCAAATCAATTTATTCTTTGAACCTTCTACTAGAACTCAAAGCTCATTTGAATTAGCTGGCAAAAGACTTGGGGCAGACGTAATGTCTATGAATATTAGTAACTCTGCAATTAAAAAAGGTGAAACATTAATCGATACTGCGATGACTTTAAATGCAATGCATCCAGATATTATTGTAATAAGACATCAAGATTCTGGAGCTTGTAACTTGCTCTCTCAAAAAGTAAATTGTGCTGTGTTAAATGCTGGTGATGGAAGAAGAGAACATCCTACCCAAGCTTTATTAGATGCTTTGACTATCCTTACTCGTAAAAATAAAATTGAAGGATTAAAAATTGCAATATGTGGAGATATACTTCATTCAAGAGTAGCTAGATCAAATATTTATTTGTTAAATATGTTGGGTGCTGAAGTAAATATAGTTGCACCAACAAATTTAATGCCAAAGGAAATTGAAAAATTTGGTGTTAACACTTTTACAGATATGAAAAAAGGTCTGAAAGATTGTGACATCGTTATGATGTTAAGATTACAAAATGAGAGAATGACAAGCTCATATCTATCATCAAATAGAGAATATTATGAATATTATGGATTAACTACAGACAAATTAGAATATGCAAAAACTGATGCTTTAATCATGCATCCTGGGCCAATGAATAGAGGTATAGAGATAGATACAATATTAGCTGATGACATCAATAAAAGTGTAATCAAAGAGCAAGTTGAGTTAGGTGTAGCTGTAAGAATGGCATGTTTAAAAATATTTTGTACATAAATGAAAAAACAATATTTTATAAATGCATATATAATTGATCCACATAATTCAATAAATGAAATAGGAGGATTAATTATTGGTGAAGATGGTAAGATTGAAGCCATAGGAAAAAAAGTAAATACCAATAATCTACCAAGCAGAGAGAAGACAATTGATTTAAAAGGAAAATATATTTTCCCAGGATTGGTAGACATGAGAGTTTTTGTTGGTGAGCCTGGTTATGAATATAAAGAAAATTTTAGAACTTTAAGTAATGCAGCGCTATCTGGTGGAGTAACATCAGTAGTTACAATGCCTAATACAGATCCTGTAATTGACAATGTATCAATAGTAGACTTTTTAAAAAGAAGAGGAAGAGATAAGTCAAAAATAAATATTTTCCCATGTGCATCACTAACTAAAAATACTGAAGGTACTAACATGACAGAATTTGGTCTTTTACAAAATAAAGGAATAATTGCTTTCACAGACGGGATTATAACAATTCAAAATCCAAGATTAATGTCAAGAATAATGAATGCAGCTAAAGATTTAGGATGTTTAATTATGCAGCACGCTGAAGATTATGAGCTTGCAAAAAATGGTATGATAAATTCTGGAATTATTGCCTCTAAATTAGGATTATCTGGTATACCAGAAATTGCTGAAAGAATTTTAATTGAAAGAGATTTAACATTGTTAGAAAAAGTTAAATGTAGATATCATATTTCTCAGCTATCATCGCAAAAATCAATAGAGGTAATAAAATATAGAAAAGAAATTGTTAAATTCACCTCAGGAGTATCAATTAATAACTTATCTTTAAATGAAAATGATATTGGAGATTTTAAAACATTTTTAAAATTATCTCCTCCACTTAGAAGAGAAGAAGATAGATTAGCTTTAGTTCAAGGACTTAAAGACGGTTTAATTGATGTAATTGTCTCTGATCATAAACCCGAAGATGAGGAATCAAAAAGATTAACATTTGCCCAAGCTGCTACGGGTGCTTCTGGTATTGAGACGCTATTATCTTTAAGTTTAGAATTATATCATAATGGGTCTCTTAAACTTGAGACTATTATAAGAGCTCTAACTTCTAATCCAGCAAAAATACTTAAAATTGATAAAGGCAGTCTATCCATAGGGAATGATGCTGACTTGTGTATTGTGGATATTGATAAACCATGGATTGTAAAAAAAGAAAAATTAATCTCTAAATCAAAAAATACCTCAATTGAAGATAAAAAACTTCAAGGTAAAGTTACAAATACCTTTGTAAAAGGAAAAGAATTATTTAAGCTATAGAATGGATATTTTTTTGATAGGTATAATTTCCTACCTTATGGGCTCAATACCCTTTGGATTCATACTTACAAAAATATTTTTAAAAAAAGATATTAGAGACATTGGCTCAGGTAACATTGGAGCGACTAATGCTCTTAGAACTGGAAATAAAACTCTTGGATATTCAACATTAATCTTGGATATTTTAAAAGCTATAGCTCCAGTAATTTATGTAAAAATTTTTTACCAAGATTTCTTATACATTGCATCTTTGTGTGCTTTCTTAGGCCATGTATTTCCAATTTGGTTAAAGTTTAAGGGTGGAAAAGGTGTTGCTACATATCTCGGAATTTTGTTTGCTATTAATTTTTATTTTGGGATTATTTTTATTATATCTTGGTTTATAACATTTTTTATTTCAAAATTTTCCTCCCTATCATCTTTGATTGGAGCAGCCTCTATACCAATATATTTGGTAATTTTAACTCAATTTGATCAAGTAATATTTTTTACAATCATGTTTGTACTGATATTTTTTACCCATAGAGAAAATATTAAAAGATTGATAAATAAAGAAGAAACTAAGACAAAAATTTATTAAATTGACTATCTAAGTCTTTTGAGTAATTTGTAGTTAATGAATTTGGTCATTGTAGAAAGTCCTGCTAAAGCAAAAACTATTAATAAATATTTAGGTGACAATTATAAAGTTTTAGCAAGTTACGGTCACATAAGAGACTTACCTTCTAAAAACGGGTCTGTTGATCCCGATAAGGATTTTAAGATGGAGTGGGAAGTTGATAGTTTCTCAAAAAAATATCTTAAAGAAATAACTAATGCAGCAAAAGACTCATCTAAGATTATATTAGCTACTGACCCAGATCGTGAAGGTGAAGCTATTGCTTGGCATGTAAAAGAATATTTAAATGAAAAAAAACTTTTAAAAGATAAAGAAATTGAAAGAGTGGTGTTTAATGAGATAACTAAAAAAGCTGTTATACAAGGAATTGAAAACCCAAGACAAATTGAGCCTCATTTAGTTGATGCTTATATGGCTAGAAGAGCCCTAGATTACTTAGTTGGTTTTAATATTTCACCGATACTTTGGACAAAACTCCCAGGTTCAAAATCTGCAGGAAGAGTTCAATCTGTTGCTTTAAAATTAATTACCGAGAGAGAACATGAAATTGAGTCATTTAATCCAGAGGAATTTTGGACTTTAAGTGTGGATTTTAAAGATCAAAATGATCAAAAAATTACTGCAAGTATCAGTCAGTTAGACAGTAATAAAATTGAAAAATTTTCATTCAGAAATAAAGATGAAATAAATAAAGCTATATCAAGTATAAATAAAAAAAAATTTAGTATTACAGATATCTCAAGTAAAGTTGTTAATAGAAATCCATCTGGACCATTCACTACATCTACTCTTCAACAAACTGCATCAAGTAGATTAGGTTTTGGTGCATCTAGAACGATGCAAATTGCGCAAAAACTTTATCAAGGTATAGAGATAGAAGGTGAAACAATTGGTTTGATTACTTATATGAGGACTGACGGAACTAATTTATCTAAAGATGCAGTTTCAGCTTTCAGAGATTATATTCAAAAAGAAATTGGTAATGAATATCTTCCTAATGATGCTTTAAATTATTCTGGTAAAAAAGCTAAAAATGCTCAAGAGGCTCACGAGGCGATAAGACCTACAGATATTATCAGAACACCACAAAGTATTAAAAAATATTTAAGTTCAGATCAAAATAAACTATATGAACTTATTTGGAGTAGAGCTTTATCTTCTCAAATGGAATCAGCTAAGTTTGATAGAAATACTATCACCATAACTTCAGACAATAAAGATACTGTTTGTAAGGCTAGCGGGTCTGTACTTAAATTTGATGGATTTTTAAAAATTTATAATAATCAAAGTAAAGATGATGATGAAAATATTTTGCCAGTTGTATCTAAAGGTCTTGTAAATATAGAAGCATTACTAGACGAGCAACATTATACACAACCTCCACCAAGATACTCAGAAGCAAGTTTAGTAAAAAAACTTGAAGAACTAGGTATTGGAAGACCATCTACATATGCAAGTATAATTTCTACTATCGCTAATAGAGGATACGCAGAAATAGTAAATAAAAGATTTTTTCCTACTGATAGAGGCAAATTAATCTCAGCTTTTTTAGAAAAATTATTTTCAAAATATGTAGATTACAATTTTACAGCAGGATTAGAGGATCAACTTGATGAAATTACTACTGGAAAAGAAAGTTGGATTAAAGTTTTAGAACTTTTTTGGAAAGACTTTAATAATAACGTTTCAGAAGTGAAAGAAAAAAGGACTAGAGAGGTCTTAGATTTACTTAATGATAGCTTAGGTGAATTAATCTTTGATAAAGATAATAATGGAAATATAGTTAGAAAATGCCAATTATGCAGCACTGGAACTCTTAGTTTAAAAAATAGTTTTAGAGGTGGAGCTTTTATAGGATGTTCAAATTACCCTGAGTGTAAATTTACACGACCTTTATCAAAAGTAAAAGCTGCAGCTCAAGCACAATTATCTGAGCCAAAGTTAATTGGAAAACATGATAATGGAAATGATATATATTTAAAAAATGGAAGATTTGGGCCCTATCTTCAGTACGAAAAAATCCCCGCAGATCTTGAAATTGAAAAAACTGTGAAGAAAAAGAAAAAAACTAAAAAATCTAAATCAGATGTTAACGAACTTCTAAAAAATGTTTCAATTCCTAAGGGTCTAGAATTGAAAAATATTGATTTAGAAAAAGCTCAATTCTTATGTTCATTGCCTAAATCTTTAGGTATTAATCCTGATAATCAAAAAGAAATTACATTAAACACAGGAAGATTTGGTCCTTATTTGAAATGTGAAAATAAATCTGCAAGAATAGAAAATGTTGAGGATATATTTTCTATAGGCTTGAATAGAGCAATCACACTAATAGCAGAAGCTAAACCTGGTCGTATGTCTTCATCAATGATAAAAGATTTGGGTGAGCATCCTGAGGATAAAAAACCTGTTAGAGTTATGAAAGGTCAATACGGTCCCTATATTAAGTACAAATCACTTAATGCAACAATACCTGAAGAAAAAGATCCTACAGAATTAACGATGGAAGAAGCTTTAATATTAATTGAGAAAAGAAAAGAATACGATAAAATTAAAAAATCAAAAAAAAGGAAATTGAAATGAATTATGATGATAAAATTACTGAACTTAAAATAAAACTTCCCGAGGCAAAACCCCCAGTTGGCAATTATGTTGCAACTAAACTTTCAGGTAAAATGTTATTTATATCAGGACAAATTTCTATTGATGAAAATGGTCAGCTTATTAAGGGAAAAGTTGGAAAAGAATTAAATATCGAAGCAGGTTATAACGCTGCTAAAAGATGTGCATTGAGTATTATTGCTCAAGTAAAAAAAGCTTGTGATGATGATTTGTCGAAGATCAAATCATGTGTGAAATTAACCGGTTTTGTTAATTCAACTGATGACTTTACAGATCAGCCAAAAGTAATTAATGGTGCATCTGACCTTATAGCATCAGTCTTTGGTGAAGCTGGTATGCACACTAGAGCAGCTGTTAGTACAAATAGCTTACCCTTAGGTGTTTCAGTAGAAGTTGACGCAATATTTGAGTTAAATTGATACCTTATCTACCAACACTAAAATATTTTAAACCTTGTTCTTTCATCTTTTCAGATGAATAAATATTTCTCATATCATATATAATAAATTTCTTTTTCTGAGCTAAACTTTTAAAGTTTATTGATTTAAAATCATTCCATTCTGTATGAATTATAACAAGATCTGAACCTTCTAATGTTTTTTTAATTGAATTTTCGCATATTACGTTTTTATTTTTTGATAATTCTTTTTTAAACCCAGTAGGATCATAATATTTAATTATTGCACCTTTTTTAGATAACCATGGTATCATTATTAAGCTTGATGAGTCTCTCATATCATCTGTATTAGCTTTAAACGTAACACCTAAAAAAGATATCTTCTTATTCTTAATCTTATTATTTAAAATCTTACTTATTCTTTTTAACAAAACATTTGATCTATTTTCGTTAGATTTAATTACTGATTTTATTACTGAGAGATTTAGTTTAAATTTATCAGCTGTTGAAATAATTGCTTTTGTATCTTTTGGAAAGCAAGATCCACCATATGCCGGACCAGCTCTTAAAAATCGACTACCTATTCTTTTATCTAAACCCATGCCGATAGATATATCTTCAACATTTATGCCTGTTTTTTCACACAAATTTGCAATTTCATTTATAAATGTAATTTTTGTGGCTAAGAAAGCATTTGAAGCATATTTTATTAATTCTGCTGCCCGTCTAGATGTATTTAAATATTGTGCTCCTTTTGAGATTAAAGGACTATATAAATTTCTTAAAATACGATTTGTTTTTTTATCATTTGATCCAACTACTATTCTATCAGGAAAAGAAAAATCTCGTATAGCCTCACCCTCTCTTAAAAATTCTGGGTTAGAGGCAACTGAGAATTTTTTTTTAGAATTTTTTTTTGAAATAATTTTTTCTATTTCATCACCGGTAGTAACTGGTACTGTTGATTTAGTTATGATTATTTTAAATTTATTTATTGAGGAACTTATTTCTTTTGCAACATTATAAATTTGACTTAAATCAGCTGAACTACCACCTTTTTTGGTTGGCGTACCTACACAAATAAATATAATATCGGATTCATTAACAGATTTTTTCAAATTTGTTGAAAATGATAATCTTTTATTTTTAAAATTCTTTACTACTAATTCCGATAAACCAGGTTCATAAATAGGTATTTTACCCTTTTGAAGTAAATCAATTTTGTTTTTGTCTTTATCTACACATATCACATCATTTCCTAAATCTGAAAAACAAACACCACTTACTAAACCAACGTATCCTGTTCCTATCATACAAAGTTTCATAATTTAGATATCTCCAAGCTTGATTTTATATAACCACTCATACTTCCACAATCTAAATACTTTCCTGGAAAGTTGTGAGCTATAAACTTTTCATCATCATTAATCAAAGATTGAATTGCATCAGTAATATGTATTTCTCCACCTTTACCTGGTTTTAATTTTGATAGTTTAGAAAAAATTTTTCTTGGCAGTATATATCTACCTATAACTGCTTTATTAGATGGAGCATTCTTAATAGTGGGTTTCTCAACCACTCCTTTAATCATATAATTATTCTTATTTATTTTTTTTGATAATCTGTAAATTCCCCATCTTGAAACATTATTTTTCTTTATATTCATACTTGCCATTACAGAGGAATTATATTTTTTATGCAAAGCAATCATTGACCTTGAACAATTTTTTTTAATAATTAAATCATCTGGTAATAACATTAAAAAAAATTTATCTTTAATATATTTTTTTGTTTTCAATACCGCATCACCAGTTCCTAAAGGCTTATTTTGATATACAAACCTAATCATTTTCTTAAATCTAAGTATTTTTTTATATTCTTGTAAAACCCTTTTGTCTTTTTTCTTTTTTATAATCTTTTTATAAAATTTATCGTTGTAAAAATAATTTTTGATCATTTTTTTTTTATTAGATATAACAAAAATAATTTCTCTAATACCTGCTTGAACACATTCATCAAGAATATATTCAATTCCAGGTTTACCATTAATAGGCAAAAGTTCTTTTGCAAATACACTTGTTAAAGGCAATAAACGAGTACCAAGTCCTGCTAAAGGAATTATTGCTTGTTTAATCATTCAAATGTTTTACTTATTAAAATTATTTATACAAATGAAAATTTTATTCAATAAAGATGATTTAAATGAGGCATTATATAATGTCAAAAATTTAGGTTTTGTTCCAACTATGGGTAGTCTTCATAAAGGACATATATCCCTTATCAAAAAATCTAAAAAAATATGCAATAAAACAATTGTAAGTATCTTTATAAATCCAACCCAGTTTAATAATAAAGCTGATTTTTTTAGATACCCTAGAAATTTTAAAAAAGATATTAAAATTTTAAAAAAACTTAATGTGAACTTTGTATTTAAACCTAATAAAGAACAAGTTTATACTTCAAAAAAAACAAAGAAAATAAAGCTATTAAAAAGCCAAAAAATATTATGTGCAAAATACAGAAAAGGACACTTTGAGGGAGTAATTGAGGTAATGGAAAGATTAACAAAAATTATAAAACCAACAAAAATTTTTATGGGGGAAAAGGACTTTCAACAATTATATTTAGTTAAAAAATATATTGAAAAAAAATATGATAGTAAAGTTATTCCATGTAAAACCATAAGAGATAATAATTCGATTGCATTATCATCTAGAAATTTGAATTTAAAAAAAAGTCAATTAATTAAAGCTGCTAAATTAACAAAAGAATTAATTAATTTTAAAAAAAATTTAAAAATAAAAAAGGAGATTGTAAAAAATATTTATCAAAAAAAAAAGGAGTTAAGTCAAAAATATAAAGTCAAAATTGAATATTTAGAATTGAGAAATAAAATAAACCTAGGTAAATCAAATAATATAAATAATTCCAATTTATTTTTTGCTTATTATGTAAATAATATAAGATTAATTGATAACATTTAAGCACTACAAAAAGTAAGCTCCAACACCTAAAAATGAAACAAATCCAATTACATCAGTTATTGTTGTAACAAAAACACTTGAAGCTATTGCTGGATCAATATTCATCTTTTTTAGTGTGACTGGAACTAAAATCCCAAAAAGTCCTGCTACTATCATTGTTAAAACCATAGAAATAGAAATTATTAAAGACAACTGAATATCTTGAAACCATATTTGTACAATAAAAGAACTTATGATTGCGAATATAATTCCATTCAATATTCCAATATTAAATTCTTTGAGTATATTTTGATTGAAATTATTTTTAGTTAAATCATTAGTAGCTAAGGTTCTAACTGTGACTGCTAAAGTTTGCATTCCTGCATTTCCACCCATTGAAGCAACAATTGGCATCAAGAAAGCTAATACTACCATTTGTTCAATTGTAGCACCAAACAAACTTATACACCATGTTGCTAAAAAAGCTGTGAATAAATTAAGGAGTAACCAATTAAATCTTCTTTTTGTTTTTGTTAACACTCCATCAGTTATTTCTTCGTCACCAACACCGGCCAACCTTAAAGTATCTTCCTCAGCTTCTTCCTTTAAAACTGTTAAAATATCATCTGAAGTAATCATTCCGACTAATTTATTAGTTTTATCAACTACACATGCAGAGTTTAGACCATAATTTTCGAATAAATTACCAACTTCTTCTTTATCCATGTCGACAGGAACTAAAAAAATTGTATTATCCATAATTGATGACATTTTAGACTCTCTAGGAGTTCTTAAAACTTTAGATGACGGAACCATACCAACTGGTTTAAAGTTTTCATTTACAATAAAAATCTCTAAAAACTGTTCAGGTAAATCTTTATTTTCTCGCAAATAATCAATTGTTTGACCTACTGACCAATTACTTGGTATGGCAGTAAATTCCCTTTGCATTATTCTTGCTGCACTATCTTCTGGATAACTAAGGCCTTCCAATAAAGCAAAACGGTCTTTAGGTGGTAAGGCCTCTAAAATTGAATTTTTATCTTTTTCTTCAACATTTTCTAGAATTGCAATTGCATCATCTGACTCGAGGTTTTTCAAAATTCTTACAATTGAGTCTGATGATAAATATTTAATAATTTCTGTTTGCACTGACTCGTTTAATTCAACAAATACCTCAGGATTAATCTTAAAATTATTCAATTTAAGTAAATTTTCACGATCACCCTGGCTTAGATGCTCAATAATATCTGCTGCATCTGCAGGATGCATTTCACTAAAAGAATTTGTAATAAAATCTACATCATTATTTATAATTTTATCTGTAACTACTTTGATATATTCTTTATTGAATTCAAAGTTGACTTTTTTATCTTTGATTTTTTTAATTAAAGTCATAAATTTACCTATTATTCAGATGGATCTTTTAATACAAAATGAGAAGAATACAATTTTTAAATGAATATAGAGATTAAAAAGTCAGAAAAACCTGTAAAATATGAAAGTGCAATTCAATTAATGGAAAATAGATTGATTGATTTAAGCAAAGAAAAGGCAAATGAATTAATTTGGACGCTAGAACATAATGAAATTTATACAGCGGGCACAAGTTTTAATGAAAATGAAATTTTAGATAAAAAAATTAATATAATAAAAACAAATCGAGGTGGAAAAATTACTTACCATGGACCAGGTCAATTAATTTGTTATTTTGTGATTGATTTAAAAAAAAGAAAAAAAAATATAAGGAAACTTATATCAACCATAGAAAAAACAATCATAGATACAATTAAATTTTATGATATTGACACGTTTCCTGATAAAGAAAATATAGGAATTTGGTATAATGATGGATCTGAGATAAAAAAAGTTGCTGCGATTGGTGTTAGAGTAAGTAAATGGATAGCTTATCATGGTTTTGCAATAAATATCGATAATGATCTCAATAAATATAAATCTATAGTACCTTGTGGTATTAAGGATAAGGGAGTGATAAATCTAAATACTATTAAAAGTCAAAATTATAATTATTTTGAAAAAAAACTTATTGAAAATTTTATCATAAATCTAAAAAATTAAGTCTCTTACTTTTTATTAATTTTTTAAAATAATCTGGTAGTAAAGCTTTGTAAGTAAACTTTTTATTTTTTATCATAAACTTAATTTGATAAGAGTGTAACATCAAATTTTTATTTGATCTTTTAATCGAATCAATCAATTTATATTTATCATCTCCATATATAGGATGACCAATATTAAATAGTTGTTTCCTTAATTGATGCTTTCTTCCAGTAATTGGTTTCATTTCAACTAAACTCGAGTTAGAGTTTTTATCTAATACTTTATAAATAGTCTTGGCTTTTTCTATAATTTTTTTTTTATTTTCATATCTAATCAAATCATCGTTCCATTCCCCAGAATTTTTTTCTATCTCACCGTGACAAATTGCTAGATAAGTTTTATGAACTTTTCTGAGTCTAAAAAGAGATGTTAGTAACTGAGCAGATTTTCTATTTTTAGCCATGATAAAAACACCTGATGTTTCTTTATCTAATCTATGAACTGAAAAGGGTTTGGCACCTTCAAAAATTTTACTTTTTGAAAATATATCTATTAAGTTTTTTTTTGATTTTGTTCCACCCTGAACTGAAATTCCTGAACTTTTATTAAGAACAATAAAATCTTCATTATTATCAATAATTAAATCTTCATTTTCTTTTATTGTTGTATTTGAAGGGCTAAATTTTAGTTTATCATTTATTATTTTTTGTTGAAAATTAAGATTAAACACTGCAATTCTATCGTTAAACTTTAATTTAAATGAACTTTTTGCTTTTTTTTTGTTTAATTTTATCTTTCCATTTCTTAGATTTTTTTCGATTAAACTTTGAGGTAAATTTCCTAATTTATTTCTTAAAAATCTATCAAGTCGCATATCGACAAATGTTGAATCAACAACAAAACTTTTATTCATGAATTATATTTAAAGATTTTATTTTGATGAGGCTACTTTTTTATCTTCTTGATTTGTTGCCTCTTTTTTGTCATCTTTCTTTTTTCTATCGACCCTTTTTGCCTCTAAATCTCTATCTACAAACTCTATAATTGCCATTGGTGCATTATCACCATATCTAAAACCAGCTTTAACAATTCGAGTGTATCCGCCATTTCTTTTCTCATATCTTTTGGATAATGTTTTTTTTACTTTATTTGCTGATTGTGAATTTTGTAATTTTGAAACTAATATTTTTGTTGTTTGTAATGAATCTTTCTTTCCTAATGTAATTATCTTATCAGCCTGAGGTTTTAAAAACTTAGCTTTTGGTAAAGTAGTCTTTATTTGCTCATATTTAATTAATGAATTAAGCATATTCATTAACAAAGCTTTTCTGTGTTCAGAAGTTCTATTTAACTTTTTATTGGCCATTCCGTGTCTCATTAAATAGCCTCCTCTAGTTTTTTAGACATTTCAGCAATGTTATCTGGTGGCCAGTTTGGAATTTCCATACCTAGATATAATGACATACCAGTTAAAACCTCTTTAATTTCATTAAGAGATTTTCTTCCAAAGTTAGGAGTTCTTAACATTTCTCCCTCTGATTTTTGAACTAAATCACCTATGTAGATAATATTATCGTTTTTTAAACAATTCATTGATCTCACCGATAGCTCTAACTCATCAACTTTTCTTAATAAATTTTTATTAAACTCAGGCTCAGTTGAAACTTCTTTTACTGGAACTTCGACTGGTTCATCAAAATTTATAAACATTTTTAATTGATCTTGAAAAATTCTTGCTGAATAAGCAACTGCATCCTCAGCAGATATTGATCCATTAGTTTCGACGACCATTGTTAATTTATCATAATCTAAAGCTTTTCCTTCTCTAGCTGTACTTACAGAGTATGAAACTTTTTTTACAGGACTGTATAAAGAGTCTATGGCTATTAATCCTAAAGGTGGCTCTTCTGGTTTATTTAATTCAGCAGGCACGTAACCTTTTCCAGTATTTACATTCATTTCCATGTGAAAATTTGTATTTTCATCTAAGTTACAAATTACTAGATCAGGATTCAGTATTTCGACATCAGCAACAGGGGTAATATTTGATGCTTTGATTTCACCTGGACCTTTTGCATCTAAAACAAGTTTTTTTGTACCCTCAGATGAACATTTCAAAGCTAAGGACTTTACATTCAAAACAATATCAGTGACATCTTCTCTTACACCTTTGATAGATGTAAATTCATGTAAAACTCCATCAATTTGAATTGAAGTGACGGCCGCACCTCTTATAGATGATAAAAGTATTCTTCTTAGCGAATTACCTAATGTTAGTCCATAACCTTTTTCTAATGGCTCAGCTATAATTGTTGCTTGGGTTAAATCATCACTTATCTTTACATCAAGTTTAGTTGGTTTAATAAGTGATTTCCAATTTTTTACGTTTACGTTTTCAGTTTCCATTAAACTCTCCTTTTTTTTGGTGGTCTTGTACCGTTATGTGGCATTGGTGTAGTATCTTTTATAGATAAAATTTTAAAGCCTCTTGCTTGCAAAGCTCTCAAAGCAGTTTCTCTTCCCGACCCGGGACCTTTCACTTCAACGGATAAAGTTTTCATTCCAAATTCTAATGCTTTGGAAGCAGCTGAGTCTGCAGCAATTTGAGCGGCATATGGAGTTGATTTTCTTGACCCTTTAAAACCTTTTTGACCAGCTGAAGCCCATGAAATTACATTTCCGTTTGTATCAGCAATAGAAATTATCGTATTATTAAATGTAGACTGTACATAGGCAATTCCATTTAAAATATTTTTTTTTGTTTTTTTCTTTTTAGAATAAGAGCTTTTAGCTACCTTCTTTGAAGATTTTTCAACTTTTTGGTCTTTGTTTTCAACCTTATCAACTTTAGCCATAATTATTTTTTAAGCGGTGTTAATTTTTTACCAGCAATAGCAATTGCTTTACCTTTTCTAGTTCTGGCATTACATCTCGTTCTTTGGCCTCTTACTGGTAATTTTTTTCTATGCCTTGAGCCTCTATAACAAGCTAGGTCGATTAATCTTTTTATACTTAAAGAATAATCTCTTCTTAAATCTCCCTCAACTTTAAAATTTTGATCAATATATTCTCTTATCTTTAATATTTCTTCATCAGTTAATTGATTTACTCTTTTTTCTCTTGGAATTTCCAAAGATTTACAAATTTTTTGGGAAAATTTATTTCCAATACCATAAATATAAGTCAACCCTATATGGACTAGTTTATTTTGTGGAATATTAATACCTGCAATACGAGCCATAAATTTTGTGATAAATTTAGCCTTTTATATAAGAAGATCTTCCAAAGTCAATGTCTTAAACCCTAAGAAAAGCCCCAATTTTATTAGTAATTTGATCAATTTCTAGAGCACCATCAATTTCATAAAAATTTGGTTTTTTTGAATAGAATTCTAATACTGGTTTTGTTGTTTCCATATATGTATCGTATCTTTTCAGAATGGTATCCAATTCATCGTCTAATCTTTTTTCTATTATTTTTCTCTTTTCAATTCTTTTAATTATTGTGTCCTTATTAACATTTAGAAAAAAAATAAAATCAATTTTTTGATTTGAGTTTTTTAATAGTAAATCTAGATTCTCTGCTTGACTTAAAGATCTTGGATATCCATCAAATATTAATTTTCCTTTTTTTTGATTATCAAATATAACATTCTTAATTAAATTATTAACGATCACATCACTCACAAATTTTCCTTCATTCATATCATCAATTATTTTTTTTCCAATATCTGAATTTTTTTGTATCTCATCTCTTAACATGTCACCTGTGGATATTTGATAACCTTTGAGTTTTGTTACTAAAAATTTTGCTTGAGTGCCTTTTCCAGCTCCAGGAGGTCCAAACAGGATAATATTCACTTAAGATCTTCCAAACTTTGTTTTTTTTATTAGCTGTTCGTATTGCGAGCTCATAAGTCTAGTTTGAATTTGAGTGACTGTGTCAATTGCAACTACAACTACAATTAAAATTGAGGTACCACCTAAATAAAATGGTATCGGATAATTTGCAATCAAAAATTCAGGCATCAAACAAACAAGTGTTAAATATAATGCTCCAATTGTTGTTAATTTTGTCAAAATATTTTCTATATATAAAGCAGTGCTCTCACCAGGGCGTATACCAGGAATAAATCCTCCATACTTTCTTAAATTATCAGCAGTCTCTACAGGATTAAACGTAATTGAAGTATAAAAAAAAGTAAAAAATATTATTCCAGAAGCATACAATAACATATACAAAGGCTGCCCTTGGGTAAAATAAGAGCTTAAATTTAAAAAAGTTTCATTTTCAGAAAAATTAAAATTAGAAAAAGTAACTGGTAATAATAGTAATGCAGATGCAAATATTGCGGGAATCACACCTGCTTGATTTATCTTAAGTGGAAGATGTGATGACTCTCCTCCATACATTTTATTACCCATCTGTCTTTTAGGGTAATTAATCAAAATTTTCCTCAAAGCTCTCTCCATAAAAACAATAAATAAAATTGTTAAAATTAATAAAACAAAAATTCCAATTATCATTACAGTTGATATTGCTCCAGTTCTACCTAATTCAAAAGTTGTAACCAAAGCTCTTGGGATTTCAGCAACGATACCAGCGAAAATTATTAGAGATATTCCATTACCAATTCCTCTTTGAGTAATTTGTTCTCCTAACCACATAAGAAATATTGTTCCTGCCACGATAGTAGTTACAGTCGAAACTTTAAAAAATAAACCCGGATTAATAACTAAATTCGCAGATGACTCTAATCCAACAGCTAAACCGTAGCCTTGTACAGTCGCTAATAAAACTGTTCCATATCTTGTTATCTGAGTTATTTTTGATCTGCCTATCTCACCTTGAGCTTTCAAATTTTTAAAATAATCAGAAACTCCTGTTAAAAGTTGAACAATGATTGATGAGGAAATATATGGCATTATTCCTAAAGCAAAAATTGCCATTCTACTCACAGCACCTCCAGCAAATACGTTAAACATTCCTAGTAACCCTTTTTGATTTCCTTCCATCATTATTCTTAATTGTTCAGGGTCAATGCCTGGTAAAGGAATAAATGTTCCTAATCTATAGACTGCAAGTATTGCAATTGTAAAAATTATTCTATTTTTTAAATCATTACTTGATGAAGACGAACTCATAAACTAAAAATTATTTTTTTATTTGAATAGAACCACCAACTTTTTCAAGTTTTTCTACTGCCGATTTTGAGGCCAAATCCGCCTCTATATTGATTTTGTCTTTAATTTCACCCGATCCTAAAATTTTAAGTTTTACGGAATTCTTATTGATTAATTTTAATTTTTTTAACAAAGATGTGTTTATTGTATCACTAGCTTTGATATTTTTTTTATCGATATATAATTGAATTTTATCTAAATTAAGAATTGCTATATTCTTATTTCCAATAGGATTAAACCCTCTTTTTGGCAGTCTCCTATATAAGGGCATCTGACCACCCTCAAAACTTTTTATAGCTACACCCGATCTAGATTTTTGTCCCTTCACACCTCTACCTGAAGTTTTCCCTTTACCTGAACCTATTCCTCGACCAACTCTTATTTTAGTTTTGTTTAATTTTACTCTATTATTTAATGTAATCATTATCCTCTTTTTTCTATAATTTCTGATATTTTCTTATTCCTAATTGTAGAGATTTGTTTTGGTGAACTTTGCTTCAACAAAGCTTTCATTGTAGCTCTTATGACATTATGAGCATTAGAAGTACCCATAGATTTTGCAACAATATCTTTAACACCCAATACTTCACAAACAGCTCTGACTGGTCCTCCTGCTATTATACCTGTTCCTTTAGAGGCAGCCCTCAATACTATTTTCCCTGATCCATCCTTTGCCTTAACATCGTGATGAATAGTTCTTCCTTCTCTTAATGGAATATGTATCAATTTTCTTCTTGCCATTTCATTTGCTTTTTTAATAGCATCAGGAACTTGTTTAGCTTTTGCATGAGCTATTCCAATTCTTCCAGATTGATTTCCTACAACTACTAATGCTGAAAACCCAAACCTTCTACCACCTTTAACAACTTTGGTTATTCTGTTGATATGAACGAGCTTTTCGAGAATATTATCACTTTTTTTATCTTTATTTTCCATATTAAAATTCCATCCCATTTTTTCTTAAAGTTTCAGCAAATATTTTTATTCTTCCATGATATTTATAAACGCCTCTATCAAAAAATATTTTTGTTATTTTTTTTTCTTGAGCTTTTTTTGCTAGTTTTTCTGCTACAATTTTTGATAAATCAGATTTATTAACTTTAGATTTTGATTTTATGTCTTTTTCAATTGAAGATGCTGCTAAAAGTGTAATATTTTTTTTATCATCAATTATTTGAGCTGAAATATTTCTTGATGATCTTGATATACTTAGTCTAAATCTTCCATCTGAGGCAACTTTTTTAACCTTATTGCTAACTCTAAATCTTTTTCTAGTCGTTGTATTAAGTTTCATTATTTTTTCTTTCCTTCTTTTTTAAGAACATATTGTCCTTTTTCTCTAACACCTTTACCTTTATATGGCTCAATTTTTCTTAAAGTTTTCAACTTGGAAGCTACTGAACCAACTTTTTGTTTGTCTGAACCAGTTATCTTTAATGTAGTTTGTTTTTCTACAACTATTTTAATTCCATCAGGGATATCAAAATCTATGTCATGACTATATCCAAGTTGAAGACTCAATTTATTTTCTTTTAATGCTGCTCTGTATCCAACTCCCACTAATTCAAGAATTTTTTCATAACCCGTGCTTGATCCAATTACAGCGTTGTTTATTAAACTTCTATTCATGCCCCATAATCTTTTTGTGTTTTCATCAATTTTTTTAGGTTTAATCGAAATTTCTTTGTCTTTAATATCAAGGTTAAAGATATCTAGGTCTATATCAATTGAACTTTTACCTTGTGGACCCTCTACATTTAAGATATTTCCCGCTAAAGCGACTTTTACTTTATCAGGGATAGATATATTTATTTTACCAATTTTAGACATTAAAATACCTTACAAATAATTTCTCCACCTACTCGTTGTTTTCTTGCGTCAATATCAGTCATAACACCTTTAGGTGTAGAAATAATTGCAATACCAAGACCATTATTTATCTTTGGTAATCCATCAGCACTTGAAAAAATTCTTCTTCCTGGTTTTGAAACTCTTTCAAAAGCGCTTATCACTGGATTTCCTGAGTGATACTTTAGCTCTAAAGATAATATTGATTTATTATTATCATTACTAACTTTAAAGTCTTTTATAAATCCCTCATTTTTCAATATATCAGCAATTTTTGTTTTAAAATTAGAAGATGGCAAACTAACTTTTTTATGATTTCTATCTTGAGCATTTTTTACTCTTGCAATCATATCTCCTATTGGGTCACTTAAACTCATATTATCCTTTCTACCAACTTGATTTTACTAATCCAGGTATCTTTCCTTGCAATCCGAGTTGACGTAATGCAATCCTAGATATTCTTAATTTTCTATAAACACCGTGAGGTCTTCCAGTAATTTGACACCTGTTCATCACTCTTACCTTAGCTGAATTTCTTGGCAATTTTGATAACTTTTGTTGCGCTATAAATCTTTCATCTAGCGGAAGCTTTTTATTCATAATGATCTTTTTTAATTTTTCTCTTTTTTTATAAAACTTATTTGAAAGTTTTATTCTTCTGTTATTCTTATTTATTGAACTTAATTTAGCCATTCTAGTTATCTCCTTTTTTAATAAATGGGAAATTCAACTTTTCTAATAAAGCAAAACTATGTTCCTTATTTTTGGCAGATATAACAATAATTATATCTAGCCCTCTTACTTTATCTGCTCTATCAAAACTAACCTCTGGAAAAATAATATGTTCCTTTACTCCAAATGAATAATTTCCAAAATTATCAAAACCATTTACAGACAAACCTCTAAAATCTTTAATTCTTGGCAAAGCAATATTAACAAGTCTATCTAGAAATTCATACATCTTATCTTTTCTTAAAGTTACTTTTAAACCTGCATTCGATCCTTTACGAGTTTTAAAATTTGCAACTGATTTTTTAAATTTTGTTACGACAGGTTTTTGACCAGTTATCTTTGCTAAATCTTCCTCACACGATTTTAAAACTTTAGAGTCATTTCCATCTAGTCCTAAACCCATATTTAAAATAACTTTTTGTATTTTAGGTCCCATATATATATTTTTTAAGCCTAACTTTGTTTTTAAATCAGGTTGAATTTCTTTAAAATACAATTCTTTTAATCTTGGTGTCATTATTTTTTCACCTCAACTTTTTTGTTTTTCTTTTTTTCTTCTACTAATTTTAGATTAGATAAATTAATAAAGCTTTCTATTGAAACAATTCCACCTTTTTTTTCTTTTGTTGTTTTAATATGTTTCTTTACCATATTAATATCTTTAACTTTCGCTCTATTATTTTGTCTGTCTATTTCAATTATTTCGCCTTCTTTTTTTTTATCTTTTCCAGTTAAAACAATTACTTTAAGACCCTTCTTAATCATTATAAAACCTCCGGCGCTAAAGAAATTATCTTCATTTGACCTCGATTTCTTAATTCTCTTGTCACTGGTCCAAATATTCTTGTTCCAACAGGTTCACCTTTATCATCAACTAAAACTGCTGCATTATTATCAAATCTTACTTTAGACCCATCATCTCTATGAATACCTTTTTTAACTCTCACAACCACAGCTTTATGAACAGAGCCTTTTTTAACTTTACCTTTTGGTATTGCCTCTTTTACAGCAATTACAATTGTGTCACCAATGCTTGCATATCGTCTCTTTGATCCACCTAAAACTTTAATACACTCAATTTTTTTTGCTCCAGTGTTGTCAGCAACTAATAATTCTGTTTGTACTTGTATCATTATTTTAAACCATCCATAACTTGAAATTTTTTGTTTTTAGAAATTGGTTTACTTTCGATAATAGAAACTTTATCACCAATTTTAAATTTATTGTTCTCATCATGCGCATTATATTTTTTTCTTACTTTAACTACCTTCTTTAATAATGGATGAGAATATTTTCTTTCAACCATTACTGTAATAGTTTTGTTTGGTTTATCACTCACAACTACACCTTTTAATATTTTTTTAGGCATTTTTTCCTCTTAAAACTGTTTTAAGTCTTGCAATATTTTTTTTAGTCTCACTAATTTTTGCAGGATTTGTAACCTGCGAACTAATTTTTTGGAACCTAAAATTAAATAAATCTTTTTTAAATTTATCAATATTTTTTAAAATTTCGTCTTTAGATAATTTTTTAATTTCTTTTTTTTTCATTTAAGCAAACCTCTTTATAGTTTTAGTTTTGATAGGTAGTTTTGCTGAAGCTTTATATAATGCTTCTTTTGCAATTTGTTCTGATACTCCATCAACTTCAAATAAAATTCTACCTGGTTTTACTCTACACGCATAAAATTCTGGTGAACCTTTTCCTTTTCCCATTCTGACTTCAATTGGTTTTTTTGATACAGGAATATTTGGGAAAATCCTAGTCCATACCCTTCCTTGTCTTTTCATATGTCTTGTTAGAGCAACTCGGGCTGCCTCTATTTGTTTACCAGTTACTCTATCTGGGGTTAAAGCTTTTAATGCATAGGCGCCATAATTTATAAAATTAGCTCTAGAAGCATTACCATGGATTCTTCCTTTATGGGCTTTTCGCCATTTTGTTCTTACTGGTTGAAGCATTATTCTTTACCTTCCTTTGGAGAAACTTTGTTTGTCTCTTGACTAAATTCTTTCGCAAAAACTTCTCCTTTATAAATCCAAACTTTAATACCAATAATACCATAAGTTGTCAGTGCTTCTGCTTCAGCATAATCAATATCTGCTCTAAGTGTATGAGATGGTATACTTCCGTCTCTTAACCATTCAGTTCTTGCTATTTCATTTCCACCAAGTCGTCCACTTATAGAAACTTTTATTCCTTTAGCTCCTAATCTTAAACAAGATTGCATAGCCCTTTTCATTGCTCTTCTATAAGAAATTCTTTTTACTAATTGTTGAGCAATATTTTCAGCTACAAGATAAGCATTTGTTTCCGGTTTTTTAACCTCTTTTATATTTAGAGTAACTTCATTTGAAGTAAATTTTGATAAATTATTTTTAATTTTATCAATATCGCTTCCCTTTTTTCCAATTACGAACCCTGGTCTTGAAGTATAAATAGTTACATAACATTTATTTGCAGTCCTTTCGATCATTACTTTTGAAACTCCAGAATTTATTACATTTTTCTTAATATATTCTCGTATTTTAAAATCTTCGATTAAATAATTTCCAAAATCTTTCTTTTTAGCATACCAAACAGAGTCCCATCCTCTATTGACACCTAATCTAAAACCGACAGGATTAACTTTTTGTCCCATGTGCCTCCACTTTTTTTGCCTCTGAAAGAATGATAGTTACACTTGAGAAAGGTTTTAATATTGGCGCTGCTCTTCCCTTTGCTCTTGGTCTAAATCTTTTCATGATAATTTTTTTTCCACAATAAGCTTCTTTAACTATTAATTTATCGATATCATATTGAAAGTTATTCTCAGCATTCGCAACCGCTGAACTTATAGTCTTTCTTATATCTTTAGTGACTCTTTTTTCAGAAAATTGCAAATCTCTTATGGCTACTTCAACTTTTTTTCCAACTATATTCTTTAATATCGGATTTAATTTTCTTACACTAGATCTAATATTGTTATTCACAGATCTAACAATCTTGTTCTTGTTAAGGTCTTTTTTCTTTTTTTTACTCATATCTTATTTTTTTTCATCCGCTTCTGCTGGTTTTGCTTTTTTATCAGCTGGTGTATGTCCAAAAAAAGTTCTAGTTGGTGCAAATTCTCCTAACTTATGCCCAACCATATCCTCCGAAATAGTTATTGGAATGAATTTTTTTCCATTATAAATTAAAAAACTTACTCCTACGAAGTCAGGAATAATTGTTGACTTTCTAGACCATGTTTTAATAGGTATTTTTTTTGAGTCAGCTTTATATTTATCAACTTTTTTGATCAAATTAAGCTCAACAAAAGGCCCCTTCCACACAGCTCTTGCCATTATTTTGTATCCTTTCTTTTATTTCTTCTTCTAACTATAAATTTATCTGTTCTTTTGTTATCTCTTGTTTTTAAACCTTTTGCTGATTGACCTGTTGGAGAAACTGGGTGTCTACCCCCAGCTGTTTTTCCTTCACCACCTCCATGTGGGTGATCAACAGGGTTTTTTACAACTCCTCGTGTATGAGGTTTTCTGCCAAGCCATCTAGATCTACCTGCTTTACCAATTTTGATATTTTTTTGGTCTGGATTACTTAAAACTCCAATTGTAGCTAAAGATCTTGAATCAATTTTTCTCACCTCTCCAGAGGCTAACTTAATCAAAGTATAATTTCCATCTAAACCACTTATGGTGACTGAAGTTCCTGCAGACCTTGCAATTTTTCCACCACCTCCTGGCTGAATTTCAACATTATGAATATTAATACCAACTGGAATATCTTGTAATGGCATACAATTTCCAACTTTAATTTCTTTTTTAGATCCATTTTCAATTTTGTCTCCAACTTTAATTTTTTGAGGTGCTAGATAATAAGCATGTGAATTATCATCAAATTTTACTAACATAATGTAACAAGATCTATTTGGATCATATTCAATTCTTTCCACAATTGCTGGCATATCAAATTTTTTTCTATAAAAATCGACATGTCTATACATTTTTTTATGACCCCCTGCTCTGTTAACAGAAGTTATTCGTCCATAATTATTTCTACCTTTCATTGAGTTTTTTGGTGAAACTAAAGATTTAAAAGGTTTTCCTTTCCAAAGACCATTTCGATCCACAAGAATTGTTCCTCTTGTTGATTTTGTGTAAGGTTTAAAAGTTTTTAGTGCCATTTTATATTCCTGTTGTTAGATCAATACTTTGACCTTTTTTTAATGTAACTATCGCTTTTTTAAATCCTGAAACTTTAGTTTTTCTTCCTCTTGTTAATTTTGTTCTACTTTGTTTGTTGATAATATTTATTTTAGTAACATTTACTTTGAAAATTTTTTCAATATTTGATTTTAAATTTTTCTTATTGGCTGCTGATGGTACCTTAAATACAATTTTATTTTGTTCAGACAAATTAGTCGATTTCTCTGTTACTTGAGGTGATAAAATCTTATCGTATAAATGAATTTTATTCATATTAAGCATACCTCTTTTCTAGTTCTTTAACTGAGCTCTCTGTAAAGACAACTTTTTTAAATTTGACAATATCAAATGCACTAAAATGATTTATATCTGTCACTTTAATATTTGGAATATTTCTTATAGATTTTTCAATTTTATCTTTTGAAACTTTATCTAAAATTATTAATGAATTTGTAATATCAAATTTTTTAATAATGATATTCATCTCTTTTGTTTTTTTAATTTCTGATACAAAATCATTAAAAATTAAAAGATTTTTATTCTTAATTTTTTCACTAAATAAAGAGGCAATGCTTTGTTTTTTTTCACTTTTGTTTAATTTTCTCTTTTTATAGGATGACTCACCTTTTGGACCATGAGCTATACCACCACCAACAAAAATAGGAGCTTTTCTACTTGCATGTCTTGCATTACCTGTGCCTTTTTGAGCATAAATTTTAGATGTAGGACCTGAAACTTCATTTTGTTGTTTTGTCTTAGCATGTCGACCTTTGTAATTAGCGTTTGTTTTATAAAGAACACTATTTACCAGTTTTGAATTTATCTTGACTGAAAAAATTTTATCTAAAAGCTCGATAGAATCTTTTTTTCCATTTAAATTTAATTTTTCTACTTTCATTATTTTTTCTTTTTCTCTGGTGTTTTTTTAGCAATTTCAGCAGCTTTAGCTTTTTCAGCAATTGTTAATTTTTTAATGTTTTTTACAGATCCTTTAACTAATACTTCTGAATTTTTTGATCCTGGTATCGATCCTTTTAGATATAAAAGTTCATTTTCTAAATCTGTTTTAATAATTTCTATATTTTGCATAGTTCTCAGTTTGTCTCCCATATGACCGGCCATTTTTTTTCCTTTAAAGACTTTACCTGGATCTTGTCTTTGGCCAGTTGAACCATGAGATCTGTGAGATATAGAAACACCATGAGTTGCTCTTAATCCACCAAAATTATGTCTTTTCATTGCCCCTGCAAATCCTTTACCAATTGTTTTTGATTTAGTGTCTACAAATTTAATATCCTTAAATATTTCTAATCCAAACTCATTTCCCTCTTTAAAATTTTCTGTACTAATAACTCTAAACTCTTTTAATCTTTTTTTTGCCTCAGTATTCTTTTTTGTAAAATAACCCTTCATAGCCTTTGTCAATTTTGAATTTTTAATTTTGCCGTAGCCTAGTTGAACTGCCTTGTAACCTCTCTTTTCTTGATCAATTACTTGAATTACTCTTGCTTTTTCCATTTTCAAGACAGTTACTGGCACCAGTTGACCAGTCTTATAAAACTCTCTTGTCATACCAAGTTTCTTTCCTAGTAAAGCTATTTCATTCATAATTATATCTTAATCTCCACGTCTACACCTGAAGCTAGGTCCAATTTCATGAGAGCTTCAACAGTTTGTGGGGTTGGTTCAATAATATCAATTAATCTTTTATGTGTTCTAGACTCAAATTGTTCTCTACTTTTCTTATCAATATGGGGTGATCTAAGAACTGTATATCTTTCAATTCTTGTTGGTAATGGTATAGGACCTTTTATAGTAGCTCCCGTTCTTTTTACAGTATTTACTATTTCTTCAGTAGAAGCATCTAGAATTTTATTATCATACGCCCTAAGTTTAATTCTTATATTTTGCTTTTCCATATTACCCAGCTACTTTCTTAGTTACTTCGTCCTGTACATTTTGTGGTACTTTTGAATAATGATCAAAAAACATGGAGTATTGAGCTCTACCTTGAGACATCGATCTTAAATTGTTTATATATCCAAACATATTAGCTAAAGGAACCATAGCAGTTATTACAGTAGCATTACCTCTTTGTTCTTGAGTGCTAATTTGACCTCTTCTACTATTTAAATCACCAATAACATCTCCCATATAATCTTCAGGTGTCACGACCTCAACTCGCATAATAGGCTCTAATAATTTTAATCCACCATTAGTACAAGCTTGTTTAAAACAAGCTCTACTTGCTAATTCAAAAGCTAATACACTCGAGTCAACATCATGATGCAATCCATCTACTATCGTTACTTTATAATCAATCATTGGAAATCCAGCTAAAATTCCACTATCAGAAACTGTTTCTATGCCTTTTTCTACACCAGGTATAAACTCCTTTGGAATTGCACCACCTTTAATTGCACTTTCGACAAGTCTTCCTTCACCAGGTTCTTGTGGCTCGACAAAAAGTTTTACTTTAGCAAACTGTCCAGCACCACCACTTTGTTTTTTATGGATGTATTCAAATTCAGCAGATTTCTCAATAGTTTCTCTATAAGCAACTTGTGGAGCTCCAACATTTGCCTCAACTTTGAATTCTCTTTTCATTCTATCAACGATAATATCTAAGTGTAATTCACCCATACCCTTGATTATTGTTTGTCCCGACTCTTCATCCGAAGAAACTCTAAATGATGGATCCTCTTTTGCTAATCTTGCCAAAGCCTCTCCCATCTTCTCTTGGTCACCTTTTGTTTTTGGCTCTACAGCGATTTCAATAACTGGATCAGGAAATTCCATTGGCTCTAATAAAACTAAATTTTCTTTATTACACAAAGTATGTCCCGTCATTGTATTTTTAAGACCAGCTAACGAAACTATATCACCCGCATTTGCTTCTTTAATATCTTCTCGAGAATTTGCATGCATAAGTAACATTCTTCCTACTCTCTCTTCTTTATCAGTAGAAGAATTATATATTGCAGTACCAGATTTAATGGTTCCAGAATAAATCCTTATAAACGTTAAAGATCCAACGAATGGATCATTGGCAACTTTAAATGCTAATGCAGAAAATGCTGCATTATCATCAAATTTCATTTCCACTTCTTCATCAGATCCAACTTTTGTGCCTTTAATTGAACCAATATCTAAAGGGCTTGGTAAATAGTTTACAACAGCGTCTAATAATGGTTGAACACCTTTATTTTTGAATGCTGATCCAGTTAAAACTGGAACAAAATCAAAATTTAATGTTCCTTTTCTTATACATTTTTTAAGGTCATCTTCTTTAATTTCATCACCATTTAAATAACTTTCCATTAATTTTTCATCTTGCTCAACTGCAATTTCAACTAATTCTGTTCTATATTTGTTAGCTAATTCTTTTAAATCATCAGGTATATCTTTGTATTCCCACTCTGCGCCTAAGGCTTCATTTTTCCAAATTTGAGCTTTCATTTTTACTAGGTCTACAACACCTGTTAATGATGCTTCAATTCCAACCGGAATTTGTAAAACTAATGGCTTAGCTCCTAATCTATCTTTAATCATATCAACGCATCTAAAGAAGTCAGCTCCAGTTCTATCTAATTTATTAACAAAACAAATTCTTGGAACTTTATATTTATCAGCTTGTCTCCATACTGTTTCGGATTGTGGCTCTACACCTGCTACACCATCAAATACAGCTACAGCTCCATCTAAAACTTTTAATGATCTTTCAACTTCAATAGTAAAATCAACGTGACCTGGAGTATCTATAATATTAATTCTATGATCTTGCCAAAAACATGTAGTAGCTGCAGAGGTAATTGTTATTCCTCTCTCCTGCTCTTGTTCCATCCAGTCCATTGTGGCAGCACCATCATGTACCTCACCTATTTTATGACTTTTTCCTGTATAATATAAAATTCTTTCAGTAGTAGTAGTTTTACCAGCATCGATATGAGCCATGATCCCAATGTTTCTATATTTATCTAATGTATGTGATCTAGCCATAAAATATTACCATCTAAAGTGTGCAAAGGCTTTATTCGACTCTGCCATTTTGTGTACATCTTCTCTTTTTTTTACAGCAGCACCTTTTTTTTCATAAGCATCAAAAAGTTCACTGAAAATTTTATCTGACATATACTTATCTTTTCTTTTTCTTGCTGAATCAACTAACCATCTTATTGCAAGAGCTTGAGCTCTTTTACTTTTTACCTCAACTGGAACTTGATAAGTTGCTCCACCAACTCTTCTAGATCTTACTTCGACAGTAGGTTTGATGTTATTAATCGCTTCATTAAAAATATTAATTGGATCTTCTTTAGATTTTGTTTTGATTTTTTCAATAGCATCATAAACAATCTTAGCTGCTACACCTCTCTTACCATCATACATAATATTATTTATTAATTTTGGAATTATAGTGGAATTATACTTTGGATCTGGAACAATATTTTTTTTAGGCTGAGTTTTTTTTCTGGACATTGTTATTTACCTTTTTTTGTTCCGTATAAAGATCTTCTTTTTTTTCTATTCGCAACACCTTGAGTATCTAAGTTTCCTCTTAAAATATGGTACCTAACACCCGGCAAATCTTTTACTCTTCCACCTCTTATTAAAACAACTGAGTGTTCTTGTAAATTATGTCCTTCACCAGGTATATAAGCTGTAACTTCAAAACCATTGGATAATCTCACTCTAGCAACTTTTCTTAAAGCTGAATTAGGTTTCTTGGGAGTAGTTGTATAAACTTTCACACATACACCTCTTTTCAAAGGTTGTTTTTCAAGAGCAGGTACTTTATTCCTGGTAATTTGTTTTACTCTTTTTTTTTTTAACAACTGATTAATCGTTGGCATAATTCTTATTTTTTAAATTAGTTAATATTTTTGAGTGAAATAACTGACAGGTTATTATGGCAGCGTTTAGTACGTTAAGTAGTACTACGTTCCAACCAAAAATATCGCCAAATTACTTATTAATTTGATTTTGTCAAACTAAAACTATTGATTTTAATACTTATTTTTACTGATTTGTCTGGCTTTCAGAAGGCTCTATCTTCTCCTGTTCTGACAAGAATTTATTATCATCCTCAAGAGCTTTTTTATTCCACTTGTTCTTAATATTTCCAGTGCCAGCAGGAACTAATCTACCTACAATTACATTTTCTTTAAGACCATTCAAAGGATCAACTTTACCTTTTATTGCAGCATCTGTAAGTACTCTAGTAGTCTCTTGGAATGATGCAGCAGATATAAATGACTCAGTCTGTAATGATGCTTTAGTAATACCCATTAATACTCTTTCACCAAGAGCAGGTTTTTTTCCTTCAGATTTTAATTTTTCGTTCATATTTTCGAATTTTATTCGATCAACAATTTCACCAGGCAAATATGATGAATCACCTGAAGATTTAATTTCAACTTTTTTAAGCATTTGTCTTAAAATCGTTTCAATATGCTTATCATTTATAATTACTCCCTGTAATCTATAAACTTCTTGGACTTGATTAACGAAATATTCTGTTAAATCTTTTATTCCCATTATTCTTAAAATATCATGCGGAAGAGGTTGGCCATCTAGAAGATATTCACCTTTTTTAATTTTTTCACCCTGATTAAAATTAATATGTTTACCCTTAGGAATTAAATAATTTGAGGGTTCAGATCCATCTTCAGGAACAATTGAAACTCTTTGTTTGCCACGTACCTCTTTACCAAAAACAACTTGTCCATCATTCTCTGCTATTATTGCACTATCTTTTGCTTTTCTAGCCTCAAATAATTCTGCTACTCTTGGAAGACCTCCAGTAATATCTTTTGTTTTAGTTGTCTCTTTAGGTAGTCGTGCAATTACATCTCCTGCTGAAACTTTTTGACCATCTTTTACTGATAAAATTGAATCAGGAACTAAATAATATCTTGCTTCATTATCATCTGCTTTTTTAATTACATTTCCTTTTTCATCTCTTAATGTAATACGAGGTTTTAATTCAGAACTCTTTGACTGTGATCTCCAATCAATAACTGATTTTGAGGAAATACCAGTCGCATCATCAGTAGTTTCTTGTATAGTAACTCCATCAATTAAGTCTACATAACTTGCTATACCACTTTTTTCAGCAATTACTGGTGTTGTGTATGGATCCCATTCACAAATTTTTGTGTTTGCATTTACTTTATCACCATTTTTAAAAAATAATCTTGAACCATAAGCAACTTTATAAATTGCAACTTGAACTCCATTATCATCTTCAATAGATAATTGAGTATTTCTACCCATAACTATTAGATTTTTCTTCGAGTCCTCTAAAATATTTGAATTTATAATTTTCAAAACTCCCTCATTTTTAGTTACAATTTGAGAATCTTGTTTCACTGATGCAGTACCACCAACGTGGAAAGTTCGCATGGTTAATTGAGTTCCTGGTTCACCAATTGATTGTGCAGAGATCATTCCAATTGCCTCGCCGACATGGACCATTTTACCTCTAGATAAATCTCTTCCATAACAGGTAGCACAAACTCCTTCTTTTGAGCTACAAGTCATCACAGAAAAAACTTTTAGTGACTTTATACCTGCTGCATCAATCTCATCACATCCAAACTCATCTATCATTGAAAGTTTTTTAATTATCACATCTCCAGTCAATGGATGTTTTACATCAGAAGCTGCTACTCTCCCTAGTGCTCTTTCTGATAAACTAACAACAACATTTCCCCCTTCTAAAATTTCTGATAATTCAATGAACCCTGGGGTATCACAGTTTTTTTTTGTAATTGTTAAGTCTTGGGCGACATCACATAATCTTCTTGTTAAATAACCTGAACTAGCAGTTTTTAAAGCTGTATCAGCTAAACCTTTTCGAGCTCCGTGAGTAGAATTAAAATATTCAAGAGCAGTCAAACCCTCTTTAAAATTTGAAGTAATTGGACTTTCAATAATTTCTCCAGATGGTTTTGCAATTAATCCTCTCATTCCTGCTAATTGTTTCATTTGAGCAGCTGAGCCTCTAGCACCACTATCAGCCATCATAAATACTGAATTGATTTTAAGTCCTTCAGAAGTTTTCTCTGTAGCTGAAATACCTTTCATCATTTCACCTGCAACTTTATCTGTACACTTTGACCAAGCATCAACCACTTTATTATATTTTTCACCTCTAGTAATTAAACCTTCTGCGTATTGTGTTTCATAATCTGCGATTAATTTTTTAGTGTCATCAATTAGTTGTGTTTTATTTTCTGGTATTACCAAGTCATCTTTACCAAATGAAATTCCAGCTTTAAACGCATGCTTAAAACCTAAGTCTTTCAGTTTATCACAGAAAATTACAGTTGTTTTTTGACCACAAAATCTAAAAACTACATCAATAATTTCTGAAACAGTTTTTTTAGGTAAAAGCCTATCAATTAAAGAAAATTTGATATTAAAATTTTTAGGAAGTAAATTTGCTAATAAAAACCTTCCAGCAGTAGACGTATATTTTTCAAATTTTTTATTACCTTTTTCATCTACTGTCTCAAATCTTGAAATAATCGTGCTATGAACTTTAATCTGATCAGAAGACAATGCAAATTCAATTTGATCAGCATCTAAAAAATAACCCATTGGTTTATCAGTTACTGGTTCTTGGGATAAATAATAGATACCCAAAATCATATCTTGGCTCGGTACAATTATAGGTTTCCCATTAGATGGGGATAAAATATTATTTGTTGAAAGCATCAAAATTCTTGCCTCTAATTGAGCTTCAAGACTTAAAGGTACATGGACTGCCATTTGATCTCCGTCAAAATCTGCGTTAAAAGCTGCACATGTTAATGGATGTAATTCAATTGCATCTCCTTCAATTAATTTTGGTTCAAAAGCTTGAACTCCAAGTCTATGAAGAGTTGGAGCCCGATTTAATAAAACAGGGTGTTCTCTTACAATAAGTTCTAATGCATCCCATACAGCATTGGTTTCTTTTTCAACCAATTTTTTTGCTTGTTTGATAGTTGATGCTAACCCTAATTTATTTAACCTAGCATATAAAAATGGTTTAAATAATTCTAATGCCATTTTTTTTGGCAAACCACATTCATGTAATTTTAGATCTGGTCCTACAACGATTACTGATCTACCAGAGTAATCAACTCGTTTACCTAATAAATTTTGTCTAAATCTTCCTTGTTTACCTTTTAACATTTCGGCAAGCGATTTTAATGGTCTTTTGCCTGTGCCAGTAATTACTCTACCTCTTCTTCCATTGTCAAAAAGTGCATCAACAGATTCTTGGAGCATACGTTTTTCGTTTCTAACAATTATGTCAGGAGCTTTTAAATCCATTAATCTTTTCAAACGATTATTTCTATTTATTACTCTTCTATAAAGATCGTTTAGATCAGATGTTGCAAACCTTCCACCATCTAATGGAACTAAAGGTCTTAACTCTGGTGGAATTACAGGAACAACAGTCATAATCATCCACTCAGGTTTTTGACCAGTTTCAATAAATGACTCAATTAACTTTAATCTTTTGATTGCTCTTTCTTCATTAACTTTTGATTTTGTTTCTTTAATATAGTTAACTAGGTTTTTTCTTTCAGATTCTAAATTTAAACTTTTTAACATTTCAAGAACTGCCTCTGCACCTATACCAGCTGTAAAAGCTTCTTCTCCAAATTCATCTTGGTATTTTGCTAGTTCCTCTTCATTTAAAAGTTGATTTTTTTGTAATCCTGTTAGCCCAGGTTCTATTACTATGAAATTTTCAAAGTACAAAACTCTCTCAATTTCTTTTAATTTCATATCGACCGCTAGAGCAATTCTGCTTGGTAAAGATTTTAAAAACCAGATATGGGCAACAGGAGTAGCAAGATTTATGTGGCCCATTCTCTCTCTTCTAACATTTGACTTTGTTACCTCGACACCACATTTTTCACATATTATCCCTCTAAATTTCATTCTTTTATATTTACCGCATAAACACTCATAGTCTTTAATTGGACCAAATATTCTTGCACAAAAAAGTCCATCTTTTTCAGGTCTAAAAGTTCTATAATTAATTGTTTCTGGTTTCTTTATCTCACCATAGGTCCAAGATTTTATTTTTTCAGGACTTGCCAAAGAAATTTTAATGCTATTAAAATTTTGAGACTCTATTATTTCTGAATTTTTAAATAACTCTGATAATTCTTTTTTCATTATTAATTCAGCTCCACATTTAATGCTAACGATTTAATTTCTTTTACAAGGACATTAAATGATTCTGGTATACCAGACTCAAAATTTTCCTCACCTTTAACAATTGTCTCATAAACTTTAACACGACCAGCAACGTCGTCAGATTTTACAGTCAAAATTTCTTGTAATGTATATGACGCGCCATATGCCTCTAAAGCCCAAACTTCCATTTCACCAAAACGTTGTCCTCCAAGTTGAGCTTTACCACCTAAAGGTTGTTGAGTAACCAAACTATAAGGGCCTGTTGATCTAGCATGAATTTTATCCTCAACTAAATGATGAAGTTTAAGCATATAAATAATACCAACAGTGACTGGTCTATCAAATTTTTCCCCTGTTCTTCCATCCCATAAAAAAGTTTGTCCTGAACCTGGCAATTTTGCTAATTCTAACATTTCTGTTACATTTTTTTCTTTCGCACCGTCGAAAACTGGTGTTGAAATTGCAATTCCATTTTGTAAGTTCTCACATAAATCTCTAAATTCGTTTTTATTTAATTTATCTACTTTTTCACTAAAAAGCTCTTGTCCATAAACAGACTTTAAGAAACTAGAAATTTTTTCAGTTTTTTCAATTCTTTTGTTATTTTCATTAACTAATCTTTTTACCTCTTCACCAAATTCTTTACAAGCCCAGCCCAAATGTGTTTCTAAAATTTGACCTACATTCATCCTGCTTGGAACACCTAATGGATTTAAAACAATATCTACTGGTCTTCCATCCTCCCTATATGGCATATCTTCAACTGGTACAATTTTACTAACTACACCCTTGTTTCCGTGTCTTCCTGACATTTTATCACCAGGTCTTAATCTTCTTTTAATAGCAACAAATACTTTTACCATTTTCATAACGCTTGGTAATAAATCATCGCCACTTCTAATCTTTAAAACCTTATCTTCAAATCTTTCGGTAATGTCTTGTTTTGCTTTTGTGTACTGATCTTTTAGCTGATTTAAAGTATTTTCATCTTTTGAATTATTAGTTGTAATTTTAAAGACATCGTTAATACTAAGTTTATTAATATTTTCAAAATTTAATTTTGCTCCTGACTCTAAATCTTTAATTTTCTTATTTAATGAAGATCCAGATAGTATATCTGAAGCTCTTTGTTTAATACTTCTTTCTAAAATCTCTTCTTCTACAATCTTATCTTGTTGAACCTGTTCGATTTCAGCTCTCTCAATTGTAATAGATCTCTCGTCTTTTTCTATACCATGTCTATTAAAAACTCTTACGTCAACAACAGTTCCACTGCTTCCTCTTGACATTCTTAAAGATGTATCAGTTACATCAATAGCCTTTTCACCAAAAATAGATCTTAACAGTTTCTCCTCTGGTCCTGATGCAGAGTCTCCTTTTGGTGTAACTTTTCCAACTAAAATATCTCCAGCATTTACCTCAGCACCAATGTAAACTATTCCAGACTCATCTAAATTTTTTAAAGCTTCTTCATTAACATTAGGAATATCTCTAGTTATTTCCTCTTCTCCAAGCTTTGTATCTCGAGCCATTATTTCATATTCTACAATGTGTACAGAGGTGAATACATCATCTGTTACACACCTTTCTGAAATTAGTATAGAGTCCTCAAAGTTATAACCTTGCCAGGGCATAAATGCGACTGTCACATTTTTTCCTAATGCTAATTCACCAATCTTTGTTGAGGGACCATCAGCTATTATATCGCCAGTTTTAACTTTATCACCTACTCTGACCAAAGGTCTTTGATTAATACATGTGTTTTGATTTGATCTTTTAAACTTTTGTAAATTGTAAATATCTACACCAGATTTTGTGTAGTCAATTTCCTCAGTCACTTTAATTACAATTCTTTTACCGTCGATTTTATCAACAATACCATCTCTTTTGGCAACAATAGTTACACCAGAGTCTAAGGCCACATCGCTTTCAATACCTGTTCCAACTAGAGGTGCTTCAGGTTTTAATAATGGAACAGCTTGTCTCATCATATTAGAGCCCATCAAAGCTCTATTAGCATCATCATTCTCTAAAAAAGGAATTAAAGAAGCAGCAACAGAAACAAGTTGTTTTGGAGAAACGTCTATATAATCAATCGTCTCTGGTTTAGCTAAAAGAAAATTTAAATTTTGTCTACAAGAAACTAATTCCTCTACTATTTTTCCACTTTTATCAATTTTAGTATTTGCTTGAGCAATTGTAAATTTTGTTTCCTCCATTGCAGATAAGTACTCAACTTTATCTTGAACTACTCCTTCTTTTACTCTCTTATAAGGACTCTCAATAAATCCATACTTATTTATTTTAGCGTAAGTTGATAAACTATTTATTAGTCCAATATTAGGTCCCTCTGGTGTTTCAATTGGACAAATTCTTCCATAATGAGTTGGGTGAACATCCCTAACCTCAAATCCAGCTCTCTCTCTTGTTAAACCTCCTGGTCCTAAAGCTGAAACCCTTCTTTTGTGTGTTATCTCTGATAAAGGGTTTGTTTGATCCATAAATTGAGATAATTGTGAACTTGCAAAAAAATCTTTTAAAGAAACAGTCAAAGGTTTAGCATTGATTAAATCTTGTGGCATTGCAGATTCAACATCTAAAGTTGTCATTTTTTCTTTAATTGCTCTCTCCATTCTGTAAACACCAATTCTTGCTTGGTTTTCAACTAGCTCACCAACTGATCTAACTCTCCTATTACCTAGATGATCAATATCATCAACTTCATCTTTTCCATCTCTTAAATCTAACATTTTATGTATGATGGCGATAAGATCGTCATTTCTCAAAATTGTTATTTTATCAGAACATTCTAAATTAAGTCTTGAGTTCATTTTTACTCTTCCAACATCTGACAAATCGTATCTATCGGAACTAAAAAACAGGTTGTTAAATATTTGTGTAGCAATTTCAATTGTTGGTGGTTCACCTGGTCTAAGCATTTTATAAATTTCAGTTATTGCTTCATCTTTCGTATTATTCTTATCATTTAAGATTGTTAATAATAAATAGGGACCTTTGTTAATTGAGTTAGTTGTTGCGATTTTTATAGCATGTATATTTGCGTCTAAAATTTGTTGGATAATAGTATCATTTAATTCTGTACCTATTTTTAGAACACCTGTTTCACTTTCATCTATTTTTATATCACTGTGTAAAAATTTACCAAACAAAGACTCTCTTGAGACTAATATATCTTTCAGTCCCTCATTAGATAATTTTTTGGCATTTAAGTAATTTATATTTTCACCAAGTTTAATAACTACTTTGCCTGTTTTTGCATCAATTACTTCTTCAGAAAAATTTTTAGCTTTATAATTTTCTGGATTAAATTTTGTTTTCCATTTTTCTGATTTTATATCATAGCTAAATTGCTCACTCTCATAAAATTCTTTTGCAATATCAGATTTAGAAAAACCTAATGCAAGTAATAAAGTTGAGGCTAAAATTTTCTTTTTTCTATCAATTTTAAAATAAAGTAAGTCTTTGATATCGTATTCAAAATCTAACCATGATCCACGATTTGGTATTACCCTACAATTAAATAATAATTTTCCACTTGCGTGAGTTTTGCCTTTGTCATGGTCAAAAAATACTCCAGGACTTCTATGCATTTGATTTACCACAACTCTCTGAACACCATTAGTAATAAAGGTACCACTATTAGTCATCATTGGTACTTCACCCATGTAGACTTCTTGCTCTTTTGCTGAAAGTATATCTTTAGTATTATTTTCTTGATCTATTTCGTAAACAACTAGTCTTAAAGTGCATTTTAATGCTGATGAATAAGTTAATCCTCTTGCTATACATTCTTCAACATCAAATTTTGGTTTTTCAAGTCTGTACGAAACATATTCTAAAGTTGCTTTATCATTTAAATCCTCAATTGGAAAAATACTTTTAAAAACTCTATCAAAACCTTTCGTTAAATCTCCAGCATCTGGTTGAAATTCAGTTAATTCTTTATAAGAATTTTTTTGTACTTCAATTAAATTTGGAATTGATAGACTTTCTTTAAGCTTACCAAAACTTTTTCTAATATTTTTTTTTTCAGTAAAAGATATTTGCATCTTCTATTAAGCACTGTATTAAATTCAAACAGTACTTAAAAAAATTCCTTATAAATTTATTTAAGTTCTACTTTTGCGCCTGCAGCTTCAAGCTTAGCTTTAATTTCCTCTGCTTCTTTTTTAGGAACACCTGCTTTTACTTCTTTTGGTGCACCTTCTACTAAGTCTTTGGCCTCTTTTAAGCCAAGAGATGTTGCTGCTCTCACTTCTTTTATGACATTTATTTTCTTGTCACCTGCAGATACTAGCATGATTGTAAAATCATCTTTGTCTTCTGCTGCTGCTGCGCCTCCAGCTGCTGCTGGTGCTGCCGCTGCCATTGGGGTTACACCCCATTTTTCTTCTAATTGTTTTGAAAGCTCAGCAGCTTCAGCAACTGTCAAGCTTGATAAATCTTCTATAATTTTATTAAGGTCTGGCATATTTCACTCTTTAGGTTTTGTTTCAGAATTTTCAGTGGGTAAACTACTCATTTTTTCCGATCGTGCAAGCAAAATACTCACTAATTTTGATGCTGAAGCATTCAAAATACCTATAATATTTGCTCTCGCCTCATCTAAAGTCGGTAAACTTGCGACATTCATTACTCCTGCTTGATCCAAAACCTCATTTTCCATCATTCCACCAATCAATTTCAGGTTTTGATTGTCTTTGGCAAACTTAGATAGAATTCTAGCTGACATTATTGCATCTTCACCAAAAGCAACAGCAGTTGGTCCTGTAAATAGATTCGATAAATCTTTACACTTTGTCTTCTCAAGAGCTAATTTAGTTATTCTATTTTTTGTAATTCTAAAAATTATACCATGTTCTCTCATTTTTGATCTAAGATCGTCCAACTGCACCATAGTAAGTCCTTGATAATGTGTTACCATCACAGCTTTACTATTTTCAAACTGAGCTGTGATTTCAGTAATATAATTTTTTTTTTGTTCTTTATTCATCATAACGATTAAATACTTTTTCCAATTTTTAATTTATACGACACCCCCATTGTAGATGTAATAAAAGCTGATTTTATTAAATCTCCTTTAACAGTGTTATTTGATTTCTCTTTTTCTAATGTTTCTATAATAGCATTAAAATTTTTGATTAGTTTATCATCACTAAATGATTTTTTTCCTATACTTACACCAATATTTCCATCTTTATCATTTCTTATCTCTGCCTGTCCTGATTTAGCATCAGCTACAGCAGTTTTTAAATTATCAGTAACAGTACCAAGTTTAGGATTAGGCATTAAACCTTTTGGTCCTAAAACTTTTCCAAGTTTTGACAGTTTTACCATCATTCCAGGTGTACAAATTAACTTTTCAAAATTTATTTCACCACTTTTTATCTTTTCAATAAAATCATCACCACCAACTAAATCTGCACCCGCGCTTTTAGCATCAGCAGCCTTATTGTCTTCACAAACAACAGCTACTTTTACTTTTTTTCCTGTACCTCCAGGAAGATTCACAACTGTTCTAATATTAATTTCGCTTTTTTTTTGTCTGTTATTAATTTGAAAACTTAAGTCAATAGACTCATCAAATTTTGTTGTACAATTTTTTTTAATTGTTGGAATTAATTTACCTATTTCCTCTGGAGCTAAATTATTTGTCATCTCTGGTAATTTTTTTAATCTTTTTGATATCATTACTCTTTAACCTCAATTCCCATAGATCTAGCAGAACCTGCAATGATTTTTACCGCCTCATTTAAATCAATTGCGTTTAAGTCATTCATCTTTTGTTTTGCAATTTCTTCAGCTTGCTTTTTTGTAATTGAACCAACAATATTTCTTCCAGGTTCTTGAGAACCACTTTTTAATTTTGCTGCTTCGCGTATAAAAAATGAAGCTGGAGGTGATTTAATTTTAAAATCAAATTTTTTATCTTTATAAACTGTGATTTCTACTGGAACAGGTTTGCCAGCTAAAGATTTTGTCTTATCATTAAAAGCTTTACAAAACTCCATTATATTAACACCTCTTTGTCCAAGAGCTGGACCAACAGGAGGTGCTGGATTAGCTTGTCCACCTTTAATCTGTAATTTTATAAAACCACTTATTTCTTTTTTTGCTGCCATTAACTTACCTTCTCAACCTGATTATATTCTAAATCTACAGGAGTTGGACGTCCAAATATAGAAACTGAAACCTTAAGTCTAGACTTTTCTTCATCAATTTCCTCAACCATTCCACTAAACGATGCAAAAGGCCCATCAACAACCTGTACTTTTTCACCTACACTGTATTCTATACCAGATTTTGGCTGCGCTACACCATCTTTTATTTGTCCTAAAATTTTTTCAATTTCCTTGTCTGAAACTGGAACTGGCATACCTTTTGTTCCTAAAAAACCACTGACTCTCTTAATATTTTTAATCATATGATAAATATTATTATCCATTTCACTTTTGATTAAAACATATCCAGGAAAATACTTTTTCTTTCTTTGAACTCTTTTTCCTCTTTTTACTTCAGTAACATCATGCGTTGGAACAATAATTTCTTCAAATTTATCAGAAATTTTAGCTTTATCAGCCTCCTCTTTTATGAGGCCTGCTACTTTATTTTCAAAACTTGAATGAGACTGAACTATGTACCAATTTTTCATTAGATGCTCACCTTAAGTAGTAAATCTAGAAAAAACTTTAAAGCTTGATCTAAAAGAAGAAAAAATAGAGACATTACAACAGCCATTAAAAAAACCATCAATGCACCTTGAAGTGTTTCTTTTCCAGTTGGCCAAGTAACTTTAAAAGCCTCTTGTTTTACTTCCTGAATAAATCTAATTGGGTTCTTCATAATTAACTCATCAACTTAATTGGCAGGAGCGGAGGGACTCGAACCCTCAGCCTCCGGTTTTGGAGACCGGCGCTCTACCAATTGAGCTACACTCCTATATAGAGCTTACTCTATAATTTTAGTTACTACTCCTGCTCCAACAGTTCTACCACCTTCTCTAATTGCAAAGTTTAATTTTTCTGACATTGCTATTGGAGTAATCAGTTTAACTGTAAATTTAGCATCATCTCCAGGCATTACCATTTCAGTGCCTGATGGTAATTCTACCTCACCAGTTACGTCTGTTGTTCTAAAATAAAACTGCGGTCTATACTTAGTAAAAAAAGGAGTATGTCTTCCACCTTCTTCTTTTTTAAGCACATAAGCCTGAGCTTCAAATTTTGTGTGTGGTGTAACTGAACCGGGTTTGCAAAGTACCTGACCTCTTTCAATATCTGTTCTTTCTACACCTCTTAAAAGCACACCTACGTTATCACCAGCTTCACCTGAATCTAAAAGTTTTCTAAACATCTCAACACCTGTGCAAACTGATTTTTTTGTCTCTTTAATACCAACGATTTCTAATTCATCACCAGTTTTTAGCACACCTGACTCCACTCTCCCAGTTGCAACTGTACCTCTTCCTGAAATCGAAAAAACATCCTCAACAGGCATTAAGAAATCTTTATCTTTTGGTCTATCAGGCTGAGGTATAAACTCATCAACGTTTTTCATTAATTCCATAATTGAATTTTTACCAATCTCATCATCTCTACCTTCAACTGCAGCTAAAGCTGAACCTTTGGCTATAGGTGTTTTGTCACCAGGAAATTTATAAGAAGTTAATAATTCTTTAATTTCCTCTTCAACTAAGTCAATCATTTCTTTATCATCAACTTGATCAACTTTATTTAAGTAAACAACTATTGCTGGTACACCAACTTGCCTTGCTAAAAGAATATGTTCTCTAGTTTGTGGCATTGGACCATCTGCAGCATTAACAACTAAAATAGCTCCATCCATTTGAGCAGCACCAGTAATCATATTTTTTACATAGTCAGCATGTCCAGGACAATCTACGTGTGCGTAGTGTCTTTTTTCTGTTTCATACTCTACATGTGCAGTTGAAATTGTAATTCCTCTCTCCTTTTCCTCCGGAGCTTTATCAATTTGATCGTAAGCTACTGCTTGCGCTCCACCTTTTTCTGACAAAACTTTAGTGATGGCAGCTGTTAAAGTAGTTTTACCATGGTCGACATGACCAATAGTACCGATATTACAATGCGGCTTATTTCTTACAAATTTTTCTTTCGACATTACTTTTACCTTTGTTAATTTTTATTTTATTTCTTGGAGCGGGTAAAGGGAATCGAACCCTTACATCCAGCTTGGAAGGCTAGCGTTCTACCATTGAACTACACCCGCACAACCCCAAGAATATCACTCCAGTATTATTCAAAATTTTATTGAATGGTGGAGGGGGAAAGATTCGAACTTTCGAAGACCGAAGTCAACGGGTTTACAGCCCGCCCCATTTGACCGCTCTGGAACCCCTCCCTTAGGGGAAGTGTCCCCTTGTTCAATAAAGCTTCAAACAACAAGCGTTTTATATATTTTATTTGTGCAATTGCAATATGTGATTTTTTAAGAAAATATTAAAAAAAACGTGTAAAACTTAGTAAAATTTATGAATAAATCTTCTTTTTTTATCATTGGTCAACATGCAGTTATCGAAGCTCTAAGAAATCCAAAGAGAAATGTTCTAAGAGTATTTTTAACTGAAGAAAGTAAAAAAAATATTCATAAAAAAAGCCCAAATATAAATCTCTTAGATGGCGTAAAAGTGTATTTTAAAACAAAAAAAGAGTTAGATAAATATAGTACTAAAGAAAATTTACTTCATCAAGGTTATGTTGCTGAAGTCGAGCAACTTGAAAAGCCAATTTTAAAAGAATACATAAAAACAAAAAATAATATAACTCTTGTGTGTTTAGATGGTGTATCTGACCCAAGAAATATTGGGTCTTTAATTAGAAGCGCAGCGTCATTTAATATAGATGGCATAATAATTAAAGAAAGAAGTTTTCCAAATGATAGTAAACTAATGTACAAAGCTGCTAGTGGAGCTATTGAATATATAAATATATTTGAAGTAGCAAATATTAATTCTACATTAAAAAACTTAAAGGAAAAAAACTTTTGGGTCTATGGTTTTGATGGAAAAGGCGAAAAAGACTTTACAGATATAGAATGGAAAGGAAATAATATTCTTTTATTTGGCTCTGAGGGATTTGGTTTGCATCATCATACATCCAAATATGCGGATTTTTTAGTAAAGATTAATATTAATAATAAAATTGAAAGCTTAAATATATCAAATAGTGCGTCTATTGTATTTCATCATTTGAGTTTTGTTAAAAAAAATTGTTGATTAATACTAAAATTATTAATAATTATTGCACACGCCCTTGTAGCTCAGCTGGTAGAGCAATTGATTTGTAATCAATAGGTCCGCGGTTCGAATCCGTGCGGGGGCACCATTAATTTTTTTCCTTAACTTTTATAAGTTTCTTTAAATCAAATTTTTTTTTTTTCTTGGTCTCTGTTTCTTTATTTTCTGTTTTAATTTCTTTTTCATTTGGTACTAACGCAAGTCCATCTTTTTTTTTCTTTTTAATTTCCTCAACGGTCTTTTCTATTTGTAAGTATCTTTCAGCTGTAGCCGGGTGTGTACTACTTATTGCAATTTGTTTTGGATTTTCTGAACCTATTCTTTCCCAAAAATTTTTGACTTGTGAAATATCATAACCTGCTCTGTAGGCATAATATACGCCTCCATAGTCTGCATCTTTTTCAAATTCTACTGAGTATGCTTGTGAGCCAATCTTTGACCACAGTTCCGTATTTTGTGCATCTCCACCTGCTGTACCTCCGCTATAATAAATTGTCATAAGATCCAATATGAAACCTATAGATCCCATTATTAAAGTATTTTTTTTCTTAGCATCTAGATGACCTCTATCGTTATGAGCTAATTCATGGGCGATTACCATTGCAATTTCATTATCATCTCTTGCATAGTCAACCATACCTTGGGTCATGATAATTGACTTGCCATCTGCATAAGCATTAACAATTTTATCTTGGGTAAAAATTATTGGGTAGTTACAAATTTTTTTTTGATTAATATTAAACGTTAAAATTTCGCCTTTTCTGTCAACCTTAATCCTTTTTACTTGTTTCTCCTCTACATCTTTAAAATGTTTAGAAATTTTTTTTAGAGCATTTTTTCCTTCAGGAAATATAAAGTCATCTACTTCTAGAATTACATCACCTAAAGCAAGTCCTGCTTTATCGGCTGGCGAGTCCTTAACAATATCAATTATTGAAACTCTTGATCCTAAATTAATTTTTGGGGGAAAAAATTTTGCAATCTTTAAACCAATTACATTTTCATTAGCAAATGTTAAACCAGATTTAAAATCTATTTTATTGCAGATATCAGCATTCGAGCTATTTACCTTATAACCTATTCTTTTTACTAATGACATTTGTTCAATAAATTTTGCATATGAAACTCTTTTTTGTCTTTCAGCTTCCATATCAATTTCTGCTTGATTAATTGAAGGTAGCTTACCCTTGGGAGTTTCTAGACATCCTGAGGCAAAAAAAATAATTATTAAACAAAAAAATTTTTTCATATTTCAATGCTATCACTCAGACTTATGTATGTCGAGATTACCAATAGTTATTAATAATTATTAC